>JBBRVD010000139.1:0-10108 GCA_038247175.1 Burkholderiales bacterium | reverse complement strand
TTGGCGCTGTCCAGCGGCAGTTGCCCCTTGTCCCAGGGGCCGGCAGCGCGATTGATCAGGTTGAAATCGACCAACCAGCCGGCGCTCACCGGCCGCACCCAGGCGTTGCCGGTCAACAGGGTCCGCGGTGCAGCCGGCCACAAGGTGGCCAGGTTCAGGTGATTGAACGTGGACTGCGCCCGCACGATCGGCTGCGCGGCCCAGGGGCTGATCTGCGCCGACACCGTCGCGCGCATGGTGCGCGCCTGGGCCAGTGCCCCGGTATTGCCCGGTCCGGGCTGGAGCTGGGCCAGCAGGTCCAGGCGGGCGTCGGGCCCGGCCAGGGATCCGCGCAGCGTGGCCGTTGCCTCCAGTGCCACCGACCGGTCCTGGGCAATCGGCGCCGAGACGGTACCCTGCAACTGCAGGTCCAGCGTCATCGGTGCGCGGGCCTGCAAGCTCAGGCGGCCCGCATAACGGCCCTGTGCCACAGCCAGCGAATCGAGTTGCAGCTGGTGCCGGTTGTCACTGAACCGGTAACGGCCGCCGATGTCCGTCACATCGACCGGTGTCGGACCAGGCAGCCGAACCCGGCCAACCGAAAACGGCACATCCAGCTCCAGCGGCGGCACCACTTCGGTCGGTGGCTGGGGGGTGGAAGCGGGCCGCTGGTCGTCGATCTGCAACTCGGCGATCGTCAGTGTCGTGAAGCGCAGCCGGCGCTGCAGCAAGTCCAGCGGCTCCCAGGTGAAACGCAACTCGCGAACCTGCACATCCAGGCCGCCAGACTGCCAACGCAGGTTTCCGATACGTCCGCCGCCGCGCACCGTCCCGCTGACATCTTGCACCGCCAGCGACGGACCAGACGGCAGGTAGGGCTGCAACTGCTTGAGCGTGGTGGCCAGCGAGCCATCGGTGCCGCTCCAGAACCAGGCGGCGATCAGCAGCGCGCCGCTGGCCACCAGCGCCAGCTCGAGCAGCCAGACCAGGATGAAGGCGAATCGGTTCAGCAGACGCATCAGAACGTGAAGCCGACACTCAGGTGCAGGCGCAGGTTGCGGGTCGCCAGGCCATAGGCCAGGTCGAGCTGCAGCGGGCCGACCGGGCTGCGGTAACGCACACCGGCGCCGACGCCGACCTTGGCCTTGAGTTCGGACGTCTTGTCGGCGACCGCGCCCGCGTCGATGAAGACCGTGCTTTCCCAGTCGCTGGGCCGGCCGTCGATCAGGATCGGCCGCTGCCACTCGAGGCTGGCGCCAGCCAGGTATCGGCCCGGTGTGGTGATGCCGTTCGCCTCGGCGGCGCCGATGCTGTGAAACGAATACCCCCGCACCGTCGCGTCGCCACCGGTGAGAAAAAGCTGGGTGCTGGGCAGCACGACGCCGTCCTTGGCCAGCACGGCGCCGGCTTGCGCGCGCAGCGCAATACGGCCCGCGCGGGCACAGCTACGGCGGTCATCACCGCTGCTGGCCAGCGACCAGACGCCCAGCCAGTTCAGCCGGCCGCGCACGAAGGGCTCGCGCTGGCTGCCCAGCGTGTAGCCACCACCGAGTTCAGCTGCCAGGCCATAGCCGTCGGACGGGTAGGGCAGGTTGTCAAAGCTGCGCCGGGTCCAGGCATAGTTGGCGCTGATGGTTTGCGCCGCCTCGTTGACCCCGACTCCCGTGGTCGTGGCCCGGTCATATTGCAGGTAGACATTGCGGTCGATGGCTTCGCCGAGCTGCAGCTGGCCGGCGCGCAGTTGCTGGCTGCGCACCTTGACGCTGGCTGCGTCCTCGTTCTTGAGTCGCCCGAAGAGCTGCCATTGCCACAGGTCGTCCTCTTGTGGCGCTGTCCATTCGCTTTGAACCGACTGGGTGTCGTTGTCCAGCAGCAGACTGGACACCGCGCGCCAGCCGAGCAACGGCATCTGGTGGTTGGTGTGTTCTGCCGACAGGCGTGCTCCACTGTCGGTGCTGATGCCCACGCCCAGCTGGATGTTGCTGCGCTTGGCCTCGCGCACCGTGGCGATCACCGGCACCGCCTGCGGATTGCCCTGCGGGTCGATCTCCAGCACCACCGAGTTGAAATGGCCGCTGTCCTGCAGTCGCTGTTGCGCCTCCAGTAGCGCCACTTGATCGTACTCGCTGCCGGGCCGCAGGCGCGCGATGCGTTCGACCAGTTCAGGTTCGTAGCGCTTCAGACCCTCGACCTGCAGCGCGCCCAGGCGGTACGCCGGCCCGGAATCGAGCGTGGCGCTCAGACGCGCCGATTGTTGCGGCGGATCGATCTCGGCGCGGCTGGCAGCGATGCGACCGAGTGGGTACCGTCTGGCGGCGAGCAGGCGCAGGCTTTGTGTCTTGGCGTCGTCCCAGGCTTGCTGGGTGAAAGGCTTGCCAGCAGACAAGGCCCAGTTGTCTTGAATGGCAAGGCGTTGCGCCGCCGCCGCTGGGTCATCGGCGATGTCGCCGCTGAAGGACAGCGCAACCGATTGCACCAGCGTGGGCGGGCCGGGTTGCACGGCGATTCGCACGATGCGCGTGGCGCCGGAGCCGGCAAGGGCTTTGTCGCGCTCGATGGAGATCTCGGGCGAGAAATACCCCAGGGTGCCCAGCAGATCGCGTGTGTTCCTGTCGGCGGCGACGACCAGCCGTTCGAGTTCGGTGTCGTCCAGGTCGGTCAGCGAGCGGTACCGCATCAGCTCCAGGTGCCGTTCGAGATACTCGCCGATCTTGTCCGGCGCACGGACATCGACCTCGAACGCCCGGACTTCAGCATCGCCAGGCGTGGTGTCTGTCTTTGCATCTGCCGTGCCGGAGCGGACTGCCGGTTGTCCGATCGATGCACAACCGGTGGCGAGCATGCAGGCAACAAGTAATGCGGTGAGCGCTCGCCCGCCTACCCATCGATTGATCATGCGGCTATTTTGACAGCAGTCGCATGGCCTCTTCCAGACCCTTGATGGTAAGCGGGTACATGCGCTGGTTCATCAGTTGCCCGATCACGCTGATACTCTGGCGGTATTGCCACACGCCCTGTGGCTCCGGGTTGATCCAGACGAACTTGGGAAACGCGTTGGTCAGCCGCTGCAGCCACTCGGCGCCAGCTTCTTCATTGTTGTATTCCACGCTGCCCCCGGGTTGCAGGATCTCGTAGGGGCTCATCGTCGCATCGCCGATGAAAATCAGCTTGTAGTCCTTGTTGTACTTGCGGATGATGTCCCAGGTCGGGAATTTTTCGGAGAAGCGGCGGCGGTTGTTCTTCCACATGAAGTCGTAGACGCAGTTGTGGAAGTAATAGAACTCCATGTGCTTGAACTCGGTCTTGGTGGCCGAGAACATCTCCTCCACCCGCGCGATATGTTCGTCCATGGTGCCGCCGACGTCCATCAGCAGCAGAACCTTCACATTGTTATGGCGCTCGGGCACCATCTTGATGTCGAGCCAGCCGGCGTTGGCCGCAGTCGAACGGATGGTGTCGTCCAGGTCGAGTTCTTCCTCGTGTCCTTCGCGCGCGAACTTGCGCAAGCGGCGCAGCGCAACCTTGATGTTGCGGGTGCCCAGTTCCTGGGTGTCGTCGTAGTCCTTGTAGGCCCGCTGGTCCCACACCTTGACCGCGCTGCGATTGCGACTTTTTTCCTGGCCGATGCGGATGCCTTGCGGGTTGAAACCGTTGGCACCGAACGGCGATGTGCCGCCGGTGCCGATCATCCGGCTGCCGCCTTCATGGCGTTCCTTCTGCTCCTCGAAGCGCTTCTTGAGCGTCTCCATCAGCTCGTCCCAGCCCATCTTCTCGATCTTGGCCTTCTCTTGGGGGCTCAGGTTGAGTTCGAGGTTCTTGCGCAGCCACTCGAGCGGTACGTCTTGCGTGAAGTCGGCCAGCAACTCGACCCCCTTGAAGTAGGCGGAGAAGGCGCGGTCGAACTTGTCGTAGTGTTTCTCATCCTTGACCAGCGCGGCGCGGCTGAGGTAGTAGAAATCGTCGATCTTGTATCCGGTCGGAGCAGGCGTGTCGTCGTTCTGGTCGGTGTTCGGGCCGACGACGCCTTCCTTGAGCGCCTCGAGCAGGGTCAGGTATTCCTTGACCGACACCGGCAGCTTGGCCGAGCGCAAGGTGTAGAAGAAGTCGATCAGCATGAAGTTGAGCTCCTCAATCCCGGGGCTTGACCCGTTGGAACTGCAGGTGCGCACGCACCGTTGGCCACTCGCCGGCAATGATGCTGTAGACCGCGGTATCGCGCAGGCTGCCATTCGGTGCAACCTGATGGCTGCGCAGCACCCCATCGAGTTTGGCGCCCAGACGCTCGATGCCGCGTCGGCTCTGGTGGTTGAAAAAATGAGTACGGAACTCGACCGCGATGCACCCCAGTTGTTCGAACGCGTGCGTCAGCAGCATCAGCTTGCATTCGGTGTTGAGCGCGCTGCGCTGCACACTCTTGCGATACCAGGTGGAGCCGATCTCGACCCGGCGGTTGGCCGCGTCGATGTTCATGTAAGTCGTCATGCCGGCAAAGCGGCCGTCGGGGGTGCGTACCGCGAACGGCAGCATGGACCCCGTGGACTGCAGGTCGAGCCGGCGGCGGATCTCGGCGTGTACGGTCTCGGGAGATGGAATCGCGGTGTACCAGAGTTCCCACAAGCGGCCGTCGCGCACCGCCTCGACGGCTCCGTCGGCATGTTGCAGGCCGAGCGGCTCGAGGGTGGCGTGTTGTCCGCGCAGGGTCAATGGTTCCGCGAAGGCCATCGTGGACTCCATTGTCTCAGCGGTTGTGCCGTTGCATGAAAACCAGCTTTTCGAACAAGGTCACGTCTTGCTCGTTCTTGAGCAGCGCGCCCACCAGCGGGGGCACCGCGACCTTCTCGTCCTTGTTGTGCAGTGCCTCGGCGGGGATTTCCTCGGCCAGCAGCAGCTTGAGCCAGTCGAGCAATTCGCTCGTCGATGGTTTCTTCTTCAATCCCGGCAGGTTGCGTACGTCGTAAAAGGTCTTCATTGCCGCGTTGAGCAATTCTTTCTTGAGCCCGGGGAAATGCACGTCGACAATGCTTTGCATCGTCTCGGCGTCTGGAAACTTGATGTAGTGAAAGAAGCAGCGGCGCAGGAAGGCGTCGGGCAGTTCCTTCTCGTTGTTGGAGGTGATGAACACCAGAGGCCGGTGCTTGGCGCGCACCAGCTCGCGGGTCTCGTAACAGTAGAACTCCATGCGGTCGATTTCACGCAGCAGGTCGTTCGGGAACTCGATGTCGGCCTTGTCGATCTCGTCGATCAGCAGCGCCACTGGTTCTTCGGCGGTGAACGCCTGCCACAACACGCCGCGCACGATGTAATTGTGGATGTCCTTGACCTTCTCGTCGCCCAGCTGCGAATCGCGCAAGCGGCTGACGGCGTCGTACTCGTACAGGCCCTGCTGCGCCTTGGTGGTCGACTTGACATGCCACTGCAGCAGCGGCAGGTTCATGGCCGAGGCCACCTCCTCTGCCAGCATGGTCTTGCCAGTGCCGGGCTCGCCTTTGACGAGCAAGGGGCGCCTGAGGGTGATGGCCGCGTTGACCGACAACATCAGGTCCTGGGTGGCGACGTAATTCTTGGTTCCGTGGAATTTCATGTGGAGTTGACGTGATGGCGACAGCGCTGGTCGATGAGGAAAGGCGGGTCGATATAATCGTTGTGGTTGTCTGATCCCCTGCCCATCATCGATTGTCCGCGCAAAATGAATAAGTTGTTGTCGTCCCTGCTGTTGCTTCTCATCGCGTCCGTGACGATGTCATCCGCGAATGCACAGGAGGCCAGGGGCGATGCGGCGAAAGGCGCAGGCAAGATTGCAATGTGTATCGGCTGTCACGGCATCAAGGGGTACCAGGCCAGCTTTCCGGAAGTCTACAAGGTCCCGATGATCTCCGGTCAGGGCGCCAAGTACATTGCCGCGTCCTTGTTGGCCTACCAGAAGGGCGAGCGCAAGCACCCGACGATGCGCGGCGTTTCCGAGGGGCTGACGGAGCAGGATATCGCTGACATTTCCGCTTACTACGAGGCCAGCGGCAAGATCGAAGGGGCCGCACCGCCGCCGGCGGTGCCCACACCCGCCACGGGCAAGGTGGCCGAGCTTTTGGCCAAGGGCGCCTGCGCCTCCTGCCACGGCGAGAACCTCAACAAGCCGATCGACCCGTCCTATCCCAAGATTGCCGGGCAGCACGCGGACTATACGTTCGTTGCATTGAAGTCATACAAGGCCGAGGGCCACGCCACTTGGGGCCGATCCAACGGCGTGATGGCCGGCATCGCCAAGCAGTTCACGAATGCCGAACTCAAGGTGCTGGCGAAATATGTGCATTCGCTGCCGGGTGAGCTGCGGACCGTGCCGCAGGCCAAATTCAAGTAACTTTCTCCTGAGCCGCGCGGTGCGCGGTCAGTCGCGGGTGGCATGCCGTTGCACGCAGTCGATATAGGCATTGCCATCCGGTGCGCGACCGGCGCGCTGGCTTTCCCAGATCATCTTTCCCAGGCAGTCCATGGCCGCGTGATGCGCCTCGTGCAGCGAGTTGCGCCGGTGTGCCAGCAACTCCACGGCCTGGCGAATGCCACGCGGCTGGTCGATCGAGCACTGTTCGCTGATCGACAGATGCATGGACAGATGCAGGAAGGGGTTGGTGCGGCTGTCACTCACCTCCTGCATCGAGCGCAGCGCTGTGTCAAGGTCTGCCAGTTCCGCGTGGTACTCCAGATGTTCGGCGATCCAGCCGCTGGCCAGGGTCTCGATCGCATCGAGAGGCTGGCCGGCGCGGGCCTTGGTGTGGACACCGCAGAAGAAGCGCCGGACATCGGCTTGAGACGGTTGCATCAGCATGACCAGTATTGTGCCCGCCGCCGGTATGCCAGGGCCGGCATGCGGCCGCCAGTTGGTACACGGCGTCTGGATTGGCGGTGCGGCTGGCACGGCGCATCGACCAGCGATTGTTCTACCGTTGGGTGTACCCGGGTATGTTCCTGACCGGGGTCAAGTTGGCGTGGGTTGCGTGGCTTGCGCCGGTGTAGAGCCGGATCCCGCATGGTCCCCGTCTTCGATTGCCTGATCGGATTCGGGCTGCCGGTCCGATGGTTCTTGCGCCTTGCGCCGCGTCCGCTCCAGCCGTTCTCGCGCCATCTGGGCCTCGAGTTGCTGGCGTCCTTGCTTGACTGCCGCGATCATCTTGGCGCGATCCTTGTAGTACGGATGCATCTGCTCGAACAGCTCGAGGTTGTGCGTACGGAACCGCCTTGCGGTCACGTCGGCATCCTCGGGGCTGCTGCCCAGCAGTTCGAGCACGCTGCGCCCGCTGCGCAGGCTGGACTCGAACATTTCGCGTTGCACCAGCATCACGTTGCGCTCGCGCAGCTGGTTCCAGTGCGTGACGTCGCGCGCGCGGGCTACGATCTGTAAATTTGGAAAATGGGCCTGCGCCAGGTCGACGATCTTGAGCGACTGCTCGACGTCGTCGACCGCCACCAGCAGTACCGTGCCGGTGGCAGCGCCGGCGGTGCGCAGCAGGTCGAGCCGCGATGCGTCGCCGTAGAACACCTGGTAGCCGAAGCTGCGCGCCGCCTCGACCATCTCGGCGTCATGCTCGAGTACAGTGCATTCAACGCCCTCGGCCAGCATCATGCGCGCGACAATCTGGCCATAACGCCCAAAGCCGGCAATCAGCACCGGCGCCTGCCGCTGCTCGGATATCTCCTCCAGTTGCACGGTGCTTTGTCGCTTGGCGAAACGCCGCAGCAGCCATTTGTCGGTTGCCACCAGCAGTAGCGGCGAGACCAGCATTGACACCGCAACCGCGCCTATCAGAAGCGACGCGGTCTGGGCGTCGAACAACCGGGCACCGGCGGCCGCCTGAAACACGACGAATGCGAATTCGCCGCCTTGCGCCAGCAGCAGCGTGAACACCGGCCGGTCCTGGAACGGTAACCCCATCTGCGTGGCCAGCCCGTAGATGACCAGGCACTTGAGCAGCAGGAAACCGGCCACGATCGCCGCCATCAGTCCTGGCGAGGCGATCAGCACGCCAAAATCGATGCTCATGCCAACGGCGATGAAGAACAGGCCCAGCAGCAGGCCCTTGAAGGGTTCGATGTCGGTTTCCAGTTCGCGCCGGTATTCGCTCTCGGCCAGCAGCACGCCGGCCAGGAAGGCGCCCAGCGCCATCGACAGGCCGACCAGTTGCATCAGACTGGCGATGCCCACGACCAGCAACAAGGAGGCTGCGGTGAAGATTTCCGGTGTGCGAGAGCGTGCGATCCAGCGAAACAGCGGACGCAGCAGCAACCGGCCCCCCAGCACGATGGCGCCGATGACGCCCACGATGCGGGCCGCCTCCAGCGCCGGATGGCCTGCCACGGAGGCATGCGATGTGTCGGCGGCGCCCACCGCCAGCAACGGCAACAGGGCCAGGATCGGAATCGCCGCGACGTCCTGGAACAGCAGGATGGAAAAGGCGGCGCGTCCACTGCTGGTGGGCATCAGGTTGCGCTCGGCCATCACCTGCAGCGCGATGGCCGTACTCGACAGCGCCAGGCCGAGCGAGGCCACCAGCGCCACCTGCCAGCCCACGCCCAACAGCACCGCCATACCCGTCAACAGCAGCGCGCAGGCCAGCATTTGGGCGCTGCCCCAGCCGAAGATCGGCCGGCGCATGCTCCACAGGCGTTTGGGCTCCAGTTCCAGCCCGACCAGGAACAGCATCAGCACCACGCCGAACTCGGCGAAATGCAGGATATCCTGAACGTTCGTCACCAGACCCAGCCCCCAGGGGCCGATGGCCATGCCGGCAGCCAGGTAGCCGATGATCGCGCCCAGGCCGAGCGCCTTGGACAGCGGCACGGCGATCACCGCGGCGCTGAGGTAGATGAAGCTGTTGAGCAGCCAGGCGGGTGTGTGGTCCATGGGGGCGTCAGCGCGTCATGGGCGTCCGGTCAGGCCACGCGGTTGCGGGGAGCCGTCCTGGCGCATGGCCATGCGGCTAACATGTTGTGCAGTTGCGGTCGCAGGAGCCATTCGATGCCAGTCGTTGTTGTAGCAAATCCGAAGGGGGGCGTGGGCAAGTCCACCCTGTCCACCCACGTTGCGGGATATTTTGCGTCACGCGGCCAGTCGGTGATGCTCGGCGACGCGGATCGGCAACAGTCGTCCCGACTGTGGCTGGGCCTGCGCCCGGCATCCGCCCGGCCGATACAGACCTGGGACATCAACGCCGACCTGATCGCGCGCCCACCCAAGGGCACGACCCATGTGGTGGTCGACACCCCGGCCGGGTTGCACGGCTGGCGTTTCAAGGACGTCATGAAGATGGCCGATAAGGTTCTGGTGCCGGTGCAGCCCAGCGTGTTCGACATCTTTGCGACCCGGGCCTTCCTCGATGAGCTGGCGGCAAACAAGCATGTCGACAACAGCAAGATCGCGCTGGTCGGCATGCGGGTGGATGCCCGTACCATCGCCGCTGAGAAGCTGCACGCATTTGTCGACTCGCTCGACGTGCCGGCGCTGGGTTACCTGCGCGACACCCAGAACTATGTGCATCTGGCCGCGCACGGCCTGACCCTGTTCGACGTGGCACCCGGGCGCTTCGAGAAAGACCTGGAGCAATGGCAGCCGATCTGCCGCTGGCTCGACGCGTAGCGGCCATCCACAACCCTGTCCCCATCCACCATGCCCAAGAAGATTTTCAAGACCCTGTCCGATCTCGGCGCCCATGTCGGGCAGGAAGTGGCCGTCAGCGACTGGATCACCGTGACCCAGGACCAGGTGAACCAGTTCGCGCAGGCGACGGGGGACCACCAGTGGATTCACGTTGACGTGGCCCGGGCCGCGGCCGGGCCGTTCGGGGCGCCGATTGCACACGGATTCCTGACTTTGTCGATGGTGCCGCGTTTCTTCGATGCCGCGCTGGCGATCGAGCAGGTCGGCATGGGAATCAACTACGGGCTGAACAAGGTGCGTTTCATGGCACCGGTGCCGGTGGGCAGTCGTTTGCGAGGGCGGCTCACACTGGTGTCGAGCGACCCGATCGACAACAACGGCATGCAGATGGTCTGGGATGTCGTGGTCGAGAAGGAGGGCTCGGTCAAGCCGGTCTGCGTGGCGCAGACGGTATCGAGACGCTATCCCTGAGCCGGCGCGTTC
>JBBRVD010000138.1:0-10128 GCA_038247175.1 Burkholderiales bacterium | reverse complement strand
GACAAGGTGTCGATCGAGTTGTCGCCCTACGACATGACCAAGGGCCGCATCACGTTCCGGCACATTGCCGGCCGCGGTCCGGGCCCGCAATAAGCGCACGGGACTGCTCCGGTCCGGGAACGAGCCGGGAACGGGCCGGCACCGGTATAAGGGCCGCATCAGCGGCCGCAGCGATCAGTACACCACCACGCCGCGGATCGACTCGCCGCGTTTCATCAGGTCGAAACCCTTGTTGATGTCTTCCAGAGGCATGGTGTGGGTGATCAGGTCGTCGATGTTGATCTTGCCCTCCATGTACCAGTCCACGATACGCGGCACATCCGAGCGACCGCGCGCGCCGCCGAACGCGGAACCTTCCCATTTCCGACCGGTCACCAGCTGAAACGGCCGCGTGCTGATTTCGGCTCCTGCCTCGGCCACGCCGATGATGATGCTGCGTCCCCAGCCCTTGTGGGTGCACTCCAGCGCCTGGCGCATGATCTTCGTATTGCCGATGCACTCGAAGCTGTAGTCGGCGCCGCCGTCGGTCAGCTGAACGATCCGGTCCACCAGGTTCTCGCCGGCGGCCTGCAGATCCTTGGGGTTGATGAAATGCGTCATGCCGAACTGGCGCGCCATGGCCTCCCGTGCGGGGTTGATGTCCACTCCAATGATCTTGTCTGCACCCACCATCTTGGCGCCCTGGATCACGTTCAGGCCGATGCCGCCGAGACCGAACACGACCACATTGGCGCCGGCCTCGACCTTGGCCGTGAACAACACCGCGCCGATTCCGGTGGTCACGCCGCAACCGATGTAGCAGACCTTGTCGAACGGCGCGTCCTCACGGATCTTGGCCAACGCGATCTCGGGCACGACGGTGTAGTTGCTGAACGTCGAGGTTCCCATGTAATGCAGGATGGGCTTGCCGTCCAGGCTGAAGCGGCTGCTGGCATCGGGCATCAGGCCTTTGCCCTGGGTGCCGCGGATCAGCTGGCACAGGTTGGTCTTGCGCGACAGGCAGAACTTGCACTGGCGGCATTCCGGCGTGTACAGGGGAATGACATGGTCACCCTTCTTCAGACCGGTCACGCCCGGGCCGATGTCGACCACGATACCGGCACCCTCATGGCCCAGGATCGCAGGGAACAGGCCTTCCGGATCGGCGCCGGACAAGGTGTAGTAGTCGGTATGGCAGATGCCGGAGGCCTTGATCTCGACCAGCACTTCGCCGAATTTCGGTCCTTGCAAGTCAACGGTCTCGATGGTCAGGGGGGTGGCTGCTTTCCACGCAACGGCGGCTTTGGTCTTCATGGTGTCGATCGCATGCGAGTGAACAAGCCTGCACTATAAACCGCGTGGCTATACTGAAAGCCGGTTCCAACAATGCGAGGTTTGCATGGACGTGTCGACTGACAATGTGGGCGCGATCCGCGTGCTCCGGGTGAGTGGGCGGCTGGACCACTCTCAGGCCAAGGATTTCGAGGCCGCGCTGGCGCCGCATTTGCTGACCTGCACGCCCCAGGGTTCCCCGTTGGTGCTGGAGTTCTCTGGCGTCGTGTACATCAGCAGCGTGGGTTTGCGCGTTTTGCTGCTGGCGGCCAAGCAGGTCAAGGCCCAGCAAGGGCGGATCGCGATCGCTGCGTTGACGCCGATCGTCGCCGAGGTGTTTCAGGTCAGCCACTTCAACCTGGTACTGACGGTCTTCCCCGACGTTGCCGCGGCAGCAGCCGAGCTGTATCCATGAAACTAGTTTGCTGGGGCACGCGCGGCTCGATCCCGGTATCTTTGACCGCGCCCGATGTGCGGGCCAAGATCGTGCGTGCGCTGCAGGGGGCCGGGGCGATCGATCTCGCCGACCCAACCGCGATCGAGGCCTATGTCGACGCACTGGGTTTCGACGTCGCTGGCACCTTCGGCGGGCATTCATCCTGCCTGCAGATCGAGACCGGCGCGGCGGAGCATATCGTGCTTGATCTGGGCACCGGGGTGCGCGCGCTGGGGCAGCAGATGCTGGCCCGGTACGGCCCCCAATCGCCCCAGACCTACCATGTGTTCCTGTCGCACCTGCACTGGGACCACATCATGGGCCTGCCTTTCTTCACGCCGGTCTATATTTCAGGCAACCGCATCGTGGTTCACACCTGCCATCCGCATGCCGAGTTTGCGTTGCGGCGCCAGCAGGCCGAGCCGTCGTTTCCGGTGCGGTTCGACCAGTTTTCCGCCCAGTTCGAGTTCCATGTCGCTACGCCTGGTGCGGCGTTCGAGGTCGACGGAACCCGTGTCGTCGCCCATGCGCAGCGCCATGCCGGAGATTCCTATGGCTGGCGTTTCGAGCGCGCCGGCAAGTGCCTGGTGTATTCGACGGACTCCGAGCACCGGCTCGAGGACGAGGAAGAACGCGCCGGCTTCATCGCTTTCTTCGACCAGGCCGACGTGGTGGTGTTCGATGCCATGTATTCGCTGGCTGACGCGATCTCGGTCAAGGCGGACTGGGGCCACTCCAGCAACATTGTCGGTGTCGAGTTGTGCCATGCGGCGCGTGTCAAGCGGCTGGTGATGTTCCACCACGAGCCTGCCTATTCCGATCGCCAGATTGCGCAGATTCTCGAACAGACGCGGCGTTTCGAGCAGATCACGCGTGACGGTCATGTGCTGGAGGTGCTCTCGGCCTACGACGGTCTCGAGCTGAGCCTGTGACGCCCGGCGTGCCGGACGATGGCCGCCCCGGGGGCCAGGACGAACCGGATACGCTGTTCGGCCGAATCGTCCTGTATCGGCGCGGCCGCGCCGCGGCGTTGCTGCTGCTGCTGTTCTTCGCACTGCTGATCGGAGCCCACACCCTGCGCGCGCCGAACCAGCGTCTGGACGCTGGCCTCGACACCTGGATCGCTACGCTTGGGCGGCCTGCGGCTGGCGTGCAGCTATTGCTGTTCGACGCGTACCAGCGCGCGATGCCTCGGCTGCGCCAGGCTCAGACAGTGGCCGTGATCGGTATCGACGAGAACAGTCTCAAGCTGATCGGCCAGTGGCCCTGGCCCCGCAGCCAGCTGGCCGAACTGGTCGATGCCGTCGCGCGTTACCAGCCGGCCGCGATTGGACTGGATATCTACATGCCCGAGGCCGACCAGACCTCGCCCGAGCGGGTGGCGGACCGGTTGCCAGCCGACCAGTCGGCCCTGGCCGATGCGCTGCGGCGCCTGCCGCCGCACGATGCCCGACTGGCGCAGGCTCTGCGCAGCGCGCCGACGGTGCTGGGTGCGGCGGGTTTCAACTTTGCGACCTTCAGCACCTCGGACGGCCTGCAGATCGCACCGATGCGGCTGCGTGGCGACGACGCCTTGTTGTACCTGGACCGTTACCCCTATGTGCTGGCCAGCCTGCCGCAGCTGCAGTCGGCTGCGCGGGGGCAGGCCTTGGTGTCGGTGCGCGAGGACGCAGTCGTACGCCGCATACCGCTGGCCTCGGCGGTGGGGCAGCTGCCAGCGCCTTCGCTGGCCATGGAGATGCTGCGGGTGGCCACTGCGAGCCCTGCGATCGACATACTTGTGGACCGGCATGGCGTGCGCGCGATGTCCGTGGCGGACCTGACAGTGCCGACACAGGCCGGCGGCGACGTCTGGCTGCATTTCGCGCCCGAGGCCCAGGGTGCGCAATCGCGCAACATCGCAGCGGTCGACCTGCTGGCGGGCCGGGTCGCCGCCGATGCCTTGCACAGCAAGCTGGTGCTGATCGGCCTGACCGGCTCGGGCTTGAACGATCGGCGCGTGACGCCGCTGGGCGAGAGCGTGGCCGGCATCGAGATCCAGGCACAGCTGCTCGAGAGCCTGCTCGATGGCCGCATGTTGTTGCGGCCCTGGTGGATGGCGCATGTCGAATTCGCGCTGCTGCTCGGGCTGGGCGGCCTGATGGTCCTGCTGGTACCGCCGGCGCTGGCGCGGCTCGATGCGAGTGGCCAGCGGCGGCCGCGTCGCGTTGGCTGGTGGGTAGCGCTGGTCTGCACCGCGCTGGTGGCGGCCGGATTCTGGTTGTTTCACGCGCAGGGCTGGTTGTTCGACGGCGCCGCCATGTCGATCGGTTTTGCCGCTGTGCTGGCTAGCCTGGTGTCGAGCTCGACGCTCGAGGTGCAGCGCGACAACCGGCGCCTGGCCGCGGCTGAACACGTATTGCGCGAGGAGTCGGCGCGCCTGGCCGGAGAGATGGAGGCAGCGCGGCGGATCCAGCTCGGTTCCCTGCCCGATGCCGGCACCGCGTTCCCGGGCGAGACCCGATTTGCGGTCAGCGCGCTGATCGAGCCGGCACGCGAGGTGGGCGGGGATCTGTTCGACTTCTTCATGATCGATGACCGACGACTGTGTTTCCTGATCGGTGACGTCTCTGGCAAGGGTGTGCCGGCCAGCCTGTTCATGGCCGTCACCCGGGCCTTGTCGCGCAGCTTCGCGACGCGTTTGCCGGGCGGTCCTTCGGAAATCGTGTCGGCCGCCAACCAGGACCTGGCCAGCGGCAATGTCGAGACGCTGTTCGTGACCATGTTGCTCGGTGTGCTGGACGTCGCCACTGGCGAGCTGGAACTGGTCAACGCCGGCCACGATGCGCCGTGGCGCCTGGATGGGCAGCAGGCGCCACGGCAAGTCGTGGCGGCCCCCGGGGCAGGCGGTCCGCCCCTGTGCGTACTGGACGACTTCGCCTATACCGTGCAGCGCCTTCGGCTGGCGCCGGGTGAGCGGTTGTGCATGGTCACCGACGGCATCACCGAAGCGGCCAACGCCGCGGGCGAGTTGTACGGCAACGCCCGCATGTGCCAGGCGCTGGGCCTGGCCGGCGATGGCGGGGCGGGCACCATCGTGCAGACTCTGCGCCAGGACGTGGGGCGTTTCGTCGCCGGAGCGGAGGCCTCGGATGACCTCGCCATCCTGGTGGTGCACTGGCTTGGCCCAGCCGGCGCTGTCGCGCGCTGATACGGGACTGGCTCACGAGCCTGTACGGCTCACGCTCTCGCGCTCTCAGCGCAGGTTGATCTCGACGCGGCGGTTCTCCGCCCGAGCCACCTCGTCGCCCGTGGGCATGGCGGGTTCGCGCTCGCCCCGGCCGGCGATCGTGACCATCGATGGATCCACGCCCGCCTGAACCAGCAGGTCGCGCACGGTCTGTGCGCGTTGCAGCGACAGGCGGTCGTTGTCCTGCAGGCTACCAACGCGGTCGGTATGGCCGATGACTGTGATTTCGGGGGCGGGGTAGTCGGCCAGCGATGCCAGTAACTGCCGAAGCACCGGTTGGAACGCGGGAGTGATGTCCTGCGCCGAGCCGAACTCGAACTGCAGCAGGAAGGACACCGGCATGCTGGGCCGTGCCGCCAGTGTCTGCATGTAACGCCGGCGCACCGTATCGGGATCTTCGGTGCGGGTGACGAAGGAGCCGAGGGCCGTGCTGGTGGCGCTGGCATAGGCTGTATCGAGGGACTGGCTCGTCGCCTCGGTGCGCAATTCGAGTGCGCCAGCGCGGCCGTCGGCGTCGGGCAGCAACACGACGGTGCTGGTGGGCTGGGCGTTCAGCCCCAGGAACAGAATGCCGGCCAGGCCGGCGGCAAACAGCAGCATGGCACCTGCCTACGGCCCGGCATCAATGACAAAACTGGTGCCGCGCACACCTAATGTCATGCCGGGGGCCGAAAACCGCACTGCCTCGGGGCTGGCCTTGGCGATCTTGCCGGAAATTACCGACAAGGTGCCACGCCGGACCGTGGCATCGATCGCGCCGGCGTGGGTCGTGCTGTCGAAGCTGAATCTGGTGAGGTCGACGGTGGAGTTGGGGCCAGCCGACAACAAGGTATTGTCGCGCAGTGTGATGCCGATCGATCCGTCGGAGCCGGTCTTGACCCGGTCGTTGCTGAAGATGCGGGTACCGACCGGCGCCGGCAACTGGCGGCTGTCGCGCTCCACCATGACCGCGCCCTTGCTGATCTTGACCATGCCGGCTTCTTCCGCGGCCCCAACCGGCAGTTGTGCCAGCAACACTGCGCAGACCGTGGCGTATTTGCGGATGTTCATTTGCTCCACCTCCGAATGGCTGTTCTAATTCAATGCCAATGCGTGACGAGCCACTATACCGCTTTCCTGCGCGCCTGGAATCCCTGGGCGCGATGGCTGCGCATCTGCAGGCCAGGGCACCTGGCTGCGACGGAGCTGCGTTGTTGCGGGCCGAGACCGCACTCGAGGAACTGTTGACCAACTCCATCGTGCACGGCCACGCGACCCAGTCGCCCGCGGCCATGTGCTGGCTGGCCGCGCACAGTCAGGCTGGAGCGCTGCAAGTGCGTTACGAGGACGCGCTGACGCCCTTCGACCCGATCGCACGGATCGACGAGGCCTTGCTGCGAACGGCCAATCCGTTGCACCAGCGGCCACCGGGCGGGTTGGGTCTGCTGATGGTGTTTCGGCTGGCCGATGCGTTCCGCTACCGGCACGAGGCGGGGCGCAACCGTATCGACCTGACCTTCACCGGCAGGCCGCTGGTTGCATTGGCGGCCGGCAAGGCCGGAGGTCGCTCAGTCGACCTTGGCGCCTGAGGCCTTCACGACCTTCTCGTATTTGGCGCGTTCTGCATTCATGAAGGCGCCAAACTGCTCGGGCGTGGTCGGCACCGGTTCGGCCATCAGCGTCGCAAAACGGCTCCGGGCCTCGGGGCTGTTGAGCGCGGCGACGAAGGCCTGATTGAGCCGGGCCACCACATCCTTCGGTGTGCCCGCTGGCACTACCAGACCCCACCAGGTGTCGACCTCGAAACCGGACAGTGTCTCGGCGACCGCCGGCACATCGGGCAGAACCGGGCTGCGTTTGGCGGTGGTGACCGCCAGCGCCTTGAGCTTGCCGGACTTGATGTTGGCCGACGCCGTGGCCAGGTTGTCGAAGTTGAAGTCGACCTGGCCCGACAGCAACGCGAGTTGCGCCGGGTTGCCTCCGTTGTACGGGATATGTACCGCGAAAATGCCGGCTTGCGCCTTGAACATTTCGCCGGCCAGGTGGCCACCGCTGCCGTTGCCGCCGGAGCCGTAGTTGAGCTTGCCCGGGTTGGCCTTGGCGTACCGGATGAGGTCGGCCAGGCTGTTGATCGACAGGCGTTGGGCCGTATCGGCATTGAGCACCAGCACGTTGGGCACCCGCACGAGTTGCGTGACCGGCGCGAAATCCTTCTCCGCGTCGAATGGCATCTTGCTGTATAGCCAGGGGTTGATGGCGTGGGTGGCCACGGCAGCGATGCCGATGGTCGTGCCATCGGGCGCTGACTTGGCCACCAGGTCGACGCCGATGTTGCCGCCGCCGCCGGGCTTGTTCTCGACGATGACGGTTCCCAGGCTGTCCTTGACGCGTTCAGCCAGCAGGCGCGAAGTCACGTCGATCGGGCCGCCCGGGCCGTATGGCACGATGATACGGATGGTCTTGGCCTGGGCCGAGGCGGTCAGTGGAGCCATTGCCAGGCAAGCGACCAAAGCTGCCGCTCCGGCTAGCGTGGAGAGCGTGTTGTGGAGGTGTTTCATGCCGCGATTTTGCCTCAGCGAGCGAGCGAGCCCTTCAGGAGCCGGGTCTGCACCGACAGGCGGGCCGGTCTGGGTGAGGATCACGGACCCAGCCGCCCGCCCCGGTCTGGAGCGTGGTCAAGCCCCGGCCTTGTCCGCCTCGGTAATGAAGGAGTCGGCGTAGAACTCGTCTTCCGGCAGGCCGGCGAGTTCGCTGTAGTCGAGGCGCGCCGAGTCAATGACGATGGGCGCGCCACAGGCATAGACCTGGTAGCCGGACAGGTCGGGGAAATCCTCGAGTACCGCCTTGTGCACGAAGCCGGTACGGCCGACCCAGGCATCTTGCGGCATGGCGTTGGAGATCACTGGCACATACTGCAAGTTGGGCATCTCGCGCATCTTCTCCTGGACCCAGTCTTGCATGTACAGGTCTTCCGGGCGGCGACCGCCCCAGTACAAGGTGGCAGGGCGGGTGATGCCCTTGAACTGCATGTGTTCGATCAGCGCCTTGATTGGCGCAAAACCGGTTCCCGAGGCGAGCAGCACCATGGGTTTTTCGGAATCCTCGCGCAGGTAGAAGCTGCCGAACGGGCCCTCGACGCGCTGGATTTCCTTCTCCTTCATGTTGCTGAACACATGGTCGGTGAACTTGCCGCCTGGCATGTGACGGATGTGCAGTTCGACACCGGGACCGTTGTGGCGCGCGTTGGCCATCGAATAACTGCGCCGGTTGCCGTCACGCATGATGAACTCGATGTACTGACCGGCGTGGTAGACGAAGGGGTCGTTGGCTGGCAACTGCAGCTGTATGACCATTACGTCGTGCGATGCCCGCTGGAACGCTCCGACACGCGCCGGCATCTTGCGGATCGGGAATGCGCCGGCTTCGGTGACCTGGCGCGACTCAAGCACCACGTCGCTCTGGGGTATGCCGCAGCAGGTGAGCACATAGCCGTTGGCTTCCTCCTCGTCGCTGAGCGCCTTGCTCTGATGCGGGCCATGAATGACGGTGCCCTCGATCTTCTTGCACTTGCAGGAGCCGCAGGCACCGTCCTTGCAGCCATAGGGCAGACCGATGCCCTGGCGGATGCCGGCACTGAGCATGGCTTCGCCCTCGTTGACGGTGAAGGTGCGCCCGCTAGGCAGGATCGAGAGCTGGAAGGTCATCTGTTCGGTATCCTCGGGAAGTCTCAAATGGTGGAAGCTCCGATTTTGCCCTCAAACATGAACCCCCTGGGCGCACTGCCCTCACGTTTTCGCCGCCCGCGCCTTTTGATCGTGGGTTGCGGCGACATCGGCATGCGTGTCGTAGACCGACTGCGCGGGCGGTTGCAGCTGACCGTACTCACAGCCAGTGGCGCGCGGGCGCCAGCACTGCGAGCACGGGGCGTGCATGTGCTGCAAGGCGACCTGGACCGACCCGCGACGCTGCGCCGCATCGCCGGCATTGCCGACCGTGTGCTGCACCTGGCGCCGCCACCTGCCGAGGGCTGGGCCGACACCCGTACCCGCGCACTCGTGCGTGCGTTGCGATTGCGCAGCCCGCCGAGCACGTTGGTGTACGCCTCGACCAGCGGGGTTTATGGCGACTGCGGTGGGCAGGTGGTGCACGAGACCCGGCCCCCGCGTGCCGAGACGCCGCGTGCGCGCCGGCGCAGCGATGCCGAAGCAGCGGTGCGTTTCCTCGGCCGCTCTGCAGGCGTGCGAACCGGAATCCTGCGCGTGCCCGGCATTTACGCCGAAGACCGCGAAGGCGGCACGCCGCGCAAGCGTCTGCTGGCTGGCACGGCTGTACTGCGCAACCAGGACGACGTGTTCACCAACCATATCCATGCCGACGACCTCGCGCGCGCCTGCATCACAGCCCTTTGGCGCACGCAGCCGCAACGCATTTACAACGTCAACGACGACACACGATTGCGCATGGGCGACTATTTTGACCTTGCCGCCGACCTGTATGGCCTGCCCCGGCCGCCGCGGATCACGCGAGAGGCCGCCACGACGCAACTCGCGCTGGGCCTGCTCAGTTTCATGCGTGAATCACGACAGATGGATAACACCCGACTCAAACGCGAGTTGCGGCTGCGTCTGCAATACCCAACCGTCTCCGACGGGTTGCAACGCGATTGAGCCGGCCTGCCGCCGGCCGTTTTGTCGACCCGGCTCAGACCCCCGCAGGCTTGTGCATCGATCGCATGCGGTCAACGGCGCGGACGCGGATGGTCTTGATGTCTGCGCCTTGCAAAACGGTCAACGATACCTCGCCTTCGGGGTCTTTGCGATCCCACACTTTCTTGTAGAAACCCTCCAGCGTGGCGACCTTGGTGCCGTCCACCGCCAGCACCAGGTCGCCCGGCTGCAGCCCGGCCTTTTGCGCTGGGCTGTCCTTGTTGACCCGGACGATCTGGACCCGGCCCGATTGTTCGGCCGACGTCACACCCAACCAGGGCCGGTGGCTGGTCTTGCTGCTGCCGGACACCCGCATTTCATCGAGTATGGGCCTGAGCAAGTCCACCGGGACGAACATGTTGCCGGGTAGCCGCCGGCTCCCGCCCATGGCATCGCCCACCAGCAGGCTGCCGACACCCACCAGCTCACCGCGTTGGTTGAAGAGCGCGGCGCCCGAGTGATTGGCG
>JBBRVD010000137.1:0-10171 GCA_038247175.1 Burkholderiales bacterium | reverse complement strand
GCCGCAGATGACAATGCGCTCGCCAAGCGCCACGCTCAGGTCGATATCGCGCAGCACGTGGAAATTGTTGCCGTACCACTTGTTGAGCTTGTCGAAGACGATGATGGGTTCTGCCATGGTGTGGATCCGGATACGGGTAAGGGGTGGCGTCCCGGGCTGTGGCGCCTAACGCGCCTTGCCCTTGTTGACCTGCTTCTCGACCCAGACGCTGTAGCGCGACATCGAGAAGCAGAACGCGAAATAGATCAGGGCAATGAACAGGTAGCCTTCAATCTTGAATGGCCGCCAGTTGGCGTCGGAGTTCAGCGCCAGGCCGAGCGCGCCGGTGAGTTCGTACAGGCTGACGATCGTGACCAGCGAGGTGTCCTTGAACAGGCTGATGAAGTTGTTCATGATGCTGGGTACCACCATGGCCAATGCCTGCGGCAGCACTATCTTGTATTGGGTCTGCCAATAAGACAGGCCCAGCGTTGCCGCTGCTTCGATCTGCCCCTTGGGAATCGCCTGCAAGCCGCCACGGATGACCTCGGCCATGTAGGCCGCGGCAAACAGCGTGATGCCGATGATCACCCGCACCAGGACATCGATCGACATGCCGGCCGGCATGAACAGCGGAAACATGAATGACGCCATGAACAGCACCGAGATGAGCGGCACGCCACGGATCAACTCGACATAGATGGTGCAAACGGTGCGAATGGCCGGCAGGCTGGAGCGCCGGCCCAGTGCCACCACCATGGCGATCGGGAAGGCCATCATCATCGACAGCACCGACAGCATGATGGTCAGCGGAAGACCACCCCAGCGGTCGGTCTCGACCTTTTCCAGTCCCAGTACGTCGCCATACATCAACGTGAAAAAGACTGCCAGTGTCACGATCCATGCCGGCAGCAGCCAGACCTTCCAGAAAGCGCGGGTGCAGCTGCCCACCAGCATGGCCAGCATGACGAGCGTCGCCACCAGTGGGCGCCACTGGTCGTCGTACGGATAGCGACCGAAGATGATGATGCGGTATTTTTCGGCCACGACGCCCCAGCATGCGCCCACGCCTTCCACGCGACAGGCATCGTAATCGGGTAGCCAGGCGGCCCGGATGACAGCCCAGCTGATGAATTGTGGCAACACCAGCAGCAACGCTGTCAGCACGACGATGGTCATCAACCCGGTGATCCAGTCGCCGAACAGGTTGATCCGGACCCAGGCGATCGGGCCTTCGGTCGGGTTGGGCGCGGGCCGGGACGCAATCGGCTCAAAAGTTTGTGCGGTCATGGTGGTGCGTCGATCAGCGTTCCTGGATCGCCGCGCGGGCGTTGTACCAGTTCATCAGCAACGATGTGGACAGCGACGTCGTCAGATAGACCAGCATGACGATGGCAATGGCTTCAACCGCCCGGCCAGTCTGATTCAGCGAGGTGTTGGCGATCGACACCACGTCCGGATATCCGATGGCGACCGCCAGCGAGGAGTTCTTGGTGAGGTTCAGGAACTGGTTGGTGACCGGCGGGATGATGACGCGCAGCGCCTGCGGCAGCGTGACGAGCCGCATCACCTGGCTCGGGTGCAGGCCCAATGCGGCTGCTGCTTCGCCCTGGCCTTGCGCGACCGATTGAATGCCCGAGCGCACCACTTCGGCCACGAACGCAGCGGTATACATCGTCAGGCCCAGTAACACGGCCAGAAACTCCGGCGTCAACGCACCGCCGCGCTCGATGGAAAAGTCGCCCTTGATCGGGAACTCGAAATGCAGCGGCGCGCCGCCGGCCCACCAGGCCAGGACACCGGTGACGATGCAGATGGCCAGCGGAAGCCAGAACATGCTGCGCAGCTGACCAGTGGCCTCAAATTGGCGAAACGCCCAGTTGCGATAGGCAAAACCCAGAACGCCTCCGGCGATCAGGCCGATCGCGCCCCACAGATGGCCGATTTCCCAGATCGGCTTGGGGAAGATAAAGCCTCCCTTGCTCAGAAACAGGGGGCCCAGCGTCAGTGCGTCCTGCGCGAAGGGCAGCGTCTCGGTCAGAAACAGGTACCACATCAGCAGTTGCAGCAAGATGGGCACGTTGCGGAACAATTCGACATAGGCGTAACACAGGCCGCGCACCAAGGCGTTGCGCGAAAAACGGCCGACGCCGAGCAGCGTGCCCAGGATGGTTGTCAGTATGATGCCGAGAATCGCGACGCGCAGCGTGTTGACGATGCCGACCAGGTAAGCTTTCCAGTACGGTTCGGCCGAATCGAACGAGAACAGGCTCTCGCCGATATCGAAACCGGCCGGATCTCCCAGGAAATCGAAGCCGCTCTGGATACCGCGGGCCTGCATGTTGATCATGGTGTTTCTGGCCAGAAACCAGACCGCCAGAGCTACGATTCCAACGGCCAGAATCTGGTAGATGACACCTCTGAACGCCTGACTGCGCCAGGACCAGCGGCTCTTTTTCTGTGGGGCTTTATCCGTCATGGGCACTGCTTCTCATGCTTTGCACGCATCTCAGGCTCTCAGGCTTCTCAGGCTTCTAAGGCTTCTAAGGCTTCTAAGGCTTCTAAGGCTTCGCATGCAGGCGCGCAAACGAAAAAAAGCTGCTGCCGGGCACATGGTGCGTTCCAGCAGCAGCGTTTTGCACGGATCAACAGGTCGATCAGCGCGCCGGGTACGGATACATCAACCCGCCTTTGTTCCACAGATTGTTGAGGCCGCGCGGCAGGTTCAGGGCGGTCTTCGGGCCCAGGTTGCGATCGTAGCTTTCGCCATAGTTGCCGACTGCCTTGACGACCCGCGCCATCCACTCCTTGTCCAGGCCCAGCAGCTTGCCGGTGTCCTCGTTGCCACCGCCCAGCAGGCGTTGTACGACGGGATCTTCACTGGACTTCATCTTGTCGACGTTGGCCTGTGTGATGCCATACTCTTCGGCCTCCATCATGCCGTACATCACCCACTTGACGATCGTGAACCACTCATCGTCACCGCGGCGCACCATCGGGCCGAGCGGTTCCTTGGAGATCATCTCGGGCAGGATCACGTGTTCCTTGGGGTCCTTCGCTTCCTTGGTACGCACCGACGACAGGCCGGAGGCGTCTGTCGTGTATGCGATGCAGCGGCCCGAGAAATAGGCGCTGGTGGCGGCCTCGACCTTCTCGAACACCACTGGCTTGATGTTCAGGTTGTTGGCCTTGGAGAAGTCGGTCAGGTTCTTCTCGGTGGTGGTGCCGGACTGCACGCACACTGTCTGCCCCTTGAGCTGCATGGCGCTCTTCATCTTGGTGCGCGTGGGCACCATGAAGCCCTGTCCGTCAAAGTAGTTCACGACCGTCATGGCCAGGCCCAGCGACGCGTCACGCGACAGCGTGAACGTGGTGTTGCGGGCCAGCACGTCGATCTCGCCGGATTGCAGCGCGGTGAAGCGCTGCTGGGCCGTCAGGGGGACATACTTCACTTTCTCGGCATCGCCCAGCGTTGCGGCGGCCAAAGCCTTGCAGACGTCGACGTCCAGGCCGGACCACTTGCCTGTCGAGTCGGCAGCGGCAAAGCCGGCCAGGCCGGTGTTGACGCCGCACACGACTTGTCCGCGCGCCTTGATTGCGTCCAGGGTCTTGCCCGCATGCGCTGCGGGTGCCGCGAGCAATGCGCCAAAAGTCGCCATGGCGACTGCTGCGGTCTGTAGTTTCGTCAGTGTCATTCTGTTTCCTTCAGTTCAAATGGGATGAACATGCGCCCCGACCGGTCGTTGCCAGTTCGGGCCCGTATGACCTGTTTCCGACTGTATCGGCTTCTTGCTGCTGCCACATCGGGGTTTACTCGGACACATCATGCACGACGCGCATGAGACTATTCTGGTGCGAACACCGCCCCGACACTTCAATTTAGCAGGATTCATGCCGCAACCCGGATCGTCGAATGCCAGTGCAGTCGTGGCGGCATCCGCGTGCAGCTTCGAACCTGCCCCGGACGGGCCGTCCGAGCTCCGTCATTTCGCGCTCTGGCCCGCCCGCGTACCCCGCAGGATCTCGCCACCGGCGACGTCCCTTTGGCACAACCTGGCAGTGAGCGCTCTGCGTTACCCCGATCGGCCAGCCATGGTTTTCTTTGGCACGGTCACCAGCTACAAACAACTGCACGATCAGGCCGAGCGGCTCGCTGCCTGCCTGCAATCCCTGGGGGTGGACCGGGGCGACCGGGTGTTGCTCGACATGCAGAACTGCCCGCAACTCGTCATCGCGCACTGGGCTATCCTGCGCGCCGACGCGGTGGTGGTTCCGGTGAATCCGATGAATCGGGCCGAGGAACTCAAGCACTTCATCGTGGATCCGGATGCCAAGGTGGCGATCACCACTGCCGATCTGGCTGCCGAACTGGCCGAAGCCAGCAACCGGCTGGACGTATCCCTGCGCCTGACGCATCTGGTCGTGACCCATCTGTCGGATGCCTTCGATGAACAGGTGCAAGGCGACAACGCGCCGCCAGCGGCGTGGGTCCCCTGGCTGACCAGCCGGCATCCGATGCCGCGGCTCGAAGGAGGCGCCGTACTGGCGTGGGATGACGCACTGGCCACGACGCAATCGCCGGCGCCGCTGCGCAACGGTCCGCAGGACCTGGCGGTGTTGCCCTATACCAGCGGTACCACCGGGCTGCCCAAGGGCTGTATGCATCCACATGCGACGATCATGCACCAGGCCGTTGCCAATGGCCTGGTCAACGGTGGCTCGGCCGAGAACGTCGTGCTGGCGGCGGTGCCGATGTTCCATGCCACCGGCCTGGTCGGCCTGATCCATGCCGGGGCCTACAACGGCAGCATGATGGTCATCATGCCGCGCTGGGACCGCGACCTCGCCGGTCGGCTGATCTCGGCCTGGCGCGTCACACACTGGGGCAATATCCCCACCATGGTGATCGACCTGCTGGCGAGCCCGGACCTGGCGCGTTACGACCTGTCCTCGCTGGTCTTCATTGGTGGCGGTGGCACCGCAATGCCGCAGGCGGTCGCGCAACGCCTGTACGACCAGTTCGGCCTGCGTTATGCCGAGGGTTACGGGCTGACCGAAACCGCGGCGCCGTCCCACTTCAACCCGGCCGATGCAACCAAGCAGCAATGCCTGGGGATTCCTTACGTGAGCACCGAGGCCCGTGTCGTGGATCCGCAGACCCTGCAGCCGGTGTTGCCGGGCGAGCAGGGCGAAATAGTCATCTGTGGCCCTCAGGTGTTCCAGGGTTACTGGAAAAGTCCCGACGCGACCGCCGCGGCCTTCATCGAACTCGACGGAAAGCGTTTCTTTCGCTCCGGCGACCTGGGCCGGATCGACGAGGATGGTTACTACTTCATGACCGACCGGCTCAAGCGCATGATCAATGCGTCCGGATTCAAGATCTGGCCGGCCGAGGTCGAGAGCCTGATGTTCCGCCATCCGGCGATCCAGGAGGCCTGCGTGATCGCGACCCGGGACCCCTACCGCGGTGAGTCCGTCAAGGCTATCGTCGTGCTGCGACCCGCCGTTCGCGGATCGGTCCGCGAGCAGGACATCATTGCCTGGTGCCACGACAACATGGCGCTCTACAAGGCGCCGCGGGTGGTGCAGTTCGCCGATACCTTGCCCAAGAGCGCTAGCGGCAAGGTGCTGTGGCGGCAGTTGCAGGAGCAAGAAGGGGTTTGAGTCACCTGCTGGTTCATGGTCCGCGCTTCGCTGCGCCGGGCGACATGGTCAAGCACGCGGTGCGGCGTCGGCGTCCAGGGCATCGTCATAGGAGCGGCCGTGCCGCATCCGGCGGTACAGTGGCAGCGCCATCAGGCCCGCCAGCACGAACAGCACGATCGACGTGGCAATCCGCCAGCGCGAGTCCACGGTCAGCCCGCTGCCGGCCAGCGCGAAAATCAGGGCCTGCGGTAGATAGCCGACAAAGCTGCCAGCAAAAAAACGCAGCCGCGGGATACTCGAAACACCGGCGACCAGATTGGTGATCAGGTTGCTGCCCATCGGCAGCAGCCGGATCAGCAGCGTCATCGAGAACGGGTCGCCGCCGATGAAGCCGTCGAAACGCCGGAGCTTCTCGGGGAACATGCGCCGGACCACTGCGCGCCCGAACCAGCGTGCGTAGTAGAACGCCAGGATGCAGCCACCGAGCGCGGCAACCGCGCCGATCACCGCACCGCTGATCGCGCCAAACACGTAACCACCGAAGAAGGCGACGATCTGGCGTGGCAGTCCGATGGCGGTGATCAACGCCCCGGCACCGAGAAACACGCCGAAGCCCTGATAACCATGGCCGCGAACATGGGCGTTGATCCAGTCGCGTTCGAACAGATGGTCCAGTCCGGCATTCTTGATCAGCAGACCCAGCGCGATCAAGGAAAGAATCAGGACGATGCCGCGTAACCAGACGGGCAGGTGGGGCTTTCTCATGGTCGGGGTGTCGCGGTATGGCGCGGCGCACATGGGCGGGGACAGCGGCTGATTGTGCACGAACCGGCGATCGCCTGGTCGGGCGCCCAGGCACGAACACGGGCCATGCCGTGCGGGCGCGCTGCAAGTGGCCGCGGCGGCCGAGTGCGGATCAAATGTAGCCGGGCACCGGCTTGGCGTGGCGCATGTGCAGCGACATGCCCAGCGCTGCCATATGGTTGGCATTGCGGCCCAGGATGACCTGGGACAACGGCAGGAACTCGGCCTCTTCAACCAACGCATGTGCATGGTATTGCTGCACCAGTTGTTGCACTGCCAGCGCGTCGAGTTCGGTGTCGTGGCCCCGGGCGATCTGCTTGAGCTGGGGCTTGATCTGCGACCACCAGGCCTCGATCTGCCGGTGCTCCGTCGTCAACCGCTCCACCATGGTTTTGACAAGTGTCTGCTCCTGCCCCTGGGCCGCACTTTCCACCACGGCGGGAAACAGATCGCGTTCTTCCTCGCCGTGGTGCTCCAGGATCACCGCTTCGAAGAACTTCAGCATGTCGGCCGCGATTGCGCGCGCGCGCCGGGCCGGCGCCATCAAGGCCGGCAGTTCACCCAGCGCGTCGAGGTGATCGATGATGCCGACATGGCATTGGGAGAAGTTGGCGATCGGCGCGTCCTGGGTACCGGCCGCAATGGGCGCAGTCGGGTCGGTCATGGTCGGGATCCTTATGCGGTGGCGTGTCGTGGCTGCGATTTTGGCCGGCACGGTCAGGGGCGGGTTTGATCTTGGTCAAGTCCGATGCCTTGGCCCGCGCCCGTGCTGACCTACTGCACCAGCGGTGTGTCCGCGGCCTCCAGATCCACGCCGACCAGCCTGGCGTCGCCGGCCAGCAATTGCTGGTACTGGCGCAGCGCGGTGACGAAGCTCTGCTGGCGCAATGCCATTGCCACGGTGCCACGAACCGCTGCGAATGGCGGGTCCTGTCCCGGTTCGCGGGCCAGGATCTCCATCACATGCAGGCCGAAGCGGCTGTGCACCAGACGCGACAGAACGCCGACCTGGGCCTGGGCGAACAGTTCCCGTGCCAGTTCGGGCGCGACTTCGTCCCGCGTGAGCCAGCCGAGGTCGCCGCCATCGGCGCCGCTGGGGCAGTTCGAGAATTCACGCGCCGATCGTGCGAAGCCCTCGCTGCTGCTGCCGTCGTGGCAACGCACGTCGAGCAGGCAGGCTTCTGCGCGGTCGCGCAGTTTCACCACGTCCATGCCCTGGGTGAGGGCGAACAGGATGTGGCGCGCACGAACCTTCTCGCCGGTGCGGTATCTCGCTGCGTGGGCCTGGTAGTGGCGTTCGCAGGCCTGATCCGTGGGCTGGGGAACGACGACCTGCTGGGCGATCAGCGTGTCGATGGCATCGCTGGCGGCCTCGCTGATGACGCCATCGGCGGCGCCCGCATCGTCCGCGGACAGCATGTCGGCGGCCTGCGCGGCCTGGCGCAGCAGTTCGGTGCAGGCTCGCTGGCGCAGCGCCTCGGATGCGGGCCGATCGCCGGGCGCATGCAGGGCGACACCATTGACGCTGGCGACGGGCGCGTCGACGGTGGTGGTGGTGACTGGTTCGGTCATGACGGTTGCTCTCCTTCAGACGCCGGCGCCGGGCTGGCGCGGCTGCTCGTGGTCCGCTGGCAGATTGAGCTTGCGGCTACGCACCACCTGGTGTGGACGGAACAGAAAGGCCACGGTGGCGAAGCCGCTCCACGCATGCACCAGCCGGCTGAACGGGAACAACAGGAAGATCGTCATGCCGAACACGATATGGAACAGATAGGGCCACGCCAGGGCGCTCAGCGCAGTCGCATCCACCGGCCGCAGCGTGACGATGCGTTGCGCCCAGTCGGCCAGTATCAGCATCACGCTTCCGTCGGCGTGCTGGTATGAAAAGGGCAGGGTGATCATCCCCACCACGAGCTGCACCCACAGGATCACCAGAATGGCGATGTCGGTGCGGTGGCTGGTCAGCCGGATGCGCGGATCGAATATGCGCCGATACAGCAGCAGCGACAGACCGACGAAACATACCAGCCCCGCCACGCCACCGGCCACCACGGCCAGCATCTGCTTGGTGGCCGCACTCATGAAGACACCATACACGGCGTGCGGCGTGAACAGCCCGACCAGGTGGCCGAAGAACAGGAACAGGATGCCGAAGTGGAACAGGTTGCTGCCCCAGCGCAAGGTTCCGGCGCGCAGCAGCTGCGACGAGTCGCTCTTCCACGTGTACTGGTTCTGGTCGAAGCGGATCAGGCTGCCGACCAGGAATACCGCGAAGCAGATGTAGGGATAGACCTGGAACAGAAAACCATGCAGTGCACTCATGACGACGCTCCCTGGTGCGGTTGGGTGGTACGAACAAAATGGATCGGCTGCGGCTGGCCCGGAGCGGCCTGGCCCTTGGTCGAGCAACCATCGAAGACCGCCGGCTCGGCCCAGCTCTCATCCAGTGCTTCGTCGGCTGCGGGTTGCACTGCCCGGGCGGTTTCGCCCGCGAGCTCGAGCAGCGCGCCCAACACGCTGGCGTACGCGCTGTCACGCTGTTGCAGGGCGCTGAAGATGGCCGTGAAGATGTGCGCCATCTCCGCCAGAAAGGCGCGCGACTCGCGCGGCGGCTGCGTCGAGACGAACTCCAGCACGGCCGGCAGGTAATCCGGCAGCTCGCCCTGGGCCAGATACAGCCCGGCTTTCTCGTAGGTCTGCGCCAGGTCGATCATGGCCGGCCCCCGGTCGCGCGAGTCGCCG
The DNA here is from genome assembly GCA_038247175.1 of Burkholderiales bacterium. Classification (GTDB taxonomy): domain Bacteria; phylum Pseudomonadota; class Gammaproteobacteria; order Burkholderiales; family Burkholderiaceae_C; genus CAISIP01. The sequence goes on along the minus strand of JBBRVD010000137.1, from coordinate 1,000 downwards.
TGCACATGTTCGAACAGGTGCAGCGACGTGGCGCGGCCGCGGTCGAACAGCGCTACATAGTCGGCTTCAACCTCCAGCAGGTCACGCGAGGCCAGCTGGCGCAGCAGCCGTTCGAGCTCGGCCACACGCGTCGCCGAGACTGCGCGCTCGCGTTGCAGCACTGCGGGCATCTGCGCCAGGTAGCCGCGCCATTCCCGGTCTGGGTAACTCAACAACGACGCCAGCACGCGCAATGTGCCCGACAGGGTGTGATTTCCTGAGTGTGCCAGCATGGTCATACCTCCGCCCGAATGGGAATGGTGCGTTTCTTGTCGCTGCCGAACAGGCTGGTCTCTGTGGTGCCCTCGGAGCAGCCGTTGCCGAACGTGAAGCCGCAGCCGCCGCGCACGTTGAAGGTGTTCTCGGCGTACTCGCGGTGCGTGGTCGGAATCACGAAGCGGTCCTCGTAATCGGCGATCGCCATCACCTGGTACATCTCCTCGACCTCGGCCACGGACAGTCCGACCTGCTCCAGCGCAGCGGTGTTGATGCGCTGCTCGACGTGCTTCTCGCGCTGGAAGGCGCGCATGGCCAGCATGCGTTCAAGGGCACGCACCACCGGAACCGTGTCGCCGGCGGTGAGCAGGTTGGCCAGGTACTTGACCGGAATACGCAATTGGTTGACGTCCGGGATCTGACCGTTGGTGCCGACATGGCCGGCGTTGGCCGCGGCCGATATCGGCGAGAGCGGCGGCACGTACCAGACCATCGGCAGCGTGCGGTACTCCGGGTGCAACGGCAGGGCTACGCGCCACTGCACCGCCATCTTGTAGACCGGGCTGTTGCGAGCCGCTTCCATCCACTGGTCCGCAATGCCGTCGATGCGGGCCTGCGCGATCACCTCGGGATCGAACGGGTCCAGGAAGATGTCGAGCTGGGCGTTGTACAGGTCACGGTCGTGCTCGACGTTGGCCGCCTCCTGGATGCGGTCGGCATCGTAGAGCAACACACCGAGGTAACG
>JBBRVD010000136.1:0-10379 GCA_038247175.1 Burkholderiales bacterium | reverse complement strand
GGCCTGACGCAACGCCTGCTGCCCAACGATCTGGGCCTGTCCTGGGCAAGCGGAAATTTCTCGACGAGCCTGCGCGTGCTCAAGTGGCAGACGCTGCAGGACGTGAACTCCCCGATAACACCACCATACGACCGGCTGCCGCAACTTGCCATGCAATATGCACGGCTGAACGTCAGTGGGTTCGACTTCTCGGTTGATGCCGACGCGACGCAGTTCGAGTCGGATCGGTTGCTGACGGGGCAACCCAATGCGCGACGGATGTTCTCGCAGCTCGTGGCGTCGCGCCCGTGGGTGTCGTCATGGGGCTTTGTCACGCCGAAGTTGCGTTTGCATGCGACCAATTACCGGTTCGACGGCGCGCTGGCCAACGGCAGCACTGCGTCCACACGGACGCTTCCCACATTCAGCGTCGACAGTGGTCTGGTGTTCGAGCGCGATACGAGCCTGTTCGGGCGCGCTTTCCGCCAGACACTGGAGCCGCGCGCGTTCTACGTGTATACGCCCTACCGTGACCAGAGTGCCTTGCCCAACTATGACAGCGGCATCAACGATTTCAATTTTGCCACCATCTATACCGACAATGCCTTTGTCGGCAACGATCGCATCTCGGACAGCAACCTGCTGACGCTTGGTGTATCGACGCGTTTGCTCAATCCCGCCACGGGTGGCGAGGCAGCGCGACTGGGTATCGCGCAGCGCCTGCGGTTCAGCGACCAGCGCGTCACGTTGCCCGGGGGCACAACGGTGGCCAAGGGGTTCAGTGACGTGTTGGTCGGCGCGACGCTGAATCTCGATCCGCGCTGGTCCTTCGACTCGACCGTGCAATTCGACCCGGATACCCGGCGATCGGTGCGCTCGACCATTGGCGGGCGTTACAGTCCCGGCAACTACCGCGTCGTCAGCGCGGCATACCGTCTGCAACGCGGATCGAGCGAGCAACTGGACGTGGCCTGGCAGTGGCCGATCAACGACCTGTGGGGCGACCGCGGCCAGGACCTCGGAGCGGGGCAGGGCCAGGGCGCTGGGCGCTGGTATGCCGTGGGTCGGATGAACTTCAGCCTGCGTGACGGCAAGCTGGTGGACTCGGTGCTGGGATTCGAATATGACGGAGGCTGCTGGCTAGGCCGCGTGGTGCTCGACCGGTTGCAGACCGGGACGTCGACCGCCAGCAACCGCATTTTGTTTCAATTGGAGTTCGTGGGCTTCTCGCGTCTGGGCTCCAATCCGCTGGAAACGCTCAAGCGCAGCATCCCGCGCTATCAGTTCCTGCGGGAGACCAGCACCAGCCCGAGCCGTTTTGGCAGTTACGATTGATCACGATGACATTTCGCCTTACGCGCATTTTCCTGGCCTGCCTTCTGGGTTGCAGCATGCTGTCGGCGCAGGCACAGGGGATCCGGCTTCCCGGTGTTGCGGGTGGTGCAGCCGCCAGCGAGCCCAGAGCACAGCGTGCGTCCGACTACATCGTGGCCATTGTCAACAGCGAGCCGGTCACGAACCTGCAGGTGCGCCAGGAGATGCAGCGTCTGGCGCAGGAGCTGGCCCAGCAACAGGCGCCCATGCCGTCTCCGGCGGTGTTGGCCGACCAGGCGCTGGAGCGGTTGATCACCGAGCGCAGCCAGATCCAGTACGCGCGCGAGGTCGGCATCAAGATCGAGGACTTTGCGCTCGATGAGGCGGTGCAGACCGTGGCGCGACAGAACCAGGTGGATCTCGAGGAGCTGCAACGACGGCTGACTGCGGATGGGATTTCGCGCAGTCAGTTTCGCAGCACCTTGCGTGAGCAGATGTTGTTGTCTCGGATACGCGAGCGCGAGGTGGCGCAGCGCGTGAGGGTCTCGGAGCTGGAGATCGACCAGTATCTGCTGGACCAGCAGCGCAATAGCGCCAATACCCTGGCCGAGGTGAATATCGCGCATATCCTGTTGGAGCTGCCGGAGTCGGCCACCGTGGTTCAGGTATCTGCAGCGCGTGCCCAGGCAGATCAGATCATGGCGCGAGTGCGCGCGGGCGAGGACTTCTCCGCATTGGCGCGTGACGTGTCCAAGGCACCCGATGCCGCCGAGGGCGGGTTGTTCGGCATGCGGTCGGTGGATCGGTACCCTGAACTTTTCGTCGACGCGGTCCGCTCGCTGGAGCCGGGAGCGATGACGTCGGTACGCTCCGGCGCGGGCGTGCATGTACTAAGGCTGATCGACAAACGCATGACGGGGGGCCCGGCGACTTCGGTGGAGCAGACCCGGGCCAGCCATATCCTGCTGCGTCCGACCGCATCATTGAGCGAAGATGCGGCGATCGCGAGACTGGCGGAGTTCCGCCGCCGCATATTGGCGGACGAGGCGAGCTTCGAAGCCTTGGCCAGAGAACATTCGCAAGACGGCAGCGCGAGCCAGGGGGGTGATCTGGGCTGGACCTTGCCCGGGCGCTTTGTGCCGGAATTCGATGCTGCACTGGCGCAACTCGCGCCCAAGGAGATCGGCCCGCCGCTGGTATCCCGATTCGGCGTGCACCTGATCCGCCTGGAGGGGCGTCGAACCGTTGCGCTCACCGCCCGAGAGCAGCGCGACACGCTGCGGGCACTGCTGCGCGAGAAGAAATCGGAAGAAGCCTACCAAAGCTGGAGTCGCGAATTGCGCTCGCGTGCTTACGTCGAACTGCGCGAGCCGCCAAGCTGATGCAGGCACAGGGGCGCACGCCCAAGCGTCTGGCGTCGGGCAGCCTGCCGGCGGACAAACGCTCCGGTTCTGGCGCAGAAGGCGTTGGATCCCATGCACCGCGCAAGCGGTTCGGCCAGCATTTTCTGATCGACGACACGATCATCGATGCGATCGTGCGAACGATTGCGCCCCGGGCGGGCCAGGTCATGGTGGAAATCGGGCCCGGTCTGGGCGCGTTGACACAGCCGCTGGTGGAGCGGCTGGGACACCTGGCGGTGATCGAGCTCGATCGCGATCTGGCCACCCGGCTGCGAACGCGGGCCGACCTGACCGTGGTGCAGGCCGACGTGCTCGCGGTCGACTTCACCGAGTTGCGCAACTCCTCGTACGCTGCAATTGCAGTCCTGGCAACCGGGCTGGTGCTCCCCAAGTCCGACCGGCTCCTGGGCCGTCTGCGCGTCGTGGGCAACCTGCCCTACAACATTTCCACGCCGATCCTGTTTCACTTGTTGGCCCATGCCGACGCGATCGAGGACCAGCACTTCATGCTGCAGAAGGAGGTCGTTGACCGTATGGTTGCGCCTGCGGACTGCGCCGCGTACGGGCGCTTGAGCGTGATGCTGCAATGGCGCTACGACATGCATGACTTCCTGCCCGTGCCGCCCGGGAGTTTCTCGCCGCCACCACGGGTCGACAGCGCGATGGTCAGCATGCGGCCGCGGGTCGACGCGAAGGTGGTGGATGTGGACTTGCTGAGCACGATCGTGCAAGTCGCTTTCAGCCAGCGCCGCAAGCTGTTGCGCCATACCTTGGGACGCTGGCTCGATGAGCGGGGCTTTTCGGGCGTGTTTGACCTGCAGCGTCGTGCGCAGGAGGTGCCAGTCCAGCAATACCTGAGTCTGGCCCACGACAGCACATTAAAAAAGCCCGTCGCGTGAACGACGGGCTCGTCGGCGATGTGGAGGTGCCGCTGCGTCAGGCCGTTGCCAGCCAGTACTCCGCATTGAATGGACTGCTCATGCGCAGCGCCAATGGTGAGACGTCCAACAGTTTGTCGGTTGGCATCTTCTCGCCGTTTTCGGTCGTCAGGCTGACGCCCGAAAGCGACTGATTCGCATGTGTATCGCTCTTGGCCTCATTAGCCCGTTCCGCTTGGCTGGTGTGTGCGGAACGGGCTACTGAAAAGAATAGAAACATCGGAACGGGATCTTGCGATCGCTCCAGTAGTCGGATGCGTCGCGGAAGATGTCGAGCAGTTGCTCCCGCGCTTCCTTGTCAAACTTCGCATGTGCGGGAATATGCTCCAGGACGGCGACGAACCCGGGTTGCGGTCCGGACCTGTGGACCGGGTCGGTCATGCTGTCGTACAAGGCATCAAAATTCTTGCCAACATGCGAGGGCAGCGTGAACTGCTGCCCGATCATGTCCAGCACTTCTTGCTTGGACTGTGCGTTGGCCAAATTGGCATACAGGAAATGATGACCCAGGCTGCGGGCCGCATCCTGCAGATCCTGGACCCGGAAGGCCCGGATGGACTGCACGATATTGCTGCGTACGCCCCGAAGCGGTGCTTCGGTTTCCTGACGAGTCGGCATATCCATCCCCGTTTCGTTTTCGATATAAGACATATAAATAGTTCCAACAAAAACCTATGGCACGATCCTGCGAAAACTCGCGTAGTGATCAGTGGTGTAATAACAGTCGTCCGGTTCCCGGGGTCTGCCGCCACACACGATTCGCCGGGTGCCGCGGTGGGTCAGCCCCGGCGTGCTTACGGTGTACTCGCGGTAGTAACCCCGGTTCTTGATCGGAAGCAAACGTTCGCGATTTCCGAATACCGTTCCGTCCTTTTCATAGGGAAAGGGGCCGCCTCGGGTGATCAACGCATACGTCTGAACTCCCTGGGCCGGTATCTCGGCAATTGAAATCGTCGCTGTGTTGTTGAGCGGGACAACTGGTGCCCTTGCACATACAAGACCCGTAACAGACGCAGCAGCAGCAAGTACTAAGCCAGTGAGTACTAACTTGAACCTTCTGACCGCCGCCATGCCTTCACGCTCCAGAACCTCGGGTTTACCCCTAAATCATTCGGACCGTAGTTTCGCCTATCCCACCGGAAATTGCAAGAGCTTGCACAAAAAACGGGCATCTTGAGCGACGCAGCAGAAGAATGGAAGTCAGTGCATGCTTTTGCGTCCGGGTCTATCTGCCGGCGTTCGCGTCAGCGACGGTCAAGGCGGTCATGTTGACGATACGCCTCACGGTGGTGCTGGGCGTCAACACATGCACCGGACTGGCCGCTCCCAGCAGTACCGGGCCGATAGCGATATTGCCGCCCGCGGCCGTCTTGAGCAGGTTGTAGGCAATATTGGCGGCATCGATGTTGGGTAACACCAACAGATTGGCGTTCCCGACCAGCGTGCTGTTGGGCATCAGCCGGGCGCGCGCCGCGCCGTCCAGTGCCAGATCACCGTGCATCTCGCCATCCACCTCCAGCCACGGTGCTTCGGCGCGCAGGATTTCCAGCGTACGCCGCATCTTGACGGCGCTGGGCAGATTGCTGCTGCCGAAGTTGGAATGGGACAACAACGCCACCTTGGGCTGAAGCCCGAAACGCACCATCTCCTCGGCCGCCATGACGGTGATCTCGGACAGCTCCTGCGGTGTCGGATCGGCGTTGACATGGGTGTCGACCAGGAAAATCAGCCGGTCCGGCAGCATCAGGCCGTTCATGCAGGCGTAGATCGGCACATCCTGCGGTGTGCTCGGACTGCCACCCTTGCGCTTGCCAATGATCTGGTCGATGTACGTCAGATGCAGCGCCGTCGTGCCCCAGGTGCCGCAGATCATGCCGTCGACATCATCCTTGTGCAGCAGCATGGCGCCGATCAGCGTCAGGCGCCGGCGCATTTCGATCTTTGCCATCTGCACGGTGACGCCCATCCGCTCGGTCATCCGGTGATAGGTCTGCCAGAAGTCTCGGTAACGCTCGTCATGCTCGACGTTCACCACGTCGTAGTCGAGTCCCTCGCGCAATCGCAGTCCGAACTTCTCGATCCGTTGGGCAATGATGGCCGGCCGACCGATCAGCGTCGGTCGTGCCAGACCCTCGTCGACGACGATCTGGCATGCGCGCAAGATACGTTCCTCCTCGCCCTCGCAGTAGGCGACCCTCTTGCGCGTGGCATTCTTGGCCGCGGCAAAGATCGGCCGCATGGTGTTGCCGGACGCATAGACAAAGCTATGCAGCCGTTCGCGGTAGGCTTGCATGTCCCCGATCGGGCGCAACGCAACACCACTGTCCGCTGCCGCCTGTGCCACGGCTGGCGCGATCTTCATCATCAGTCGCGGATCGAACGGTTTCGGAATCAAATACTCCGGGCCGAACGCCAGTTTCTGGCCGGCATACGCTGCTGCCACCACCTCGCTTTGTTCCGCCCGGGCCAGTTCTGCGATCGCTTGCACCGCCGCGATCTCCATCGCGTCGGTGATGGTCGATGCTCCGGCATCGAGTGCGCCTCGAAAGATGTAGGGGAAACACAGGACGTTGTTGACCTGGTTCGGGTAGTCGGTACGGCCGGTGGCCATGATGGCATCGTCACGGACCAGCGCCACGTCTTCGGGTGTGATCTCCGGGTCAGGGTTGGCCAGTGCGAAGATCAGCGGCCGGGCGGCCATCTTGCGCACCATGTCGGGTTTGAGAACGCCTCCAGCCGACAGGCCCAGGAAGATGTCCGCGCCCTCTATCACCTCACCCAGCGTGCGGGCAGAGGTCTGCTGCGCGAACACGATCTTGTCGTCGTCCATCAACTCGGTGCGGCCTTCGTACACGACACCCGCAAGGTCGGTCACGAAGATGTTCTCGCGCGGCATGCCGAGCTTGAGCAACAGGTTCAGGCAGGCCAGCGCCGCGGCACCGGCGCCGGAGGACACAAGCTTGACCGTGTGCAGTTCCTTGCCCACGACAGTGAGTCCATTGAGCAAGGCAGCGCCGACCACGATGGCGGTGCCATGCTGGTCGTCATGGAATACCGGGATCTTCATCCGGTCACGCAGCTTGCGTTCGACATAGAAACAGTCCGGCGCCTTGATATCTTCCAGGTTGATGCCGCCGAAGGTGGGTTCGAGCGCGGCAATGATGTCCACCAGCTTGTCCAGGTCATGCTTCTCGTTGATTTCAATGTCGAAGACGTCAATGCCAGCGAACTTCTTGAACAATACCGCCTTACCCTCCATCACCGGTTTGGCGGCCAGCGGACCGATGTCCCCCAGGCCCAGCACCGCGGTGCCGTTGGTCACGACCGCGACCAGGTTGCCGCGGCTGGTGTACTTGAACGCGTTGTTCGGGTCCGCCACGATCTCCTCGCAGGCTGCCGCGACCCCCGGCGAGTAAGCCAGCGCCAGATCACGCTGGTTCGACAACTGCTTGGTAGCCGCGATCGCGATTTTTCCCGGCGTGGGGAACTCGTGGTATTCCAGTGCTGACTTGCGCAACTGTGCGCGTACCTCGTCGGAACTGGGGGTGCTCTCGGGCATGTAGATCTCCTGCCGCATGCGGCTTGGCGCGGCCGACACAACAGTGCATCGGTGCTGCGTGAAATTGTAGGCTTCGGCCAGAGCAGCGGCTTCGTTTGCTCCAGCGGATGCGCACGGCCCAATCGCAAGCCTGTCACGATGGCCGCATCATCATCCTCGGTGGCCATGTCCCGCGCGAAGGAATGATTGATCTTGAGCGCGTCGATCGAAAAACCGCTTCAGACAGGCCAGCGACGAGCATCCGTTGTCATAGTCGTTGACCGTGTTCCCGGGGATCACAGTGCGCGATATGTCAGGGGGTGATCGCCGCCCTGCACCCTGTAGATGAATCCGCCAGCGGCGCGGCAGGTGGCGCTCGCGGCAATCCAGGGCGCAACTGCCAGCGGGACCAGGCGCATGTTGGTCCGAAGTCGATGCCGCCCGGCCGGGATTCAGACGAAGCCGCGCGGCGGCAATTCGTCGGAGCGTTGCAGCCAGTTGCCAGGTGCGTATGCCGCGCTGGCGTCGGTGGCGTGCAGCGTGTAGGCGTGGCGCGAGGTCGCCGACCGGTTGGGGCCGCTGTAATGCGGCAACAACCCGTGGAACACGACCAGCGTGCCGGCCGCCATCTCCAGCGGCAGCGCTTGGTGCAGGCTGGGCCAGGGTGTGGTGTCGAGGGTTTCGATTGCGGCAGCATTGCCGGTGCGCACGAAGTGTTCGCGCAGGGGGCTGCGATGTCCGCCAGGCTGCACCCACAAACAACCGTTGCCCCGGTGCGCGTCTTCGAGCGCGAACCAGAACGTCGTCACGCTGACTGGTGTGGTGACGAAGAAGCTTGCGTCCTGATGCCAGCGCACCTCGCCGCCGATCTGCGGTTGCTTGAAGATATACATCGACTGCCACAGCAGCGGCCGCACCAGCCCGACAGCGCGGGCAACCGAATCAAGGTCGGCTCCGTGCGAGAACCGGTCGAACACCGGATCGAGGTCGTGCATCGCATGGCCGATCTTGTTGATCGACAGAGCCTTGTCCTGCTTCAGGCGTCCGTTGGCATCCAGCGCTTCCTCCTCGAGGAAGCAGCGGATGGTCTCGGCCGATCCGAGGAAATAGTCGTTAACCCGGCGCTGCTGCTCCTGGGTGCTGAAAACCGCCTGCTCGCCAGCCATGTCGTAGGCATCGACCAGCTCACCGGCGCGCTGGCGGATCGATGCGATCTGCGCCGCATCCCTGAAACCCGGCAACACGACGAAGCCGTGTTCGGCGAAGGTCTGCTGCAGGTCGCTGGACATCGCGCAAGGGGGCTGGTCAGTCGCGCATCAAGGCTTCGATTTCCGCGCCGTCGACTGGCACCGCGCGGGTAATCAGCTCGCAGCCGTCGGCCGTGACGATGGCGTCGTCCTCGATCCGGATGCCGATGTTGTGAAAATGGTCGGGCACGCCGGGAGCGGGCCGCACATAGATGCCCGGTTCGATCGTCAGCACCATGCCGGGCCGCAGGATGCGGGCTGGGCGGTTGACGATGGTCTCGCCGCTGAGCGCGTCCTTGCGCTCGCTGGTCTGGTTGATTTCGCCGGGCTCGAGATAACCGCCGCAATCATGCACATCCATACCCAGCCAGTGGCCGGTGCGGTGCATGTAGAACTGGAAATAGCTGCGTTTGTCGATCACGTCCTGCACCGAGCCCACCTTGTCGGCATCGAGCAAGCCCAGATCCAGCATGCCCTGCGCCAGCACCTTGACGCTGGCATCGTGGGGATCGGTGAAGCGCGCGCCGGCGCGGGTTGCATCGACGGCTGCCTGCTGGCTGGCCAGCACCAGGTCGTATAACGCCCGCTGCGGCCCGGTGAACTTGCCGTTGGCTGGAAAGGTCCGGGTGATGTCACTGGCGTAACCGTCGAGCTCGCAGCCGGCGTCGATCAGCACCAGCTCGCCGTCGCGGATCGGTGCCGTGTCGGCGCGGTAATGCAACACGCAGGCGTTGGCGCCGGCGGCGACGATGGAGCCGTAGGCTGGATATTGCGAGCCATGGCGCCGAAATTCATGCAGCAGTTCGGCGTCCAGGTGGTATTCGCGCACGTCCTGGCCTTCGCGCAACATGCGGGCTGACAACTGCATCGCGCGGATATGCGCGCCGGCGCTGATCTGCGCGGCTCGGCGCATGGTGTCCTGCTCGCTTGCATCCTTGATCAGCCGCATCTCGTCGAGCAGGCTGCAAAGGTCGCGTGTCTGCTCCGGGCACAAGGCGCCGAAGCGCACGCGCGCGCGCAAACTGGACAACCAGCCATCGACCCGTGTCTCCAGACCCGGATGGATGCCGAACGGATACCAGACCACGTCGCTGCCGTCGATCAGCTTGGGCATTTGTGCATCGAGTTCGGCCACGGAAAACGCGGCGTCCGCGCCCAGGCGAGCTGGCGCCTCGGCTGGGCCGAGCCGGTAACCGTCCCAGATCTCGCGCTCCATGTCCTTGGGCTGACAGAACAGTGTGGTCTTGCCGTCTCCAGTGATGACCAGCCAGGCCCGCGGCTCGGTGAAGCCGCTGAGGTAGTAGAAATAACTGTCGTGCCGGTACAGGTAGTCGCTGTCGCGGTTGCGCTGGCGCTCGGGGGCGGTGGGGATGATCGCGACGCCTTTGGCGCCGAGTTGCTGGGCCAGAGTGGCGCGTCGGCTGGCGTAGGGTGAACGTGTCATGGTGCGGGTTTCGTCGATTCAGGATGCACGGGAAATCTGGAGTTGGGCCAGCCGTTCAGGGGTTCCCACGTCGGTCCAGGGCCCAGTGTATAGCTGCGCCGTCAACCGTTCATGCTGCGCTGCAATCCGCAACAGCGGCGCCAGCGGGGCCCGCGCACCAGCAGGATTGCCCGCCGGGATTTCGCAATAGGGCGGCGCAAACAGGGCATGTCGAAACAGGCCGATCGTGCTGTACGTGTGGCGTCCAGGGCCGTCATTGCGCGCCCGTCCTTCCTGCGTCAGGCCGAAATCGCCCTTCGGGTTGTGTGGCGGATTGAGGACCAGCCAGATATGTGCCAAGGCGCCGCTGGCCATGAAGGCACGGCGCGCCGGCTCGGAGAACACAAATTCCGGCACAAAGACATCGCCCGCCAGCAACCAGAAGGGATCGGCCAGTTGCGGCAACGCACGGGCGATGCCGCCAGCCGTCTCCAGCGCGCCGCCGAAATCACGGCCTTCGTGGGAATACACGAGGCG
>JBBRVD010000135.1:0-10417 GCA_038247175.1 Burkholderiales bacterium | reverse complement strand
CTGCGCATCCTCGCTGCCGCGCCGACGCAGCCCCGCATCCTGTTTTCCAAGAAGCCCGTGGCCTCGCTTGGCGACCTGAGCAGTGTGAAGATGCGGGTGCCTGAAATCAAGACCTACCTGACGCTGTGGGAGACACTGGGCACGCGGCCATCCCGGCTGGCCTGGGGCGAAATCTATCTGGGTCTGAAAACCGGCGTCATCGAGGCTGCCGAAGGTCCGATCTCCTCGGCCTATTCAGCCAAGTTCCACGAGGCAGCGCCCAACGTCATCCGCACCGATCACCTGATGTCATCCGCGCACATCACGATCAACGAAAAGGCCTATGCCGCACTGAGCCCCGAGTTGCAGAAGCAGGTCAGCGACTGTGCGGTCGAGGCGGTGAGCAACACGCGCAAGACGGCACAAACGGAAACCGAGGACGTGGTGCGCAAGATGGCTGCCGAGGGTGCGAAGGTGACGCAGATCGACAAGGCGCCCATTCAGCAACGCGCCAAAGACGGTGTAGCCAAGATGGAGAAAGATGGCGCCTGGTCCACCGGCTTGTGGGATCAGATCCAAAAGCTCTGAGCCGATGCTGACGCACTACAAGCGCCTGCTCGATCGCATAGGAGTCATCGAGCAAGGGCTGGGCATTGCCCTGATTCTGCTGATCGTGGCCTCGATCACGGTTCAGGTGTTCACGCGCTACGCGCTGGACCGGCCGATTGCGTGGGTAGAAGAGACGGCGACCTACGCCTTCATCTGGATGGTGTTCGTGGGTGCGAGCCTGGGTCTCAAGAAGGGCCGCCACATCTTCATCGCCACATTTGGCAGTCACCTGCCGGTGCGTGCGGCCGCGGCCATGCGCGTGCTGGTGTGGTTGCTGATGCTGGGCACGTTGGTGGTGCTGGTCCAGCAAGGCATCAAGGTCATGGGCGTCGAGGGCCGCTCGAACACCGTCTCGCTACCCATCGAGTTGCCTCGCAGCTTGTTCTACTCGCTGCCGCTCACGCTTTCGTCGGCGTCAATGGCCTTGACAACGCTGTGGCTGCTGTTCGATGATCTGGCCGTTCTTCGCGGCCGCCCGTCTGTCGCACTGGCTGCCGTTACGTCGAAGGCGGGTCCGCTGTGACGCTGTTCATGCTCTTTGGCTTGCTCGGCGTGCTGATCCTGCTGCAGATGCCGGTTGCCATCGCGATGGCACTGTCGTCGATTGTCACGATCACCCTGACCCAGCAGATTCCGTTGTCCATCGTCGTGCAGCGCATGGGCACCGGACTCGACAGCTTCGTGCTCATCGCCATCCCGCTGTTCGTGCTGGCTGGCCATCTGCTCAACCGCGCGGGTATTGCCGACCGCATTTTCGCCTTTGCCGCGGCTCTATCGGGACATATCCGCGGCGGCCTGGCACACGTCAACGTCGTCGCCAGCATGATCTTCGCCGGTATGAGCGGCGTCGCCCAGGCCGACGCCGCGGGGCTCGGCGTGGTCGAGGTCAATGCCATGCGCAAGGAGGGATTCGACCCGGCCGTTGCAGCGGCGATCAGCGCCGCCTCATCAATCATTGGCCCGATCATTCCGCCATCGGTGATCATGGTCGTCTACGGCGTGATGGTGCAGGTGTCGGTAGCCGAGATGTTTCTGGCCGGCTTCTTGCCCGGCATCCTGATGGGCGGCACGCTGATGGTGACGATCTACTGGCTGGTGCGTACCGGCCGTATCGTCGCGCCGCCGATCGTGCCGATGTCCTATCCACGACTTGGCCGCACCTTCGTGCGGGCCATACCGGCGCTGGCGGCGCCGATTTTGCTGACCGTCGGTTTGCTCGCCGGAGTGGCCACGCCGACCGAGCTCGGCGCCTTGACCGTGGTCTACGCCGCCGGACTCGGCTTCCTGCAGCGTGAACTGCGTCTGCGCGATGTTGCCGACGCGCTGCGGGAGACCCTTATCACCTGCGGTGTGCTGGTCTTCATCATCGCCTGCGCCGTGCCTTTCGGCTGGATCGTCGCCACCTCACAGGCGCCGATGAAGCTTGCGCAGTTCATGATGTCGATCTCCGACAACAAATACGTCATTTTGGCCATCATCAACATCGCCCTTCTGATCATCGGCTGCCTGATGGAAACGACAGCGGTCCTGCTCATCGCTACGCCAACCCTGTTTCCGCTAATCGTCGCCCTCGGTATCGACCCGGTTCATTTCGGCATCATCCTGATCGTCAACCTGCTCATCGGCACTTTGACGCCACCGTTTGGCGTGATCTTGTTCATCATGATGGACATCGCCAAAATCAGCCTGGCACAAATGTCGCGTGCGGTGCTGCCGTTTTACATCCCGTTGTTCTTCACGCTGCTGATCGTCACCTACTGGGCCGACTTCGTGCTGGCGGTGCCGCGGCTGTTCGGCAAGGTCAACTGAAGGGCGCGCACCGTACGGCGTCGGCTCGTCAAGCTGCAGAACGCAGCGGACTTGGCCGCCGTCTCTCAACGCGTGCTCCAGCGCCTGATGCGCCGCGTATCATCGGCGGGTACCCTCACGGTTCCTGTGCCGCAGGCGGCCCGAGCTGAGGCCGGGCGCGACGGGAGCGAAACACCTGAACAAGACATGAGTCGAAGATCCGCCTTCAGCTGGCTGCTGTATCTTTTCCCTTTCCTGCAGTGGCGGCACATGGTGGATCGTGTCACGCTGCGCGCCGATGCGATAGCCGGCCTGACTGGTGGCCTGGTGCTGGTGCCGCAGGGCGTGGCTTTTGCCACCATCGCCGGCATGCCGCCGGAATATGGCTTGTATGCGGCCATGCTGCCAGCGGTTGTGGCCGCCTTGTGGGGCTCTTCCTGGCACCTGGTGTCCGGCCCGACCACCGCGATCTCGATCGTCGTATTTGCCACCATCAGTCCGCTGGCCGAGCCTGGCTCACCGGAGTTCGTCGGCCTGGTGTTGACGTTGACCTTTCTGGTCGGCGTATTCCAGCTGGCGCTGGGTGCCTTGCAGCTGGGAACGTTGGTGAACTTCGTCTCGCATACCGTGGTGGTGGGCTTCACCGCGGGCGCTGCGGTGCTGATTGCGGCCAGCCAGGTCAAGAATTTTTTCGGTCTGGAGATCGAGCGTGGCTCGTCGGTCTGGCGGGTGCTGCAGCAGGCGGCTCGCCAGGCAAGCGATATCAACCCTTACGTCACGCTGGTCGCGCTGGTCACGGTCCTGGCCAGTGTGGGCATCCGCAAGTGGCGGCCCCGCGCGCCCTACATGATCGCGGCACTGGTGGCTGGCGGATTGCTGGCGGCGTTGCTGAACCTCATCTTCGGCGCCGAGCGTACGGGCATCAGGAGCATCGGCGCGCTGCGCGTCGGATTGCCGCCGCTGTCGAGTCCGGACATCTCCATGGGCACGATCGAGAAGCTGGTGCCGATCGCCATCGCGGTGGCGCTGCTGGCCCTGACCGAGGCGGTATCGATTGCGCGGGCTGTCGCGCTCAAGAGCGGGCAACGTATCCACGGCAACCAGGAGTTCATCGGTCAGGGGCTGTCGAATCTGGCCGGGGCGTTTTTCTCCGGTTATGCGTCCAGCGGCTCGTTCAACCGCAGCGGATTGAATTACGAGGCGGGCGCGCGCACGCCGCTGGCCGCCGTGTTCTCTGCGGTCTTCCTGTTGCTGATCGTGTTGTTTCTGGCGCCGCTGGCCGCATACCTGCCGATTCCGGCGATGGCGGGCGTGTTGTTTGTCGTGGCCTGGGGCCTGATCGATTTCCGTCACATGACCGAGATCGTGCGGGTGAGCCGCGAGGAAACCAGCGTGCTGGTGGCAACCCTGATCGCGACCTTGACTTTGCAACTGGAGTTCGCGATCTATATCGGCGTGTTGTTGTCGCTGCTGCTATTCCTCAACCGGACCGCCAAACCCGGCATCGAGGACTGCAAGCCGCTCAAGGGCCAGTGGCCGCCAGGTTTTGGCAACGACACGGGCCTGCCGGATTGTCCGCAGCTCAAGATCGTGCGGATCAACGGGCCGATTTTCTTTGGCGCTGTCAATTACATTGCCGCGGAGTTGCAGCGCATAGACGAGCGCAATCCGATGCAGCGCAGCCTGCTCGTGGTCGGCTCGGGCATCAATTTCGTCGATCTTGAAGGCGCCCAGCTGCTGGCGCAGGAAGCGCGCCGGCGCCGAGCCCTGGGGGGCGCCTTGTACATCTTTTACATGAAGGACGAACCCATGGAGATGATGCGCCGCTGCGGCGCCTACGACGTTATCGGAGCCGAAAATTTCTTCCGGCTGGGTGAAGACGTGATCGGCAAGTTGTTTCCCCGGCTAGACGCGAGCATCTGCAGTTCCTGCAAGGTGCGCATCTTCAAGCCCTGCAAGGTCGACACCTCCATTGACTCCGAGCAGCAAAGCGGCCCGACCTCCCAGCCGATCACCATCGTGCCGCGATCGGCCCTGGCCGACACCCCTGTGATGAAGGATTAAAATCCTGGGTTGTCGGATGGCCGCTCCTGCGCTGTCTGTCATGCAGCCCCTGGATGTACACCATGAAACGCTGTTTTTTCCGTCTACGCGCACTGGCCGTGGCCGCGTTGCTCCCGATGGCCGCCGGCATGCTGGTCGTGGTGAGCAGCGCGAGCGCCCAGACGGGCGTGCGTCAGTTCCCGCCCACGGTGCAACGTGGCTTCATGACCGTCATGGCGCCACCCGAGATCACGATCAATGGCGCGGCCATGCGCCTGTCGCCCGGTGTTCGGATCCGCGGCCCTAACAACCTGCTGGTGATGTCCGGCGCATTGGTGGGCCAGCGGTATGCGGTGAACTATCTGGTCGAGCCGCTGGGCCTGGTGCGCGAAGTCTGGATCCTGAGCCAGGCCGAGGTGGACGTATTGCCCAGGGGCTGGGATACGGTGACCAACATTCGTTTTGCGTCCGACGCCGACAAGCCCAAGGTCGATGATGGCAAGACGCCATTCGACCAGTTGCCCAAGTTCCCGAAGCAATAGGCTGAGGGTCGCGGCGGGCGCCCAGGCGTCACCATCCACCATTGCGCCGTCGCGCCGGCGCGCCGCGCGAGCCGCGCGAGCCGCGCGAGCCGCCACTCTATGTCGAGGGTATCGGCGCAACCTGACACAACGAATCACAGGTCCATTCCCATGAGCAAGAAAGTCTTCATCAAAACCTTTGGCTGCCAGATGAACGAGTACGACTCGGACAAGATGGTCGATGTCATGCATGCGGCCGAGGGCTACGAGGCCACCAGCAATGTCGACGAGGCGGACCTGATCCTGTTCAATACCTGCTCGGTGCGGGAAAAGGCGCAGGAGAAGGTGTTCTCGGACCTGGGCCGGGTCAGGCACCTGAAGAAAAAAGGGGTGCAGATCGGCGTCGGCGGCTGTGTGGCCAGCCAGGAGGGCGAGGCCATCATCGCGCGAGCGCCATTCGTCGATGTGGTGTTCGGGCCGCAGACGCTGCACCGCCTGCCCGATCTGCTGCGCGAGCGCCAGCTGCAGGACCGGCCGCAGGTCGACATCCGGTTCCCGGAGATCGAGAAATTCGACCATCTGCCGCCGGCGCGCGTCGATGGGGTTACCGCGTTCGTCAGCATCATGGAAGGGTGTTCCAAGTACTGCAGCTATTGCGTCGTGCCGTACACCCGCGGCGAAGAAGTGTCACGGCCGTTCGACGATGTGCTGGTCGAGGTGGCCGGTCTGGCCGACCAGGGCGTGCGCGAGATCACGCTGCTGGGCCAGAACGTCAACGCCTACCGGGCGAAGATGGGGGGCGCAGGCGAGCTGGCCGACCTCGCGACCCTGATCGAAACCGTGGCTGAGATGCCCGGCATCGAGCGCATCCGCTTCACGACCAGCCATCCGAACGAGTTCACCGCGTCGCTGATCGATGTCTATGACCGCGTGCCACAACTGGTCAGTCACCTGCACCTGCCGGTACAACATGGCTCGGACCGTGTCCTGATGGCGATGAAACGTGGCTACACGGCGATGGAGTACAAGTCGACCGTGCGCAAGCTGCGTGCGATCCGTCCCCAGCTATCCCTGTCCAGTGATTTCATCGTCGGATTCCCGGGCGAGACCGATGCCGATTTTGCCAAGCTGATGCGGCTGGTGGAGGATGTCGGTTATGACAGCTCGTTCAGCTTCATCTTCAGTCCGCGGCCTGGCACCCCAGCAGCCGGGCTGAACGACGAGACGCCGCACGCGGTCAAGCTGACGCGGCTGCAACAACTGCAGGCGGCGCTGGACGACAACGTCAAGCGCATCAGCGCCAGTCGTCTGCACACGGTGCAGCGGGTGCTGGTCGAAGGCGCGGCGCGCAAGAACGAGCAGCAGTTGTTCGGTCGCACCGATTGCAACCGCGCCGTCGTGTTCGAAGGCTCGAAGCGGCTGATCGGGCAGATGGTGGATGTGCGGATCACCGAGGCACCCCAGCGCTCGTTGCGGGGGGAGGTGGTGATGGTGGAGGCGGGCGGGTAGCCGGGGATCCGGACATCCTCTGAAATGTTGGGGACAGAGCTTGCCCACTTCGTGCGGCGGCGGTCTGTCCCGCAAGGTCTCAGAAAGGCATTTTCCCCATCCCCTTCATGCCGCCGAGGCGTTTCATCATCTTCATCATGCCACCGCCTTTCATCTTCTTCATCATGTCCTGCATCTGCTCGAATTCCTTGAGCATGCGGTTGACTTCCTGGACCTGAACGCCCGCGCCCTGGGCGATGCGGCGCTTGCGGGTGGCCTTGATCAGCTCGGGCTTGCGGCGCTCGAGCGGGGTCATGCTGTGGATGATGCCTTCCTTGCGCCGGATGTCCTTTTCGGCGCGGTTCATGTCGACCTGGCCAGCCTTGGCGGCCATCGCGGCCGGCAGCTTGTCCATCAGGCTGGACAGCCCGCCCATCTGCTTCATTTGCTGGATCTGGCCCAGGAAGTCGTTGAGGTCGAAGCCGGCGCCGCTCTTGACCTTGGCCGCGAGTTTCTGCGCCGCCTGCATGTCCACGCCTGCGCTGACCTGCTCGACCAGGGCCACGATGTCGCCCATTCCCAGGATGCGCCCTGCGTGGCGCTGGGCGTCGAACACCTCCAGGCCATCGATCTTCTCGCTGGTACCTGCGAACTTGATCGGAGCGCCGGTGACATGGCGTGCCGATAACGCGGCGCCGCCGCGCGAGTCGCCGTCGGTCTTGGTCAGGATAATGCCGGTCAGCGGCAGCGCCTGCTTGAACGCGGCGGCGACGTTGATCGCGTCCTGGCCCTGCATCGCATCGACGACGAACAGCGTCTCGACCGGATTGAGTACCTGGTGCAGGTCCCGGATTTCCTGCATCAGGACTTCGTCGATTGCCAGCCGGCCGGCGGTGTCGACCAGCAACACGTCGAAATAGTGCTTGCGGGCATAGTCGAGCGCCGCACGGGCGATGTCGACCGGCTTCTGGTCTGCGCTGCTGGGAAACCATTCGGCACCGGCCTGGGCTGTCACCGTCTTGAGCTGTTCGATCGCCGCCGGGCGGTAGACGTCGCCGGAGACAGTCAGGACCTTCTTCTTGCGTTTCTCGATCAGGTGTCGCGCCAGCTTGGCGGTGCTGGTGGTCTTTCCCGAACCCTGCAGGCCCGCCATCAGGATGACCGCGGGCGGCTGCGCCACCAGATTGATGTCGCTGACGCCCTCGCCCATCGTCGCGGCGAGTTCCCGGTTGACGATGCCCACCAGTGCCTGTCCGGGTGACAAGGAGCCCAGCACTTCCTGGCCCAGCGCCTTCTCCTTCACCCGGGCGATGAAGTCGCGCACCACCGGCAATGCGACGTCGGCCTCGAGCAAGGCCATGCGCACCTCGCGCAGCATGTCGGTGACGTTGGACTCGGTGATGCGGGCCTGACCACGCATCTCCTTGACCAGGCGTGACAGTTTTTCGGAAAGCGAGGAGGCCATGGTGGTTCGGAAGGTGGGCGCACGCATTTGGCGTAGCTGGCGTGCAATTGCACGGGGACAGCAGCATGCGTAACGCTAAACTGTAGCCATGATTCTAGCCAGTGGCTCCTTGTCGAACCATGTTCTTGCCTGGGCGGTGGCTGGCGTCTACCTGATCCCGGCGGTGTTGCCACGCCTGGCCCTGGTTCCGGCCCGCCTGCTGGTGGTGCTGGCACTGGTGATGCATGCCGTGTTGCTGGCCGCCGGATTGCTCGACGGAACCCCGCGTTTCGGCTTTGCGCAAGCCTTGTCGATCACGGTCTGGCTGGTGGGGTGCGTGTATGCGCTGGAAAGCCAGGTCTACCCGCAATTGCGGTTCCGCCGCTTCATGTGTGTGCTGGCTGCCGCGTCGGTGCTGCTGCCGCTGGCCTTTCCCGGCTCGGAGCTGCATCCGGGCGTATCGGTGTGGTTGCCGCTGCACCTGGCGCTGGGTATTGCCTGTTATGGTCTGTTTGGCGCCGCCATCGTTCATGCCTGGCTGATGGGCCGCGCGGAGGCGCGTATGCGGCTTGCGACGGAAGCCGACAGCGGCGTGCCCTTGCTCACGCTCGAGGGGCTGACCTTCCGGTTCGTCGGCGCCGGGTTCGTGCTGCTGACAGCGACGCTGCTTGCCGGTCTGTTGTTCGGAGAGGCGCTGTATGGGCCGGGCAAGGGGCTGCGTATCGACCACAAGACCGTGTTTTCGGTATTGTCCTGGCTGACCTTCGCCGCCTTGTTGCTGGGTCGCGCGCGTTATGGCTGGCGCGGCCGGCGTGCGGTTCGGGTGTTGTACGCCGGCACTGGATTGCTGTTTCTGGCTTACGTCGGCTCGCGGTTCGTGATGGAAGTCGTTCTGGGGCGCCTGGCATGAAGTACCTGTTGGTGTTGATCGTGGTGATGGTCGGTATCTGGGTCTGGCGTTCCAACCGGGCCCAGAAAAAGTCCGAGTCAAGGCGCGCCCCGCCGCAGAACCCGGATACCGCGGTCGACATGGTGGGGTGCGACATCTGCGGCCTGCACTGCCCGCGCGGGGATCTCGTCGTGGGGCGCAAGGGCATGTACTGCTGTACTCAACACCGAAACCAGGCCGAGGCCTGAGCCCGCTCGATGTCCGGTTCGGCGCAGCAACCCTGGCTGGATCTGCGGCTGAAGCCCTACGGCGACGACAGGTTGCCTGACGCTCCGGGCGAGTTTGCGCGGCTGTGGCGCGGCTTCATGACCGCCCGGGTCACGCTGGGGCTGGTGCTGCTGGCGTTGCAGTTCACCTTGTATGTGCTCGGCCAGGCCTCCGACCCCTTGCTGATTCTGGTGTGCGGCGCCTACCTGGCCGCGACGCTGGCGACCCGCGTGCTCGGCAGAGCCCGCCGGCTGGGCGCGACGATGGGTCCACGCTGGTTGTCGATCATCGGTGTCGACGTGATCACGTTTGCGTTGTTGCAGTATGGGCAGGGGCAGTCGGGCATCAACTATTCGCCGCTGCTGGCGTTGCCGGTGCTGCTGGCCGCGGTGCTGGGTTCGATGCCGCTGGCGCTGGGCACCGCCGCTGGTGCAACGCTGGTGCTGCTGGGGCAGGCCAGCCTGGCCAGTCTGCGGCCTGATGTGGACGCGGCGGCCATGGTCGCGCAGTCGGCCCTGACCGGTGCCGGCTATTTCGTCATCGCGATCCTGGCCAGCCAGATGTCGGCCCGTCTTGCGACCGAGGAACAGCGCTCGCTGCGCAGCCAGATGCTGGCGCAGGTGCAACGCAAGGTCAACAGCCTGGTGATCGAATCGATGACCGACGGCGTGTTGGTCGTCGATGCCCACGACAGGGTGCTGGCGGCCAATCCGGCCGCATTACGGCTGCTGGGGCGCGACCTGGCCGACACGCTGCTGCCGTTCTCGCTGGCGCAGCAGGCGGCATGGCAGCAACTGGTCCAGCTCAACCAGCGCAGCTTCTCCGGCAACCTGCCGCAGGGGGCCAGCGTCGTGCTGACGCTGCCGGGCATCGGTCTGCAGTACACCCATGTACACACGCGCATCGCGGCTAGCGACGAAGATGCGCAGGAGCGGCTGTGCGTGATGTTCGTGCAGGACCAGCGCGAGGCCGAGGCCCGGATGCGTACCGAAAAGCTGGTCAGCATGGGCCGGATGTCGGCGGCGGTGGCGCACGAGATCCGCAATCCGCTGGCTGCGATCGTGCAGGCCAATGCCCTGCTCGACGAGGAGGTCGCCGATCCCCGGCTCAAGTCCCTGATCCGGATGGTGCATCAGAACGCGAACCGGCTCGAGCGTATCGTGGACGAGGTGCTCAACATCTCGCGGCTGAATCGAGCCGGCGATGGGGCCGGACCGTCGCGTACCCGTCTCGAAGACACGGTGGCGCAGGTCTGCCTGGATTGGTCGCTGCAGCATCGCCGCGGCGTGCTGACGGAACTGCATGCCGCAGCCTCGCTGGTGGCGTTTGATCCCGAGCATCTGCGCCGTGTGCTGGTCAATTTGCTGGACAACGCGCAGCGCCATGCGG
>JBBRVD010000134.1:0-10684 GCA_038247175.1 Burkholderiales bacterium | reverse complement strand
GCCCGCATCGCGCGGCAGCTGGATGCCTCGCTGACCCTGCTGCATGTGCTGCCGGCCGGGCCGCTGGACGAGTTGCGCCAGTGGCTGGGAGCTGCGGCCGGGCAGCGCCTGGAAGACGACTCGCTGCGCGAGCTGACGGCGCTGGCAGGCGAGTTGCGCGACGCCCACGGCGTGTCGCTGCAGGCGATGCAGCGGTCCGGCGTGGTGCTCGACGTCCTCGGCCACGAGGCCGAGGCGTGCGGTGCGGACCTGCTGGTGCTGGGCGCCCGAGGCGCCAGCTTCCTGCGCCGCATGGTGCTGGGCACGACCGCCGAGCGGCTGCTGCGGCGCACGCAGCGCCCGCTGCTGGTTGTGCGCGAGGCGCCGCACGAGCCCTATCGCCGCGCTCTGCTGGCCATCGACTTCTCGCCCTGGTCGGCCGCTGTCGTGGCGCAGGCGCGTCGGGTGGCGCCGCAGGCGCGGCCGGTGCTGCTTACCGCCTTCCAGGTGCCGTTCGAGGAGAAGCTGCGCTTCGCCGGCGTCGACGCCAGCGTTGTCGAGCATTACCGCCAGCAGGCGCGGGCGCAGGCGACGCAGCAACTGCACGCGTTGGCCGATGACGCCGGGCTGCAGCCCGGCGACTGGGATCCCTGCATCGTCGAGGGCGACGCGTCGCTGCGTCTGATCGAGCAGGAGCAGGTGCGCGACTGCGACCTCGTGGTGCTCGGCAAGCACGGGCGGAGCGCGGCAGAGGACCTGCTGCTGGGCAGCGTCACCAAGCACGTGCTGGCCGAGGGACGCAGCGACGTGCTCGTGGCCACGCTGCCGGCGGGCACGGCGCCTGCAGCGCTTACTTGACGACCATCACCGGCGCCATCACCGGCACCGGCACCGGCACCGGCACGAAGACCACCTGCAGCGGCACCGCATCGCCCAATTTCATGGCGCGAGCAGCAGCGTAGTGCGATGCCGCCTGGAAAGCGTCGTCCTGCAAATTGAGTGTGTTGCGCATGGGTTGAATGAGTTTGCGCGCGAATGCCTACAGCTCAACCCCACAAGGCGGCGCTGGGTGGCCCAACCATGCCACCTTCGTACTGCATGGCATCGGCCCGATCCAGGCGTTGCAACAAAGGGCCGTCGAGGTCCACGTAAGCGCAGCGCTGCGCCAGTAGAAACGCCGGCGCCATGGCCAACGAGGTTCCGCACATATTGCCCACCATCAGGCCCAGACCCAGCGCGCTCGCCGCTTCGGCGAGCGCCAACGCCTCGGTCAGGCCGCCACATTTATCGAGCTTGATGTTGATGTACTGGTAACGCTGTGCCAACTCGGCCAGGGTGGAGCGATCGGTACAGGATTCGTCGGCGGCCAAGGGAATTGGCGAGTGAAAGTCGGCCAGTGCTGCATCGGCTCCAACGGCCAGCGGTTGCTCGACCAGTTCCACGCCCAGAACTGCCAGTTCGGGCAGCAGTTGCGCCAGCAATTGAAGGCTCCAGGACTGATTCGCATCCACCACCAGCCGCGCCGCCGGATGCTCGGCGCGCGCCCAACGCACCACATCGAGATGGCGCAGCGCATCCACCTTGAGCTTGAGCAGCGGGTAGCCACGCGCCGCTTGCAACTTGCGTCGCGTGTTGGCTTCGTCGCCCAGGCCAATGGTGAAGGCCGTGAGGAGTGGCTCCAGCGGGCGACAGCCGGCACTGCGCCATGCCGCAATCCCGCTGCGCTTGGCCAGCAAGTCCCAAAGGGCGCAGTCCAGTGCATTGCGCGCACCGCCGCTCGGAAGACCTGGCAAGGCGGCGGCAAACTCGTCGGCGTCACGCCGCGTGCGCATGAAAGCGGTGATCTGCTGCGCCATGCTCCGCGGTGTCTCGCCCGCGTAATCCACACCGGCCGCTTCGCTGCGACCACGGTGGCCTTGCGCATCGGTCAGCGTCAGCAGCAGCACCGGCTGCTCGGTGATCACCTCCCGTGCAATTTCGAATGGCTCCAGCATCTCCCAGAGTTCGACGCTGGTGTGGGCGTTGATCACGGAGCCAGCAGGACGTTGGCAATGGCTCGCACACCACCGCGCATCGGATCCACTACCGGCAGTTTCAACCGGTCCGACAGAGGCCGCGCATAGTCCGACCACTGGGCATCCGACAGGCTCGACGAGTTGATACTGATGCCAACGCAGCGCACCGCCGCGTTGGTCAGGCGTGCGGCCTCGACATACCGGTCGATGGCATGTTGCAGGTCGGGAATCGGGAAATCGGGGTAACCCTCGATGCTCACGCGCGACGGGTCATGGCACAAAACCAGGGCGTCGGGTTGCGAACCGTGCAGTAGTCCCAACGTGACACCGGCATAGGCCGGATGGAACAGGGCGCCCTGCCCCTCGATCACATCCCAGTGCACTGCATCGTTGTCCGGCGACAGGGCCTCAGCCGCGCCGCTGACGAAGTCCGAAATGACCGCATCCACCGCGACGCCTGCCCCGGCGATCATGATCCCGGTCTGGCCGGTGGCACGGAATGTCGCGGCACCACCCTGCTCCTGCAAGGCAAGGGTCAGTGCCAGCGCGGTGTATTTCTTGCCCAGGGCGCAGTCCGTGCCCACCGTAAGTACCCGCTTGCCGCTGCGCTTGCGCCCGGTTGCGGCTGGGAAGACCTGGTCCGAATGGCGCACATCGAGCAGCCGCGCGCCGCTGCGCTGCGCTGCTGCGACCAGGCGCGGAAACGAGGCAAGCCGCGAATGCAGGCCACTCACCACGTCCATGCCGACGTCCAGCGCCGCCTCGAGCTCCCCCAGCCAGTGCTCCGGCAGCACACCACCGACGGCGGCCACGCCGATCACCAGAGAAGCAGCGCCCAAGGGGCCCGCCTGTGCCGGGCTGTACCGTGGCAAATCGAGCGAGACGGTTGCCGTGGGCAGCGCCCACTCGCCCATCACGTCGTCACGGCGCCAGTCCCGCAGTCCGTATGCGGTCTTGGCATCCGACTTGAGTTGGACGTCCGCCAGAAACAGGAGATAGGGTTTGCGAAGTTGGTGCATGGATACCTGCGTTCTGGACACATGGGCCTACGGGCGCAATGTCGCGACGTCGGCCAAACTGGAGCGCACAAGAATAGGGCAAGTTGCAACGCCAGGCACCTATCCGAGGCGCAGGTGGCGCCATCCGCAGCCCCAGCGGGTAGGCATCAGCAAGGCAAGAGGCATCCATTGGCCACGCCGCATATCCCTTTGGGGATGGATCAGCGCAGCCAACGGCATCCGCGCGGTATTCTGCCGAACACACATTCACGGTGCGAGGTTCTTGCAGCGTGCCAGGTCAGCAATCCCTTTGGAGAAACGAATGAAAAATACAGTCCGCTCATGTGGCATCTTGCTACTTGCCGTGGCGGGTGTTGGCAGCATGAGCGGCCTGTCCCCGGTGTGGGCACAGGACGCAACCTTTGTGCTCAATTCACGCGAAAACGGTGCACCGAGCTACAACCCGATCAAGAGTACCAAGGTCAACCTTGGCATCAAGCTGATTTTTGACCGCCTGGTGGACCAGGATGCCGACCAAAGCTTCCACGGACTGCTGGCTACGTCCTGGGAGTCCACCGCCGATGGCATGAGTTGGACTTTCAAGCTGCGTCCCGGCGTCAAATTCCACGACGGCGAACCCTTCAATGCCAAGGTGATCGAGTGGTGGATCCCGAAGTTCAAGGGCACCGAGAACGCTTTCATGGCCGATGCCATCGACCGGGTGGTGGTGGTGGATGATCTGACGGTGCGCTTCGTCATGAAGAATCCGGACCCGAGCCTGCTGCTCAACCTGGCCAGCAGCTTCATGGGCATTCCGTCGCCCAAGGCGTATGACGCGCTGGGGGACAGGTTCGGCGTGACCGGCGCCGTCGGCTCCGGACCCTTTCGCATGGAAAGCTTCACGATCGGGCAACAAACCAAACTCGTGCGCAATGACGACTACAAATGGGCTTCGGCGCTATCCAAGAACCGGGGCGCGGCAAAAATCGGGCGCCTGACCCTGCGCGAAATCGGCGAAGACTCGACCGCGTTTCTGGAACTCAAAACCGGTGGCGTCGACATGCTGATGGGCGTATCGAGCGACTTTCAGCCGAGAATCCGGGAAGAAAAATCGCTCAAACTGGTGGTGCTGCCGGGCACGGAGGTGTTCTACATGCCAATCAATACCTCGGTTGCGCCGTTCACCGACATCAAGGTGCGCGAGGCCGTGGCCCTGGCCGTGAACCAGAAGGAAATCATGTCCGGCCTGTTCGGCAATACGGGTGCGGTAGCCAACAACTTCCTGATCAGTTCGCTGCCAGAGAGCAAGATCGATCCGAAGTTCAATATCAGCCACAACCCCGATCTTGCCCGCAAGCTGCTCGACGAGGCCGGCTGGGTGCCGGCTGCCGGTGGGGTGCGCGCCAAGGCTGGCGTGCCACTGACCGTCAAGTTGTGGACCCAGAACGGGACGCAGTTCAAACGCGTCACCGAGGTGATCCAGGCGCAACTCAAGACGGTGGGTGTGAACGCGATCATCACCATCCAGGACCCGGCATCGATCAATGCGATGTACCGCAAAGGGATCGACCACCAGCTCGCGGTGCGCAGTTATGACTACACCAACGCCGACATCCTGGACTGGTTCTTCAGCGGCAAACGCCTGGGTTACCCGAACGTATCGATGTGGAATGACCCGAAGGCGGAAATCCTCAACGAAAAGGCCATGAAGGGCTCGCGTACCTGGGAAGAGCGCGTGACCAACTTCAAGGCCTACCATGAGTACGTGCAGTCGCAGTGGGTCTACGCACCCATCTACCAGCCGACGCAGGCATTCGCCTTCAACCAGACGCGCCTGTCGGTTCCCGACACGGTGCGCGGCACCCGGATGACCGTGCAGTCCATCATGGACGTCGAAGTCAAGTAAGCGGCAACAGGCCGGGACACACGCACACCAAGACGGACTGTGTTCGGTTTCCTGGTCAAACGCCTGCTGCTGCTGTTGCCGGTATTCCTGGCGGTTTCGGTCGTCATCTTCTTGATCGTCCACCTGGTCCCCGGCGATCCAGTAGACCATTTGATTCAGATTGGCTCGACGCCCGAACAAAAGGCTGCGTTGATCGCCAAGATCGGGCTGGACAAACCGCTGCTGGTGCAATACGGTGCCTGGTTCATGAAAGTCGTGACCGGCGACTTCGGCGATGCGATCGTGCTGCGCCGCCCGGTCGCCGACCTGATCGCCGAAAACCTTCCGCACAGCCTGTGGCTGGGCGGGCTGGCCTTTGTTTTCTCGACCATCGTGGGCATCGCAACTGGCGCGTTGGCGGCAGTCTACAAAGACAGCTGGATCGACCGCGGCGTGATGATATTGATCCTGCTGGGGTCTACCGTACCAAGTTTCTGGCTTGGCCTGTTGCTGATTCTCGTGTTTGCCGTGCAACTGGGCTGGTTTCCGGTTTCAGGAGCGCGTTCCTGGACGGCGCTGGTGTTGCCCGTCATGACCATCGGCTTGCAGGGTGTGGCCCTGGTCTCGCGCGTCACACGGGCCGCGATGCTCGACATCGCCCGCAAGGACTTCGTGCTGCTGCTGCATGCCAAGGGTGTGTCGCGGCGCGAAATCCAGTTGCGCCATGTGTTGCGCCACGCCTTGTTGCCGGTGGTCACGATTCTGAGCTTGCGCATAGGCTGGATCGTGGGTGGAGCCGTCACCATCGAGTTCGTCTTCGCACGCCCCGGCCTTGGCTCCTTGCTGATCACGGCCCTGAACCAGCGCGATTACCCGGTGGTGCAGGGCTGCCTTCTGATGCTGGCGATCGCGGTGATGCTCGGTACCCTGATGGGCGACATGGTGCAGGCGGCGATGGACCCACGGGTACGGGAGAACATGCAATGACGTCCCTGCAAGGTTTGCCCGGTGCCTCGGTGTTGGGCACCTGGCGTGGTGGACTGGCGTTCCTGGTGCTGCTGATGATCGTCCTGGCTGCGGTCTTCGCGCCCTGGATCGCCCCCTACCCGTACGACATCCAGAACCTGGCCGCCACCAACAAGGGTCCGTCGCTGGCGCATTGGCTGGGTACGGACGAGTTCGGACGCGACGTGTTGTCGCGCATCATCTACGGGGCCAGAACCTCACTATCGGTGGCCCTGGCGGCTATTGGCGTATCCCTGACCGCCGGCATGTGTCTGGGCGCCGCCGCCGGGTACTTCGGTGGTGCGTTTGACCGCGCGGTGACGGCGGTCGTGGACCTGACCTGGTCGTTCCCGGAGGTGTTGATCGCCCTGATCTTCATCGCCATCCTGGGCCCCGGGCTGACCAGCACCATCATTGCCATCAGCATTGCCTACCTGGCGCAGTTCGCGCGTTTGACGCGGGCCCAGGTCATGACCATCAAGAGCGAGACCTTCGTGGAGGCCGCCACCAGCCTGGGCGCCGGGCACACCCACATCATGGTCAGCCACCTGTTGCCCAACACCCTCACACCAGTCATCGTGGCCGGCATGCTGGCCACCGGTGACGCCATCATCCTGGAGGCGACGCTGGGATTTTTCGGTCTGGGCGTGCAACCCCCCTCGCCGAGCTGGGGCGCGATGATGAGCAGCGGCACGGCCCAGATCTTTCTCGCACCCTGGACCATCCTCGGCCCAGGCCTGGCGATTTGTATTGCCGTCATCGCCATCAACCTGTTCGGGGACGCCTTGATCGACGCCATGGACATCCGCAATCGGCTGAGGGACCATTAGGATGAAGCTGCCCCCACGCTCACTGCGTTCGCTGCCCCCCGAGGGGGCCGTCAGTCCCTTCGGGGCGGCCGGGCGGTACGAAGTGTGGCCCCCACGCTCACTGCGTTCGCTGCCCCCCGAGGGGGCCGTCAGTCCCTTCGGAACGGCCGGGCGGGACTGATATGGCATTCCTGAGCGTGCGGGAGGTATCGGTACAGATCGGCAAGGTGCAGCTGATCGACCGCATCTCGCTGGACGTCGAGAAGGGGCAGATACTGGGTGTGGTGGGCGAGTCCGGTTCGGGCAAGTCGCTCACGGCGATGGCCATCATGGGGCTGCTGCCACTGGTCGGCGGGCGCATCAGCCATGGCAGCGTCAAACTGGACGGTACCGATCTGGTGACACTGCCAGAGGCTGACTTGCGGGCCTTGCGCGGACGGCGCATCGCGCTCATCACGCAAAACCCGATGACCTCGCTCGACCCGATGCTGCAGGTCGGCGCCCAGATCGACCAGGTCGCTCGATTGCACCTGGGCCTTGGCGCCGAGGCAGCCAAGGCGCGCAGCATCGACCTGCTGCAGCAACTGCGTATACCGAATGCAGCGCTGGTGCATCTGCAGTACCCGCACCAGATGTCGGGCGGCATGAAGCAGCGCATCGTGATCGCGATGGCGCTGGCTGGTGACCCCGACCTGATCATCGCGGACGAGCCGACCACCGCACTGGACGTGACGATCCAGGCACAGATCATCCAGATCCTGGTTGACCTGGTGCGCGAGCGCGGCTTGGCGCTGCTCCTGATTACCCACGACATGGGCGTGGTGGCCCAGGCCTGTGACCAGGTCGTTGTGCTGTACGCCGGACGGGTGGCCGAAAGCAACGCGGTGCACGCCATCTTCGCCCAGCCCGCCCACCCCTACTCGCGCGCTCTGATCGCCTGCATCACGCGCGCCGGCCAGGTCGCCGGCAGCCTTACCGGCATTCCCGGCCTGGTCCCCAGCGCAGCCGGTTACGCAGCGGGTTGCCGCTTTGAACCCCGCTGCACTCAGGCCCAGGCCATTTGCAGCGACGCAGCGCCGGCCCTGCAATCGCATGGGCAGGGCCGGGTTTCGTGCTATTTTCCACTCGGAGCGCAGCATGGTTGAAGCCGCCGCCAAAAGTGCCAACCTGGTCGAGGTGCGCGCCCTGAGTAAAACCTTTGCCACACGCGCCAGCTTGTTCGGACGCCAACGCACCATGACCGCGGTCGGCGACGTTTCGCTGGATATTCCCAGAGGACGGGTGACCGGCGTCGTGGGCGAATCCGGTTGCGGCAAATCGACTCTGGCCCGACTCGTCTTGCGGCTGCTCGAGGCCACGCGCGGTCAGGTCCTGTTCGACGGCGTGGACCTTGCAAGTCTGCCAGGGGGCGCCTTGCGGCACCTGCGCCGACGCATGCAGTTCGTGTTCCAGGATCCTTACTCGTCGATCGATCCGCGCTACAGCATCAGTCGCGCGCTGCTCGAACCGATGGTGGTGCAGGGCCAAGCACTGGATGCGAAACAGTCGGCCGAACACGTGCGGCGCCTGATGGCCATGGTGGGCCTGAATCCGGCACTGATGCGCAGTTACCCGCACCAGCTCTCGGGTGGCCAGAAGCAGCGGGTCGGCATCGGCCGCGCGCTGGCGCTGCAGCCGGAGTTCCTGGTGCTGGATGAACCTACGGCGTCGCTGGACGTCTCGATACAGGCACAAATCGTTGCCCTGCTGGAACAACTCAAGCAGGACCTGGGCCTGACATATTTGTTCATCTCGCACGACCTGGGCCTGGTCCGCTACTTCTGCGACCGTATCGTGGTGATGTACCTGGGTCGGGTGGTCGAGGTGCTGCCGACAGCCAACGCCGCGCCCAGACATCCCTACACGCGCGCCCTGATGGACAGCACGTTTGAGCCCGACCCTTTGCGTCGGCGAGTCATCCATCGTCTGAGCGGGGAGATTCCCGACGCGTTCAACCTGCCTCCCGGTTGTGCTTACGCGCCACGCTGTCCGAATGCGACCGAGCGCTGCCGTTCCGAGCGGCCCTCGATCACCTTGGACGATGGACACGCGCTGGCCTGCCACCATCCACTGCAATAGACGAGGCGGACATGACCGGGCCATTCACCATCCTCACGGCTGAGGTCTCGCACGAGACCAACACGTTTTGCAAGCTTCCCACGACCTGGGCTGACTTCCTCCAGCGTGGCGTGTTGTTCGGGCAGGACGCCACCGACGCACGGCAACATGCCAACACCGAACTCGCGGGCTTCCTGGACGCTGGGCGCGACTATGGCTGGGAGCTGGTGCATGTGCTCAGCGCCCATGCCCAGCCGGGCGGGCCGGTCACAAGCGACGCATTCGAGCGATTGACAGCACCCATTCTTGCAACGGCGCAGGAGCTGTCGCGCGCACACCGGCTCAACGGCGTCTTGCTGGGGCTGCACGGTGCCATGGTGACCGATTTTTGTGATGACGGTGAAGGTGAATTGCTGCGTCGGCTACGCGCAGCCGTGGGCAACGCAATTCCCATTGGCATCACCCTGGATCCGCATGCGAACGTGACCCGGACCATGTGCGACCTGGCCAACATCATCGTCTCGTTCAAGACCTATCCGCACACGGACATGCGTCTGGCAGCGCGTCACGCGGCGTCCATCCTGCAACGCAGCATGCTGGGCGAAATCTGTCCGCGTACGTTGCGCGTCTCCCGTCCCCTGCTGGAAGAGGCCAACGACGGGCGAACCGATGTCGGGCCGATGCTCCCGCGCTTGCAAAAGGCACGTGCCTACGAGCAGCAATCCGATGTGTTCGCCGTCAGCATCAATGCCGGGTTTGCCAACGCCGACATTGCCGAGGTCGGCCCGTCCGTGCTGGTCACCGCGCAAGGCGACATGGCAGCCCATGCGGCATTCGCCACCACCCTTGCCGAAGACATCTGGGCCGACCGGCGCAACCGGATCAACCGCTTCTACAGCGTGGCGCAGGCTGCACGCCTGTGCGCCGACTTTGCTTCCTCCCGCGCAGCCGGCACCATCGTGGTCGCCGACTATGCCGATAACCCGGGCGGTGGCGCCTATGGCGATTCGACCGCCCTGCTGGCAGCGCTGCTGGCAGACAGCGTTCCCGATGCCTGTTTCGGTCCGATGGTGGACCCGGCTACCGTGCTGCAGTTGCAAGGCTGTGCCGTCGGCGAGCACGTGCAGATCGAACTTGGCGGCAAAACCGACCCGCGCTTTGGTGGTGCACCACTGCGCCTGTCGGCCACACTGCTGCGCCTGAGTGATGGCGCCTACGTCGGCAACGGGCCGATGATTGGTGGCCTGGCGCGCAGCTGGGGCCCGACCGCCGTGGTGCAGGTTGATGGCATCGAGATACTGGTGACCAGCCAACGCGCCCAGATACTGGACCTGCAACAGTTCGAGGCCTTTGGCATCGAGCCGACGCGAAAGAGAGTCGTGGCGCTCAAATCCATGCAACACTTTCGGGCAGCGTTCGAACCGATCGCTGCACAGGTGATTGTGTGTGACAGTGGCGCCCTGTGCACTCTGGACTACGCGCAGTTGCCTTTTCACAAGGTCAGTCGGCCTCTGTTTCCCCTGGATCAGGAGATTGACATTGAAAGTTGGCTGGGTGACCACGCACAAGGCGTTTACCTGCCGCCTTGGAGCTTTGCACGGCCGGTGAACGCCGCTACCGTTGCGACTGGGCTCGACCAGCGGCCGTCATGAGCGCACCAGCACCGTCTCCAGCAAGGAGAAGGCATGGGCGCTGGCGGGCGCACTCTGGTAGCGCTGCAGCGGATCGGCCTGGCCGTCTGGCGCGGCAAATGGTATGCAGTTGATGAATAGCGAGAACAGCTCCGCCTGCGAGCCGATGTCGAGTTTGCGGTGAATGTTCTTGCGGTGGTTCTTGATGGTGCCTTCGGAAGTGTGCAGGCGCTGCGCCGTCAATGCCGATGAGTAACCGCTGATC
>JBBRVD010000133.1:0-10701 GCA_038247175.1 Burkholderiales bacterium | reverse complement strand
GTCACCTCGTTGGCGCTGCGCTCGAACAACTTGAGCTCCAGTTCCTCCTCGAGCTTCTTTACCGCCACCGACAACGTCGGTTGCGACACATGGCAAGCCTCGGCCGCCTTGCCGAAATGCCGCTCGCGCGCCACGGCAACAATGTATTTGAGTTCAGTCAGGGTCATCGCCGCATTTTCCTACGTCGGTGCGCCGCTCAGGCCTTGAGGAACTCGGCCCGCCCGCCGAGCCAGCGCGCCACATGCTGCGTCGCCAGGTCCGGATGGCGCTCCAGCATGCGCTGCGCGGCATCGCGAGCCCATTCCAGCAGGGGCGCATCCAGTGCCAGATCGGCAAAACGCAACAGCGCTGCGCCCGACTGGCGGGCGCCAAGAAACTCGCCCGGGCCGCGGATTTCCAGGTCGCGCCGGGCAATCTCGAAGCCGTCGCCAGTTTCGGCCATGGCCTTGAGGCGTGCCCGGGCTGTTTCGCCGAGCCGCGGCGCATCGCCGGTGGAATACATCAGGACGCAGGCCGAGGCCGCAGCGCCGCGCCCGACCCGGCCGCGCAACTGGTGTAACTGCGACAAGCCGAATCGCTCGGCATGCTCGACCACCATCAGAGAAGCGTTGGGCACGTCGACACCGACCTCGATCACCGTGGTGCTGACCAGCACGCCCATGGTTCCGCCGGCAAATCGGTCCATCACCGCCTTTTTTTCTGCCACCGGCATGCGCGAGTGCAGCAAGCCGACCTCGACCGGGCTGCCACCGGCACCGGCCAGCGCCGCGCTCAATGTTGCATGGGTCTCGGTGGCGTTGACCAGGTCCAGCGCCTCGCTCTCTTCTATCAGTGGGCAGACCCAATAGACCTGGCGGCCTTGCGCGAGCTGGTCGCGGATACGGGCCACGACCTCGTCGCGGCGCGCCTCGTTGACCAGCTTGGTGACGATGGGTGTACGACCGGGTGGCAGTGCGTCGATCGTCGAGACGTCCAGGTCGGCGTAATAGCCCATGGCCAACGTGCGCGGGATCGGCGTGGCGCTCATCATCAACAGATGCGGCTCCTGATCGAAGCCAGCACTGACTTTCCCGGATGGGATGGCTCCGTCAGTTCCACCGTCACTGGCTTTGGCTGCCGCGGCATTCGACGGCGGCCGCATCTTGTCGCGCAGCGCCAGCCGCTGCGCCACGCCGAAACGGTGCTGTTCGTCGATGATGGCCAGCGCCAGCTTGTGGAATACCACCTTGTCCTGGATCACCGCATGCGTCCCGATCACCAGCGCCGCCTCTCCCGAGGCAATCAGGGCCAGCATGGAGCGGCGCTCTTTCGCCTTCTGGCTGCCGGTCAGCCAGGCGGTGACGATACCCAGCGGCTCGAGCCAGCCGATCAGCTTGCGGAAATGCTGCTCGGCCAGGATCTCGGTCGGCGCCATCAGCGCGCACTGGTAACCGCGATCGATGCAGATCGCGGCCGCCAGCGCCGCCACCACGGTCTTGCCGGAACCGACGTCGCCTTGCAGCAGCCGGTGCATCGGCACGGCCTGACCCAGGTCGGCGGCAATCTCCTGGCATACCCGGCGCTGTGCGTCCGTCAATGCAAACGGCAAGGCGGCCAGCAGCCGCTCCTGCAAACCCACGGCGGACGCGCGCAGCGCCGGCGCGCGCAACTGGTCGCGCGCACGTCGCGACGCCAGTTGCGACAATTGCTGGGCCAGCAGCTCCTCGGCCTTGAGCCGCTGCCAGGCGGGATGGCTGTGGTCTTCCAGCGTGGCAAGCGACACATCGGGCGCGGGATGGTGCAGGAACTGCAGCGCCGCGCGCAGCGGCCACATCGGCGGGCCGTGTGCGTCCGGTCGCAATTGCGTCGCCATGGTCTCGGACAGGTCCACACGGCCCAGCGCGCCGGTGATCGCCTTGCGCAGGTAGACCTGCGGCAACCCGGCACTGGTCGGGTAGACCGGCGTCAGCGCGCCGGGCAGCGGCGCGCCAGCGACAGACACGGCCGGATGCACCATGGTCCAGCCCAGGAACCCACCACGCATCTCGCCACGAACGCGAATCGTGTTACCCACCGCCATCCGCTTTTGCATCGACGGATAGAAATTGAAGAACCGCAGTGTGCAGGTCTCGCCGCCATCGCGTACCACCACCAGCAATTGGCGGCGCGGCCGCAAGCTGACGTCGCAGGACACGACCGTCGCTTCGATTTGGGCCAAGGTGCCATCCCGCGCATCGGCCAGCGGCGTGATGCGGGTCTCATCCTCGTAGCGCAGTGGCAGATGCAAGGCCAGGTCAATGTCCCGGCGCAGGCCCAGCTTCTCCATCGCCTTGACCATCGGCGATTTCGCCGGAGCCTGGGCCACCGGTTTTTCCGGTTCGCGCTGGGGCTGGGTGGCGAGCTTCGCTGGCATGGGACAATTCTGCCCTTTCCTGTCCGCCTTCCCTTCCCAATCCTTGGCACGGGCCGGTACAGCCCTCGAGCACATGTCTTCTTCTGTTGATGGCGCAACGCGCACCCACACGCTTTCCGATTTCGATTTCATCCTGCCACCCGGGCTGATCGCCCAGCATCCGGCAGCGCAGCGCACCGCCTCGCGCCTGCTCGACGGCACCGGCGCCGCTGCGGTGGACCGGGTGTTTCGCGACCTGCCCGGCCTGCTGATGCCCGGTGACCTGCTGGTGCTCAACGACACGCGGGTCATGAAGGCGCGGCTGTTCGGCGAGAAGCCGACCGGCGGCAAGGTCGAGTTGCTGATCGAGCGGGTGCTGGGCGGCAACCAGGTGGCGGCCCACATGCGGGTCAGCAAGAAGCCCGAGATCGGCACCACGCTGACACTGGTGCCGGCGCCGGGCAGTGGCGACACGGTGCGCGCCACCTTGCTCGGGCGCTGGCCCGACGGGGAAGGTGGCATGTTCCGCTTCGTGTTGTCGAACGACGCGGGCGACGATCCGTACACGCTGATGCAGCGCCATGGCCATGTTCCACTGCCACCCTATATCGACCATGTCGATTCGGCGCAGGACGAAGAGCGTTACCAGACCGTGTTCGCCCGCCACACCGGCGCCGTCGCTGCGCCCACCGCGGCACTGCATTTCGACGACGCGATGCTGCAGACGCTGGCGCAACGGGGCATCGCCCATACCTTTGTCACCTTGCACGTGGGCGCCGGCACGTTCCAGCCGGTCAAGTCGGAAAGAATCGATGAGCACCGGATGCACAGCGAGTGGTATCAGATACCCGAGGCCACCGTGCAGGCCATCGCCGACTGCAAGGCGCGCGGCGGCCGGATCGTGGCCGTGGGCACGACCACCGTGCGCACGCTTGAAAGCTGGGCTGCCAGCGGCAAGGCCAGCGGGGACACCGACATCTTCATCACGCCGGGTTTTCGATTCCAGTTGATCGATCGGCTGATCACCAATTTCCACCTGCCGAAATCGACGCTGATGATGCTGGTCAGCGCGTTCGCCGGCTACGATCACATCCGCGCCTTGTATCAGCATGCGATCGACCAGCAGTACCGTTTTTTCAGTTACGGTGACGCCATGCTGCTGGCGCGCCGCGACGCCTGAGAGCCAGCGACTTCCATGCTGCAATTCGACCTGCTCAGGACCGACGACGCACAGGGTGACCAGCCGGGCAGCCATGCCCGGCGCGGCCGGCTCACATTGAACCATGGCGTGGTGCAGACGCCGATCTTCATGCCGGTTGGCACCTACGGCACGGTCAAGGGTGTCACGCCGCAAAGCCTGCGCGACATGCAGGCCCAGATCATCCTGGGCAATACCTTTCACCTGTGGATGCGTCCCGGACTGGACGTCGTGCAGCAGTTCGGCGGCCTGCACGCGTTCGAGCAATGGGACAAACCGATCCTGACCGACTCCGGCGGCTTTCAGGTCTGGTCACTGGGCGAGATGCGCAAGATCTCCGAGGAAGGCGTGAAGTTCTCGTCGCCGGTCAACGGCGACAAGTTGTTCCTGACGCCGGAGATCTCGATGCAGATCCAGGCCGTGCTCAACTCCGACATCGTCATGCAGTTCGACGAGTGCACGCCGTACATCTCAGTCGAACCCAAGACCAAAGGGCAACTGACGACCGAAGCCGAGGCGCGCCAATCGATGGAGCTGAGCCTGCGCTGGGCCGCCCGCTGCCAGACCGAGTTCACACGACTGGAGAACCCGAACGCCTTGTTCGGCATCGTGCAAGGCGGCATGTTCGAGCACCTGCGCCAGGAATCGCTGGAGCAGCTGGTGGCGATGGATTTCCCGGGTTACGCGGTCGGCGGCGTCAGCGTCGGCGAACCCAAGGACGAGATGCTGCGCATCATGGCGCACACGCCGCACCGCCTGCCGGCCGACAAGCCGCGCTACCTGATGGGCGTGGGCACGCCGGAAGACCTGGTTGAAGGCGTGGCGCAGGGCGTGGACATGTTCGACTGCGTGATGCCCACCCGCAATGCGCGCAACGGCAGCCTGTTCACCCGCTTTGGCGACCTCAAGATCCGCAACGCGCGGCACAAAGCCGATCCGCAGCCGCTGGATATCAGTTGCGGCTGCTACACCTGCGCCGGCACGCCCGGCGTGCCGCGGGACCAAGGCGGCAGCGGCGGCTTCTCGCGCGCCTACCTGCACCACCTGGAGCGTTGCGGCGAGATGCTCAGCCCGATGCTGGCGAGCATCCACAACCTGCACTACTACCTGAACCTCATGCGAGAGATCCGGGAGGCGCTGGACGCCGGCGCGTTCGGCGCGTTCCGCGCGCGGTTCAAGGTCGAGCGCGCACGCGGCATCTGAAGTACGAGGCCCGGCCTGCGCGGGGCAAGGCAGGGGCACGCCTGTGCCCGACATTTTCCGGGTCGGGAGAAAACAGAGATTCGCGAAGCTGTGCAGCGCCAGCGCCAGCGCGGCCCGGGCGCACCTTGCTCGCGGCGGGACTTTCGCGAAGAAATTGTCGGCGAGCGGGGCTGGCCTGAAAGACGCCCCTCAGATTGTGTGATGGCGCATGCGCCCGTTGTAAGAATCCGGCTCGGACGCGACCAACCTGATTGACCATCAACGGAACAGGAGATCCCCATGACATGTACCCGCTGGTTCACAAGTCTTTTGCTGGCCTGCGTGACATTTGCAGCATCGGCCGCCGATGGGCTGATCAGCATCAAGAGCCCGTACAGCGCCAAGGACACAATGACCCGCTTGGAAGAAGTGGTCAAGCAACGCGGGCTGAGCGTATTCGCCCGCATCGACCATGCGGCTGGCGCAGCGAAGATCGGCAAGAGGCTGCGTCCCACCGAGGTGCTGATCTTCGGTAATGCGCAAGGTGGCACGCCGTTCATGGAGTGTGCGCAGACGGTGGGCATCGACCTTCCGCTCAAGGCCCTGGTCTGGCAAGACAGTGCCGGACAGACCTGGCTGGGCTACAACGACCCGCAGTTTCTGGCCCAGCGCCATGCGGTCGCACAATGTCCGGTCGCCGCAAACCTGGGCAAGGCACTGGCCGACATCGCGGCTGCCGCCATTGCTCCTTGAAGCCGGTTGCCCCCTGGTGCCGACTGGACCGACAGGCAGGGCAACGATATCGACGGCCTGCGCGGCTGCGGTTGATCGCCGGGCTGCTCGCGCTGGTCGTCGGCGCTGCGACGCAAACCATACGCGCACAGGCGCATTTTCCGGATGTGCTGTCCGACACGGTGCGCGCCAGCGCTGCCGACACATTCGATTTCGACGTGACGATCTCGTCCTTGTAGGACACGCCACAGCGTTATGCCGACGGCTTTCGCGTCACGCGTCCATCGGGCGAGGTTCTCGGCGAACGCAGTTTGTGGCACGATCACCAGAGCGAACATCGCTGCCTGAATCCTGAGCCTGCCGGCCTCCACGGAACCCGCTCCAATGCACCCCGGCGGGTTGACGTTCGAGTGTGTAGGGGAAGCCCTTGTAGCAACGATCAGCGTTGCACGGCACCTGCGCGCGTCCGCTGGAGCGGCAAATTGGAAGCGGTGGCCTCCAATCGCTCGGCCAGCCAAATCTTGATGACAGACTGTCTGGTAACCCCCAGTCTGCTGGCTTCCCGATCCAGCGAGTCAATCATCCACGTCGGAAAATCAACATTCACCCGCTTCTGCTCTTGCCGCACGCGCTTGGCTTTGGACAGGTCCAAAGAAGCCGTGATGTCGACATCCTGGTCGAACAATTGCTCCAATTTCTTAGCTTTCATACAGTTGCACCTCTTCTGTGCGTGCGCGACGAACGGATATCACTCTGACGTTCTCCCCCCGGTAGGTAATGACGGCTGACCAATGCTTCCCATCGATGCGCCCGATCACCAGGTACCGCGGTTCGTCATCCGTCTTTGCCGGGATCTCCAGCAGCATTGGGTCGCTCCAGAGCCGCTGCGCCTGAACAAAGTCGATGCCGTGTTTTGCGCGAATCAGCTTACTCTTCGCAGCGTCAAACTCAAAGGGAATCACGGTATACAAAATATACCTTAATTGGCATTAGATCGCCAACCGAAAGAAGCGTCCACGCCGGATACCAGCCAAATCGACAAGCATGGCCGGTCTGGTTGATCTTGGTCCGGTAGCAGACTCGACTAGGCCAATGGCCAGCCGGATCCAGTTGGCGATCGACTCGTCGTCACTCAGGCAATTCAGCGTATCGACCGGTTGTCGAAACGCCCGTTCTCAAGACCGCGGCTTGGTGTTCTCCGGGTCGCACAAGAATTGGTAGCCCCACGCTTCGACCTTGACCGCATAGCCATCCGCAAAATACTGGATCTGCAGTTCGCGCCCCACCTGATGGGTATTGCGGACAATCGCGACCGGTCATTACGGGGATCGTGACCGATACCCTCAAGCAAGGGCGCAAGGGGTGACGGTTGAGGATCCAGGCCCGGATGAGCGAGGACTTTCTCGATCACCGGGCGCAGCATGCGACGGTTCTTCAGCCTTGCGGCAGTTCGATCAACGGGTCGACACAGGCCACGCCCAGGGGCTGAAAGTGCTTGAGATTGCAGGTCAGCAATAGCAAACCGGCTTTCTGAGCCAGCGCCGCGATAGCCACGTCGGGAAAACCGGGGTGGCAACCCTGTGCAATGGCGGCATCCGATATTCGCCCTGCGAGGCGGGCGGCAAGCGCATCGAGCGGCAGGATGCGGTCGTCGTACGCGGCCAATAGGCCGTCAAGCCACCGGTCGAGCCGATCGGCACGCTTTACGCCACCGGCGCGGCGCAATTTGCCAATGCCCTGCGCCATTTCAGCCACGGCAATACAGGGCAGAAAGAGTTGCTCGTGATGCGCCTGCAACCATGTACTCAAGGGGGTAGGCACAAGGCCTTGACGCCCAGGTGCCAGGACTGATACCACGCTGGTGTCGAGCAGGTAGCCGCTATGCAAAATCCATACCCCTGAGAGGCGTAGTGTCGCGTTCTGTCTCCAGCGGCTCGGGCAACGACAGTAGATAGTTGGCCAGGTTGGGCATCTCCATGGGATAGAGACGCGCGCCGTCGGCCACGGGAACAATCATGGCGCAAGGTTGGCCGTGACGGCTGACGAGTGTGGGCCGACCTTTTTCGGCGGCGGCCACCAGCGCAGAAAAACTGGCCTTGGCTTCACGAATTTGCAGTATTTCCATGGCGACACCTCTTGTGACTACATGTAGTCATTTTACGCCGCTCCGCCCTCACAGCGCAAGCCAGCGAGCGCTGCAATGCTGCCCAGAAGGCGATGCTGGTGGCGTAGGTGCGGCGGCCCAGCGCGTCGATCAACGTGGCTCCGGTTGCGGGGTCTCATAGGCAATGCATTCGCATTGACCAAGCAAGGCGATTGCATTACCATGCGCAGCGTCAATCCATTGCCAGGAGAGCGCCATGCCCGCCACCCTCGAAGTCGAATCCACCCTGACCGACCGCTACCAGACCACAGTGCCAGAAACCGTGCGTCGCGCCCTTCGGCTTGGCAAGCGCGACAAAATCCACTATGCCATCCATGCCAGCGGCGAGGTGGTGCTGACCCGCGCCGAGGCATCCGAGGGTGACGACCCGGTGCTCAGACAGTTCCTGGGCTTCTTGGCCCGCGACATTGCCAGCCATCCCGAACGCCTGCAGGCCATGGATGCTGGTTTCGTCCAACGGCTCCAGTCGCTGGTCGGCAGCGTCGAAGTCGATCTCAATACCGTCCTGTCGGCAGACGATGAATGAGTCCAAGAGAACCCTCGCCTCTGGTCATACACGGCTGGACTGTCTTTGCTCATCCGCTGTTCCTCGCACAGATTGAAGCGTTGGCAAGGCAGGTTGAGGCCCTCAAGCAGAAGGACCCGGTCGGGTACGTGAAGAAGAACGTAAGCAAGCGACTGGCGGCGATCACGAAGTTGGCCTTCGATGGTGTCCCGCAAGATCCGGCCCGACCGGAGTACCGCCAAGGCGGCACGCCCGGCGATGATCGCAAACACTGGTTCCGCGCGAAGTTCTTCCAGCAGTACCGGCTGTTCTTCCGCTACCACTTGTCCAGCAAAGTGATCGTGTTCGCGTGGGTCAATGATGAGGACACCCAACGCGCCTACGAGAGCAGTGACGACGCCTACCGAGTGTTCCGCAAGATGCTGGAAAGCGGCCACCCACCGGACGACTGGAGCCAGTTGCTGGCCGAGGCACGAGCTGAGGGACAGCGTCTGAAGCAGTTCGCCGCGAACATCAGGCCGTAGGGTTTGGCTTCTCTGGCGATACGCTCTGCAGTTCGCGCCCCACTTCGGCATGCGTGCAGCGCATCCCACAGCGCCAGGCCGTCCTGGTACTTGAAGTGCAGCTCCCAGCCTTGCTCGCCCACATAGGAGATGCGCAAGGCCAGCACCGGCACGCCCTTGATCGTCAGATTGTGCAGGGCCGCAAACGGGAAGTTCTCATGCGTCCAGGCCTCGGGCTCGTCGGCAATCTTCTGGATGGTCGTGCGGGCATTGGGCCCCCACACACCCAGGCAGCCGTACTGCGTGGTGGTGTCCGTCACTTTGACATTGGCACCTCGGTCCTGGGCCATGCGGCGCACCCACACCAGGACGCGGACCACCCTGCCTCGAAACAGTGCAAAACCTGACAAAATCACATCATGCGTCCTTCTCAAACACTCACCGCCAAGCGCGACGACGTTCTGGCGCTGGCAGCGGCGTGTGGGGCAAGCCGTTTGCGCGTGTTTGGCTCAGTGGCAACCGGACAGGACCGCGAAGGAAGCGATGTGGACTTGTTGGTCGAACTGCCCCTGGGAACGTCATTGCTGCAAATCGTTGGTCTGCAGCTTGACCTTGAAGAGGTACTCGGGGTAAAGGTCGACCTTTGCACGGAGCGCGAGTTGCATCCGGCACTCAGACAACGCATCCTGGCAGAGGCGCGCGCCGTATGAACGAGCGCGACCAACTGTTTCTCAATCACGTCCTCCGTGCGATTGCAGAGATCCAGGATTTCACGACGGCCGGGCGCAGCGACTTCATGACCGACAGCAAGACACAGAGCGCTGTCATCAGGCAACTTGAAATCATTGGCGAAGCCGTCAAGAACCTCAGCAAAGCGATGACTGATAGCGAACCTGACGTTCCGTGGCGGCAGATCGCAGGCGCGCGAGACCGCCTTATCCACGCCTACTTCAATGTGGATATTGACGCAGTCTGGTCGATGGTCGAACAGGACCTGCCCTCTCTGCGAGCACACATACATCGCATCAGTGCTGCTCCGACTATCCCACCGCATTCCGGCTGACGCGCGCATCGTCATCTCCAAGAACGCAGAAGGTCGCTTCACCGGATCCCCATGCACTGGCTGGGTCTTCCGATAACCGCTGTCAAGACCGCGGCTTGCTATTCTCCGGGTCGTACAAAGGCCGATACCCCACCGCCTCGACCGTGACTGGATAGACATCCGCGAAGTATTGGATCTGCAGTTCGCGCCCCACTTCAGCGTACGCATGCGGCAGGTAGGCCAGCGCAATGTTCTTGCCGATGCTCGGCCCGAAGGCGATGCTGCTGGTGTAGGAGCGCCGACCCAGTTCGTCGACCAGCGTGGCACCAGTTGCGGGGTCCATCACCGGGCAGATTCCCACGGGGTAACGCGCCACGCCGGTGCTGTCGATGTTGCTGGTCATGCTCAAGGTGCAGAGCGTGGCCGGCTGATGCTCGCGCTCGCGGAATTTCAGGTGCGCCTCTTTCCCGTGGAAGTCGGCGGCCTTCACCTTGGGACGGGCGAGGTCGCATTCGAACAGGTTGTATTGGGTTAGCAGATCGGCGTTTTGCAGACGCAGGCTCTTTTCCATACGCCGGCTGTTGGCGTAGGTTTCCACGCCCACGGGGGTGACGCCCAACGCGTGCAGCGCATCCCACAGGGCCAGGCCGTCCTCATATTTGAAGTGCAGCTCCCAGCCTTGCTCGCCCACATACGAGATGCGAAAGGCCAGCACCGGCACGCCCTTGATCTTCAGGTTGCGCAGGGCCGCAAAAGGGAAGTTCTCATGCGTCCAGGCCTGGGGCTCGTCGGCAATCTTCTGGACGGTGGCGCGGGCATTGGGCCCCCACACACCCAGGCAGCCGTACTGCGTGGTGGTGTCCGTCACGGTGACATTGGCATCCCGGTCCTGCGCCATGCGGCGCACCCACACCAGATCGCGGTGACCGGCGTCGGCCCCGTCGATCACGCGGTAATGGTCCTGGCCCAGACGCAGCACCGTCAAGTCGGCACGCACGCCGCCC
>JBBRVD010000132.1:0-10809 GCA_038247175.1 Burkholderiales bacterium | reverse complement strand
TTTCCTCCTGGACCCGTTTGGCGTCCTGTTCCGCCTGCTGCGCCGCAAGCCGCTGCTTCTCGGTGGCGCGCTCGCGGGCTTCCTCGAGGTCGCGCTGCTTCTTGTCCAGGGCCAGCTTGTCCCGCTCCTGTTTTTTGTTCTCCGCCGTCAGCTTTTCCTTTTCGCGCTGCTCCTGTTCGCGCGTTTTCTCCAGCGCGGCCTGACGCTCCTGTGCGCGTTTCTTCTCCAGCGCGCGCTTTTCCTGTTCGCGTCGCTGCGCGGCCAGTTGCTGTTCCTTCGCCAGCCGCTGTTTGTCCCGCTCCAGCGCGATCTGGGCATCCGGCGGCAGCGGCGGCGGCGCGACCCTCGGCGCTGGTTTGAGCGGGGCAGGCGGCGCTGGCGGCGGCGCCTCGACCCGCCTGGGTGCTGCGGCCTGCGGAATCGCCGACCACAATTCGGCCTGCACCTCGACCGTCGGCGCGCTGCGCCGCCACTGCACGCCCAGCGTCAGCGCGCCCACCAGCAGCAGGTGCGCGAGGATGGCCAGCATCACGGGCCGGCTCAGGCCCCCGGCCGCCGGGGGCGTGAAATCCTGGCGCTCCGCTGCCCCGGTCATGGGCGGCTATCGCCCGATAGCTGCACCGAAAGACCGACACGCTGTATGCCGGCGCGTTGCAGTGCGTCCATCACCATCACGACGGACTCGTAGCGCAGGTTGCGGTCGGCGCTGATCACCACGGCCAGGTCGCTGGCACTGGCCTGGGCCTGACGGACCGCACTGGTGATCTCGCGCAAGGCCATCCGGGCGCTGCCCTCGGGTGTCTTCAGATTGAGCAGGCCCTCCTTGTCGATGACGATCTGCAGCACCTGATCCGGCTGCCGGGCCGCCTTGCCGATGGTGGGCAGATCGATCACGCTGGGTGTGATCAGCGGTGCGGTGACCATGAAGATGATCAGCAGCACCAGCATCACGTCGATGAACGGCACCATGTTGATCTCGTTGATGGTGCGTCGACCGCGTCCGCGGCCCATGGTGGCTGGCATGGTGTTGGACCCCCCTCGTCAGTGCCCGGATGCCGACTGGGCACCCACATTGCGATGCAGGATGTTGGAGAACTCCTCGATGAAGGTCTCCATCCGGATCGCGATACGGTCGATGTCACGCGCAAAACGGTTGTAGGCCACGACCGCCGGAATCGCCGCGAACAGGCCGATGGCCGTGGCCACCAGCGCCACGGCAATGCCCGGCGCCACGGTGGCCAGCGTGACCTGCTGCAGGTTGGCCAGGGCGGTGAACGCATGCATGATGCCCCAGACCGTGCCGAACAGCCCGACGTAGGGCGATACCGAGCCGACTGAGGCCAGGAATGACAGATTGGACTCGGCCTCGTCCATCTCGCGCTGGAAGCTGGCGCGCATCGCCCGGCGGGCGCCGTCCATCAGGCTGCC
Organism: Burkholderiales bacterium; assembly: GCA_038247175.1. Lineage (GTDB taxonomy): Bacteria > Pseudomonadota > Gammaproteobacteria > Burkholderiales > Burkholderiaceae_C > CAISIP01. The sequence goes on along the minus strand of JBBRVD010000132.1, from coordinate 9,381 downwards.
GGTATCGGTGATACGCCGCTCGCGCAGTTTCTGGTATTCGCGCATGCCGCTGGCGAAGGTGCGCTCCATCGGACCGCAGCGCCGCGCGTTCTTGGCCGCAGTCGCGAACAGGTCGTTCAGGCTGGTGCCGGACCAGAACTCGCGTTCGAATGATTCGTTGAGCGCCCGCACCCGCCTGAGTGCGAACAACTTGCGGAAGATGGCGGCCCAGCTGGCGACCGACACGACGATCAGCAGCAACATGACAAGCTGGACCACGATGCTGGCTCCCAGCACCAGATGCAGGATCGACATGTCTTGATTCATGAGAGGGCTTTCACAATCGAGGTGGGTATCCGGATGGGCCCGCACCGGACCTGCTGCCCGATTGTCATGCAGGCGCGGCCGGGCTCCAGCACCCAGGTGGTAACCAAGGGTTCGCCGTCGAGCCGGGCCGGGTGGCGGTATTTCAGCGTGGCGTCGGTGACGACGAACAGGGCAGCCGCGCTCTCGCGCATCATGCCAGCAGGCTCCGCAGGCGCGTCACCGCCAACTCAAGCTGCTCCATCGCACTGGCGCTGGACAGGCGGATGAAGCGCCCGGTCTGCGCCTGGCCGAAGTCCCGGCCCGGCGTCACCGCGACATGGGCCTGGCGCATCAGCGCGAACGCCAGCTCCCAGCTGTCCGGCACACCGAGCCGCGCACAGGCCTGCGCGCAGTCGGCCCATACATAGAACGCACCGTCGGGCAGGACAGGTACCGACAAGCCGATCGATTCGAGCGCTGGCACCAGGTAGTCGCGCCGGGCCTGGAACGCATGGCGACGGCGCTCGTATTCGGCGATGCTCTCGTCCTCGAAACAGGCCAGCGCCGCGTGTTGCGCAATCGTGCTCGGGCAGATGAACAGGTTCTGCGCCAGCCGCTCGATCACCGGCACCAGCGACTCGGGCACCACCAGCCAGCCCAGCCGCCAGCCGGTCATGCTGAAGTATTTGCTGAAGCTGTTGATGCTGATCACCGATGCGTCGACCGCCAGCGCGCTGTGGCCATACAGCGGGTCATAACCCAGTGCGAGGTAGATTTCGTCGACGATCGTGACGCCGCCGCGTCCCGCCACCAGTGCGTGGATGCGCCGCAACTCGTCGGGATGGATCGAGGTGCCGGTGGGGTTGGACGGTGAGGCCAGCAACACGCCGCGGGTCACGCCGGGTTTCCAGTTCTGCGCCACCGTCTCGGCACTGAGCTGGAAACGCTGCGCGGCGGTGGTCGGAACCAGTACCGCGCGCCCGTCGGCGGCATTGACGAACTGGCGGTTGCACGGGTAACACGGATCCGGCATCAGGATCTCGTCGCCAGCCTCGATCAGCGCCAGGCAGGCCAGTTGCAGCGCTGCGGATGCGCCGGCGGTGACCACGATGCGCGAGGCCGGAACATCGAGGCCGAACCGGGTGCGGTACCAGTGGCTGATGCGTTCACGCAAGGGCTCGAGCCCGACTGCCTGCGTGTATTGGGTGCAGCCGTCGCGGATCGCCCGCTCGGCGGCCTGCCGCACCAGCGCCGGCGCGGTGAAGTCGGGCTCGCCGATATTGAGGTACACCATCGGCCGCCCGGCAGCGGCGGCGGACTGTCCGATCTGCGCGGCGGCCTTGGCCATTTCCAGCACGTAGAACGGCTCGACACGCCGGGCCCGGCTGGAGATGCGCAGTGTCTGCTCCATCAGCTGGCAGGTTTGCGGGCCCGGTCGGAGGCAACCTCTGCCGGGCGCAGTGTCGGCGCGATGCCGCCTAGCACCGCGTTGACATACTTGTACCCGTCGGTGCCGCCGAATTCCTTGGCCAGCTCGATGCATTCGTTGAGCACCACCCGCCAAGGCACGTCCATGCAGTGCAGCAACTCGAAGACGCCGATCCACATCGTCGCATGTTCGACCGGCGAAATACCGGACATGGGGCGGTCCAGCAGCGGCAGTATCACGGTATCGAGCTCGGCGCAGTCGCGCACGATACCGCGCAGCAAGGCGTCGAAATGCATGCGGTCGCACTTGTTGAAGCCGGCCAGGTCGCGCGTGAAGGCGTCGATGTCCTCCAGCGTGTTGCGTCCGATCAGGTGCTGGTACAGCGCCTGCAGAGCGAATTCCCGCGACCGGGTGCGCGCGGACTTGCTGCCGGCCTTGCGTGCTCCGGTGCTGGTCACACCGGTGCGGCTTTGCCGCGGGGGACGCGCGCCAGCCGGCACGATCGTGTCGTCGTTCATCCGATATCTTCCATCAGGTTGGCCATTTCCACGGCAACCCGCGCCGCGTCGCGGCCCTTGTCGGTCTGCCGCGCGATCGCCTGTTCCAGGTTCTCGGTCGTCAGGATCGCATTGGCCACCGGCAGCTGGTAGTCCAGCGCGATGCGGCTGACGCCGGCGCCCGACTCCTGGGCCACCAGCTCGAAGTGGAAGGTCTCGCCGCGGATGATGCAGCCCAGCGCGATCAGCGCATCGTAACGCGCGGTCTCGGCCAGCGCCTGCAAGGCGACCGGAACTTCAAGAGCGCCGGGCACCTGGATCCGCACCATGTTGTCGTCCGCGACACCGAGCGCCCGCAATTCGTCCTCGCAGGCGCGGGCCAGCGCACCGGTGATGGTTTCGTTGAAGCGCGCCTGCACGATGCCGATGCGCAGCTTTCTGCCGTCGAGTCGCTTGTCGGAGGACTCCAGTTTTCCCTTGTCTGCGCCGAACATGACGATCGTGTTTCCTGGTTTGCCGGTAGGTCAGTGGGTGATGTAGCCGGTGATCTCCAGCCCGTAACCCGCCATGCTCGGCAGGCGGCGCGGATTGCCCATCAGCTCCATCTTGTGCACGCCGCACTCGCGCAGTATTTGCGCGCCGATGCCGTAGGTGCGCAGATCCATGCGGCCGCGTTCTGGCCCATGGCTGGCGCGGGCCGTGCCCTCGAACTGCGCCAGCAGCTGGTCCGCGCTCTCGCCGCAGTTGAGCAGCACCACGACACCTTTGTCGAGTTGCGCCATGCGCGCCAGGCAGGCGTCCAGGCTCCAGGAATGCATGGTACGGTTGATCTCGAGCGCGTCGAGCACCGACAGCGGCTCGTGCACACGCACCGGGACGACGTCGTCACCCTGCCATTGGCCACGTACCAGCGCCAGGTGCACGCCGTGTCCCGCCTTGTCGCGGAATGCGTGGGCGGTGAAGCTGCCGTAGGCGGTGTCGATCTTGCGGCTGCCGATCTTCTCGAGCAGCGATTCGACGCGGCTGCGATATTCGATCAGGCTGGCGATGGTGCCGATCTTCAGGCCGTGTTCGGCGGCAAACAACTGCAGGTCGGGCAGGCGCGCCATGGTGCCGTCGTCCTTCATGATCTCGCAGATCACCGCCGACGGGCTGCAGCCGGCCAACTGCGCGAGGTCGCAGCCGGCCTCGGTATGGCCGGCGCGCAGCAGCACGCCGCCGTCGACCGCCTGCAGCGGGAAGATGTGGCCCGGCTGCACCAGATCGCCGGGGACGGCGTTGCTTGCCACGGCTGCCTGCACGGTGCGGGCGCGGTCGGCTGCCGAGATGCCGGTGGTCACGCCTTCGGCGGCTTCGATCGACACCGTGAACGCGGTGCCTTTCTTGTCGCCATTGCGCGCGGCCATCGGTGGCAACTGCAGCCGGTCGCACCGTTCCCTGGTCAGCGTCAGGCAGATCAGTCCGCGACCGAAGCGGGCCATGAAGTTGATCGCCTGCGCGCTGACATGGTCGGCCGCCAGCATCAGGTCGCCTTCGTTCTCACGGTCTTCCTCGTCGATCAGCACCACCATGCGACCGGCACGCAGGTCGGTGACGATGTCCTCGATGGAAGAAATGGGAGCGGGAATGCGGCTGTTCATGACCGGACTCCGGAGCCCTGTGCGATGGCCATGGCCGTTTGCGCACCGTGTTGCGGAGGTGCGACGCCGGCGGCGAGCATGCGTTCGACATACCGAGCGATCAAGTCGATCTCCAGATTGACCCGGGAGCCGCGCTTGAGCGACCCCAGGGCGGTGTTATGCAGTGTGTGCGGGATCAGGTTGATGCTGATCTCGCATTCCGAGTCGGTGTCGCGAACCTGGTTCACGGTCAGGCTGACGCCGTTGACAGTGATCGAGCCCTTGTACGCCATGAACCGGGCCAGCGATCGCGCGGCCGTGAGGCGCAGTTCCCAGCTCTCGCCAACCGGATCGAGCGCGGCGACCTGGCCCACACCGTCCACATGGCCTGACACGATATGACCTCCCAGCCGGTCGTGCGCGCGCAGGGCTTTCTCCAGGTTGACCGGCCCGATCTGGTCGAGTCCGGCGGTCTTGTCCAGCGACTCTGCGGATACATCGACGTCGAATGTGGATGCGGCTGCGTCGAAGCCGGTAACCGTCATGCAGGCGCCGTTGAGCGCGATGCTGTCGCCCGGTGCCACATCATCGAGGTAGCCCGGCGGGCAGTGCAGATGCAGCCGCTTGCCGTGCGCGGACGAGTCGCCCAACGCGCCGATGGCAGCGATGCGCCCGACGCCGGTGATGATTCCTGTGAACATCGGGGTATTTTAGGTGCGCTGCGGCAGGGGTTGGGGGAGAAGGGATGCCGGGGCATCCGGACAGCCGGACATCCGACGAAATGTTGGGGTCAGAGCAAAATTGCTGCGCAATTCTTGATCTGACCCACAAGGCGAACAGCCGGACATCCGACAAAATGTTGGGGTCAGAGCAAAATTGCTGCGCAATTCTTGATCTGACCCACAAGGTTTCAGAATTTATCCCTCCCCACCACCCGCGCGAGGATGCGCAGGTCGGGGCCGATCATCTCGGTGGACAGGAAATGCAGTGCAAGGCTGTCTTGCAGTGTGCAGAGCGGGCCGAACTCGGCCATGGAGCGTCCCTGGCCGATGAGTTTGGGTGCCAGGTAGACCAGCAGTTCATCGACCAGGCCCTCGCGCAGCAGCGAGCCGTTGAGCTTGTGGCCGGCTTCCACATGCACTTCATTGGTTTCGGCGCGGGCCAGGTCGGCCAGCATGGCTTGCAGATCGACCTTGGATTCGGTGCCGGGTGCTCGGCTTGGCATCTGCACCACGTGTGCCCCACGGGCGGAAAGGGCCTGCAGCCGCTCGGGCGTGGCGCTGGCGGCGTACAGCGTGACGCTGCGCGGCGCGTCGAACAGCCGCGCCCGGACGGGCGTTTCGAGCCGGCTGTCCACCACCACCAGCCGGGGCTGGCGGTGCACCGTGTCTAGCCGCACGTCCAATCGTGGATCGTCGTCGCGCACGGTGCCGATGCCGGTCAGGATGATGTCGGCGCGGGCACGCCAGGAATGGCCATCGGCCCGCGCCGGGGCTGAGGTGATCCATTGGCTGGCGCCGTTGTCCAGCGCCGTGCGGCCGTCGAGCGAGGCGGCCACCTTGAGCCGTACCCAGGGCATGCGGCGGACCATGCGGCTGAAGAAGCCGATATTGAGTTCGCGCGACTCGGCAGCCCCCGGGCCTACGACGACGTCGATACCGGCGGCGCGCAGTCGCGCCAGGCCTTGTCCGGCCACCATGGGATTGGGGTCGATGATGCTGGCGACGACCCGCACCACGCCGGCTGCCACCAGGGCGTCGCAACACGGTGCGGTACGTCCGTGGTGCGAACAGGGCTCCAGGGTGACGTAAGCCGTGGCGCCGCGGGCGGACTGTCCCCTGTCCTGGGCATCGCGCAGAGCCATGATTTCAGCGTGCGGGCCGCCAACGCCCTGGGTATGTCCGCACCCCACTATGTCGCCGCTGGCACCGACCAGCACGCAGCCGACTCGGGGATTGGGCTCCGACAGGCCGATCGCACTGCGGGCCAGGGCCAAAGCCCTCTGAATGGGATGATCCGGTGGACCGTGTGATGCGTTCATGTGCAGGCAATGCGGTTCGGGCCGGGCCGCCGACGGGGGTCTGCGCCGGTCGGGTCAGCGGGGTAGCGCGTAACGTGGCAGCGGATACTCCGGGAACGGATATTTATGCCATTTTGCATCGGGCATCAGATAGGCCGCCTGGCCCAGCGCGGTCGGAGTGCGAACCGGGTAAAGGCTCCCGGTGATCCAGACCGGCGTCCGTTCCAGGTTGCGCGGCAATCCTGGCTTGAGGTACACCACGACCATCTGGTTGGCCGGCGGATGGGGCCGACGATCGCCGTCACTGAGGTAGGGAACCAGCAAGATGCTTTTGGATAGGCCTTGGCTGGAATCCAGCAGAATCGGCAACCCGAACAGGCGAACCGGCGTATCGATGATCTCCGGCACGGTCGGGGCTGAGTCCCATTCCTGGCGCAGGCTGGTACGTGCAATGGCTGCGCGCCGGTCTGGCGCAAAGGACGGACGGGTATTTGCGGCGTCATCATGGTCATGGACGTGATGGTCGCGCAACAATTGGACGGCGTCCCAGCCCGGTGGCGACATCTGGCTCCAGTGCAGATCGCGCACGCCAGCGGGCGGCTTGGGAAGCGCAAGCAGTTTTGCCTCCGCCACCCGCGCGCGGATCCGGGCGTTGACGTCCGTCTCGCTCTGGGCCCACGCGCCTGTGCATCCGGTGGCCATGCCGATGATTGCAGCAGTGAGCAGGGCGTACACCTTCGAAAAGGCCATGGGAATACTCCATCGGTTGTGGCGACAGCCGATTTTCGGCTCTACCCGGGACCCGCTTTCGCCGTCTGTGCGCCGAGTTCGACCGTTCGTCCATTGGTCGGACCCATCGACGCGGGCATGCGTTAGCCTTGCGGCCATGCGTTATCAACCCCTGCTGCAGCGCGGCTTCACGATGATTGAATTGCTGATGGTATTGGCGATCGGCGCCGTGCTGGCAATGATCGCCGTGCCGTCGATGCGCGACATGCTCAATACGAGCAGGCTCAACTCGGCCACGGCACTGGTCGTCAATGACCTGAACCAGGCGCGTGGCGAGGCGATCAAGCGCAACACCCGCATGCTGGTGTGCCGGCGCGATGCCGCCGGAACTGATTGCGAGGCCAGCGCGGGGCCGCCGTTCGACTGGCGCGCGGGATGGCTCGTGTGCATCGAAGGTCTCGTGGTCGGCCAATGTGCTGCCAGCTCCGCCGCAGATCCCAACCCGATCATCGTGCGCCCGCCGCTGGACGCCTCGTTGACGCTCGCCTCGCCGGTCGTCTTTGTCCGCTTCAGCCCGAACAGCGCGGTGGCGGCCGCCGCCGACTTCGACCTCGGCGGCGTCTGGACTGGCGCGGTGCCCCGCAAGGTCTGTATCTTGCGCACCGGCAACATGCTCAAGCTTCCTCCACCGCCCGGCTCACAGGTGTGTCCATCATGAAAAAGCCCGAAGGCCGATCTGTTGCCGCATGCGGTGTCCGCCGCCAGCGGGGTTTCTCGATGATCGAGGTCCTGGTGACCCTGCTGATCATCTCGCTGGCCTTGCTGGGCACCGCCGGGCTGCAGGCGTATTCGATGCGCCTGAACCAGGGAAGCCAGTTCCGGACGCAGGCGGTCTTTCTGGTGTCGGACCTGGCCGAGCGGATGGAGGCCAACCGCCAGGCAGCGATTGCCGGAACCTACGCCACACCCGCCTCGGGCGTGCCCACGGCGATCAACAATGGTTGCACTGTCGGTGTCTGTAGTGCAGTCGAATTGGCGGCATATGACCTCTCGCAATGGCAAAACGCGGTATCCACCACGCTGCCGCAGAGCGAATGGACGGTGACTCAGACCACGGCCGGCAACCCGTCGACCTACACGATCCGCATCAGCTGGGTCGACCGCATGGTGGACACCGCCCAGTCGTTCGTCGCAGGTTCCGACGTCGGTGTCAACGCGGCGGGTACCGGCGAACGCTTCTTCTACACCGCCACCCGAACCGTGTTCGATTGATGCCATGAGCCAGACCATCAGCCAGACCATTAGCCAGACTGTGAGCCTGACCTTGACGTCACGATCGTCCATTCCCGTTCGCAGGCCGGTGCAGGATCGCCAGCGCGGTTTCACGCTGATCGAGATGTTGATCTCGATCACGATCGGGCTTGGCATTCTGGCGGGCCTGGTGGGGGTGCTGGCATCGAACGCGGGCAACTCGCGCAGCAACGACCGTACATCGGAGCTGATGACGAACGGGCGTTACGCGCTCAATTCGATGAAGCAGGAGATGCGCGAGGCCGGATTCAGGGGGTACACCTGGGCCGAACCCGGGCCGCCAGGGCCCTGGGTTGCGCCGGCCAATACCGTTGGCTGTTTTGGTACCGAGGCTGGCGCGTCCGTCAGTGCCTTTCTGGCGAACCTGCGCCAGGGTGTCTGGGGTGCAAACAACAACAATCCGTTTGCGGCCAACTGTATTCCAGCCGCCAACTATTCCAACGGCGACGATGTGCTGGTGGTTCGGCGACTGTCCGACGCGCCGGTAGCCGCGCTGGCGGCGAATACCGTGTACTTCCAGTCAACCTACGAGCGTGGCCAGTTGTTCCGTGCCACCGCCGGTGCGCCGGTCCCACCGGATTTTGGAACGTCGCGGCCGGTCGCGAGTTTCGCGCTGCAGACCCATGTCTACTACATCAGCCCGTTCACCGTGTCGGCGGCCGAGTCGCCGCGCGTGCCGGCCCTGGTGCGGATATCGCTGCTGCCCGACGGCACGATGGCGCGCGAGCTGGTGGCCAGCGGCATCGAGCATCTGCAGGTGCAGTACGGGCGGCGAAGCACCGCACCGGACACCCAGTATGTCGATGTGCTGCCGGGATCATCGTCCGACGCGGCCGGTGTCGCCTGGGAGGACGTCAATTCGGTGCGTATCTGGCTGCTGGCCCGCAGCTCCGCGCCCGAGCCCGGTTATGCGAACACCACGACCTACAACATGGGCGACCAGAACTATGTGGTCAACGACGGGTTCCGTCGGCAGGTTTTTTCCACCGTGGTTCAACTGCGCAATTGAAGGGGCTTGCGATGCACTCCGCTATTTCCGCCTCCATGCCCGGTCGCCAAAAGGGCGCGACCCTGGTCATTGCCTTGCTGGTGCTGGTGCTGATCATGATGATCGGCATCACTGCGGTCAGCACCTCGGACACCCAGTACAAGCTCGCCGGCAATGTGCAGTTCGAGGACAGCGCGCTGAACAATGCCGAGACCGCAGTGTCGGCCGCGGAGCGCTGGTTGTCCACCGCAACGAACTTCGGCAATACAGCTTTCAGCGCGCCTGACCCCGCATCCACTCCCGACCCGGGGTCGGAGGTCGCAACCCCGCAGCTGCTGCCCAGGACCAGCGTCGACAGCATCCGTGCGGCCCGGGTGACGCGCCCGTTTTCCATGACCTGGGCCGACACCAATTCGCTGGCGGTCGACCCCGCTGGGGCGCAGCGTTATTACATCGAGCTGATGTCGCTCAATAACCGCCTGCAGGGCTCGAGCCAGCGGGTG
>JBBRVD010000131.1:0-10815 GCA_038247175.1 Burkholderiales bacterium | reverse complement strand
TCAGACCTTGCTCAGGCCCCGCTCAGGCCTCGCTCAGGCCTCGGCCAGCTCGAAACTGGTCGTGATGCGGGCCGTCTTGGCCAGCATGATGCTGGCCGAGCAGTATTTCTCGTGGCTCATCGCGATCGCCCGTTCGACCGCAGTTGCGGGAATGCCCTTTCCGCTGACGCTGAAATGCATGTGGATCGCGGTGAACACCCGCGGATCGGCCTCGGCCCGTTCGGCCGTGAGTTTGCACGAACACTGGTGCACGTCATGACGTCCGCGCTTGAGGATCAGCACCACGTCGTAGGCGGTGCAGCCGCCGGTGCCGGCCAGCAGGGTCTCCAACGGGCGCGGCGCCAGGTTCTGGCCACCGTTCTCGGGCTTGGCGGCGTCCGGCGCGCCGTCCATCACCAGCGTATGGCCGGAGCCGGTCTCGGCCAGAAAACCCATGCCGGAACGGGTGCCCGCGTGTCCGGTCCAGCTGACGGTGCATTCCATGGTGAGTCGATCTCCAAAAAAGGTGAAAGGGCGCCATCTCGGTCGGCGCGACCGAACGTCATTTTCACCTAAGGGCACGGCGCTTATCATCCAAGGCCTGCAAGCGCGCCCCATGAAACCCAAATCCCTGACCCCTGCCGACTACCTGAAAAAGATCCTGACTGCCCGCGTCTACGACGTGGCGGTGGAAACACCGCTGGAGCCGGCCAAGCAGCTGAGCCGTCGCATGCACAACAAGGTCCTGCTTAAACGCGAGGACCAGCAACCGGTGCGCAGTTTCAAGCTGCGCGGCGCCTACAACAAGATGGTGCAACTGGGCGCCGACGAACTGGCGCGCGGCGTGATCTGCGCGTCTGCCGGCAACCACGCACAAGGCGTGGCGCTGAGCGCCCACAAGCTGGGCACGCGCGCCGTGATCGTGATGCCCACCACCACGCCGCAGCTCAAGGTGGACGCCGTCAAGGCCCTGGGCGGCGAGACAGTATTGTTCGGCGACAGCTACTCCGACGCCTACGACCATGCGGTCGCATTGCAGCAGCAGCAGGGTCTTACTTTCGTGCATCCCTTCGACGACCCGGACGTGATTGCCGGCCAGGGCACGGTGGCGATGGAAATCCTGCGCCAGCACCAGGGCGAACTGCATGCGGTGTTCGTGGCCATCGGCGGCGGCGGCCTGATCTCCGGCGTGGCCAACTACATCAAGGCGGTGCGGCCCGAGGTCAAGGTCATCGGCGTGCAGATGAGCGATTCGGACGCAATGATGCGTTCGGTCAGCGCGAAAAAACGCCTGGTGCTTCCGGACGTGGGACTGTTTTCGGACGGCACCGCCGTCAAGCTGGTGGGCGTGGAGACCTTTCGCATCGTGCGCAACCTGGTGGATGACTTCATGACGGTGGACACCGACGCCGTCTGCGCGGCCATCAAGGATGTATTCATCGACACCCGCAGCATTGTCGAGCCGGCCGGTGCGCTGGCGGTGGCGGCGATCAAGCAATACGTGGCGACGCACAAGACCCGTGGCGAGACCTACGCCGCCATCCTGTGCGGCGCCAACATGAACTTCGACCGGCTGCGTTTTGTGGCCGAGCGCGCCGAAGTCGGCGAGGAACGCGAGGCCTTGTTCGCGGTGACGATCCCCGAGGAACGGGGCAGTTTCCGGCGTTTTTGCCAGGTGATCGGCGACCTGCCCGGCGGAGCGCGCAACGTGACCGAATTCAGCTACCGCATCAGCGATGCGAACCGGGCCCATGTATTTGTCGGCGTGACCACCCACGGCAAGGGCGAAAGCGGCAAGATCGCGGCCAACTTCAACAGGCATGGCTTCGAGGCCATCGATCTGACCCACGACGATCTGGCGCAGGAACATATCCGCCACATGGTGGGCGGCCCTTCGGCATTGGCACGCGACGAGCGGCTGTTGCGGTTCGTTTTCCCCGAGCGGCCGGGCGCGCTGATGAAGTTCCTGAGCCTGATGCAGCCGGGCTGGAACATCAGCCTGTTCCATTACCGCAACCAGGGCGCCGATTACGGCCGCATCCTGGTCGGCCTGCAGGTGCCAGCGACCGACGCGAAGGCCTTTGCCGCATTCCTGGGCGAGCTCGCTTACCCGTACGTCGAGGAAACCGGCAATCCGGCCTACCGGATGTTTCTGCAGCAGCATCTGTCATGAGCGCGTCACTCGAAGGCAAACTGGTGGTGGCGATCTCGTCACGCGCGTTGTTCGACTTCGAGGAGGAGAACACGGTGTTCGAGCAAGGCGACGGCCCGCATCGCGACAAGGCCTACATGCAGCTGCAACTGGACCGGCTGGAACTGCCGGCCAAGCCCGGTGTCGCTTTTTCACTGGTGCGCAAGCTGCTTGCCTTCAACCAGACGGTGCAGGCCGCTGCCGGCGATACCGCCGCACGCCCCGCGTCGCAGCCCGTCGAGGTGGTGATCCTCTCGCGCAACGACCCGGTCTCGGGCATGCGGGTGTTCCGGTCGGCCAAGCACTACGGCCTGGCCATCCAGCGCGGCAGCTTCACCCGCGGCCAGCCGCCATGGCGTTACCTCAGGCCGCTGCACGCCAACCTGTTCCTGTCGGCCCACCTGAGCGACGTGCGCGCCGCGCTCGAGGCCGGCGTTCCGGCGGCGCAGGTTTATCCGCAATCGGCCCGCGCCAGCGAAGCGCATCCGAGCGAGGTGCGGATTGCGTTCGACGGCGACGCGGTGCTGTTCAGCGACGAGGCCGAACGCGTTTACCAGGCGCAGGGCCTGAGTGCATTTCAGCAGCATGAGATCGAAAAGGCCGCGCAGCCCCTGCTGGCAGGCCCTTTCAAGCCGCTGCTGGCCGCGCTGCACCGGTTGCAGCAGGAAAGCACGCCGACCATGCGTGTGCGCACCGCGCTGGTCACGGCCCGCAGCGCGCCGGCCCATGAACGGGCCATCCGCACGCTGATGAACTGGAACATCGAGGTCGACGAGGCGATGTTTCTCGGTGGCTTGGCCAAGGGCGAATTCCTGCGCGAGTTCGAGCCCGATTTCTTCTTCGACGACCAGACCGGCCATATCGAGTCTGCCGCGCGCCATGTACCTTCCGGCCATGTGGCCAGCGGTATTTCGAACCCCCCTTTCTGACGCCAGGCCTGCTGGCTTTTTTTTGCTTCACGAGGTCCTCACATGGGCATGCGCGACAAACTCGCCAGTTTCAGGGCTTTTGCGGCACGGGTGCTGCAACTGTCGGCACCGTATTTCCAGTCCGAGCAGAAATGGCGCGCGCGCAGCATGCTCGCAGCCATCATCGCGCTGAACCTGGCCTCGGTATACATGGCCGTGTTGTTCAACCAGTGGTACAACCTGTTCTACAGCGCACTGGAGGCCAAGGACCAGGCCGCATTCTGGAGCCAGATCGGGCGCTTCAGCTATCTGGCCTTCATCGCGATCGTGATCGCGGTCTACCGCTTCTACCTGACGCAGCTGCTGGAGATGGAGTGGCGGCGCTGGATGACCGGCTACTACCTGCGGCGCTGGCTGGGCGGCGACGCGTTCTATCGCATGGAACTGGCCCGTTTCGCCAGCGAGGCCGGCATCAAGGCCGACAACCCCGACCAGCGGATCTCGGAGGACGTCAACCAGTTCACCAGCCAGACCATCAGCCTGGCAATGGGCGTACTCAACGCCACCGTCACGCTGGCAAGTTTTGTCGGCATCCTGTGGGGCCTGTCGGGCACTTTCAGCTTCAACCTGGCGGGCCGGGACGTGACGATTCCCGGCTTCATGGTCTGGATGGCGATCCTGTATTGCCTGGTCGGCAGCGTGCTCACCCACTACATCGGGCGGCGCCAGATCCAGCTGAACTTCGAACAGCAGCGGCGGGAGGCGGATTTCCGTCACCACATGGTGCGGGTGCGGGAATACAGCGAAGCAATCGCGCTGGACCGAGGTCAGAGCGTCGAGAAGGAACACCTGGGCACGCGTTTCACTGCGGTACTGTCGAACTACCTGCAACTGATCAAGGCGCAAAAGAGCCTGATCTGGTTCACAACCTTTTTCGGCCAGGCGGCCGTGATCTTTCCGATGATCATTGCCGCGCCCCGCTACTTCAGCGGCGGCATCAACCTGGGCGGCCTGATGCAGATCAACTCGGCCTTCGGCCGGGTGCAGGACTCGCTCAGCTGGTTCGTCGACAACTACAGCAGCCTGGCCGCGTGGCGCGCCACGACCGACCGCCTGACCGGTTTCGACGATGCGATCGCGACGGCCGAAGCGGGTAACGAGCGTTTGCAGATGATCGACGGAGAGGCCATGGCAGCGCGCCATCTGGAAATCACCCTGCCCAACGGCACGCCGCTGCTGGCGGACACCACGCTGCAGGTGGCTGCGGGAGACCACGTCCTGCTGCAAGGCCCGTCCGGCAGTGGCAAATCGACCTTGTTCCGTACGCTGGCCGGCATCTGGCCTTACGCCGGTGGCGACATACAGCGCAGCCGCAACAGCATGTTCATACCGCAACAACCGTATTTTCCCAATGGCACGCTGCGCGATGCGCTGGCCTACCCGGAGCCGGCCAACCGCTATCCGGATGCCGAGATGCAGGCCGCACTCAGCGAGGCGCTGCTGCCGAACCTGGCCAGCGAACTGGACCGGGTCGATGCCTGGAGCCAGAAACTCTCGGGCGGCGAGAAGCAACGCCTGGCGATCGCGCGGGTGCTGCTCAAGCAACCCCAGTGGGTGTTTGCCGACGAGGCCACCAGCGCGCTGGACGCGCAAACCGAGGAGACCGTGTACCGCAAGCTGCTGGCCATGGTCGACAAGGCCGGCGGCGGCATCGTCTCGATTGCCCACCGCGCCTCGGTGGCTGCCTTCCACGACCGGCACTGGGAACTGCAGGCGACCGAACCGGGCGCTCCAGCGCGTTACGCGCTGAAGACCGGCGTGATCTAGCCGCCCGTGCCCGGCCGGGCCGAGAACTGCGCAAAACCGCGCGCCCGCAACTCGCAAGCCGGGCAACTGCCGCAGCCATAGCCCCAGGCATGGCGCTGCGAGCGATCGCCCAGGTAACAAGTGTGGGTCTGTTCCACAACCAGGTCGATCAAAACCTGACCGCCGAGGCGCTCGGCCAGCGCCCAGGTCTGCGCCTTGTCGATCCACATCAACGGGGTTTCAAGCAAAAAGCGCCGGTCCATGCCCAGTGACAGCGCCAGTTGCATCGCCTTGACGGTATCGTCGCGGCAGTCCGGATAACCGGAAAAGTCGGTTTCGCAGACGCCGGTCACCAGCACCTGCAGATCGCGCCGGTAGGCCAGCGCCGCGGCCAGGGTCAGGAACACCAGGTTGCGGCCTGGCACGAAGCTGCTGGGTAATCCAGTCGATTCCATACGCATCGCGGTTTCCCGCGTGAGCGATGACTCACTGATCTGACCCAGCACTGCCAGATCCAGCACCTGGTCCTCGCCCAGCTTGCGGCCCCAGTGCGGGAACTGCCGGCGCAGCTGGTCCATCACCACCAGCCGCGCGTCCAGTTCCACCCGGTGACGCTGGCCGTAGTCGAAGCCGATGGTTTCCACCCGCTCGTACCGGTTCAGCGCCCAGGCCAGGCAGGTGGTGGAGTCCTGCCCACCGGAGAACAACACCAGAGCGCTTGTATGCATGCTGCGATGGTAGCCGCGCCGCAATGGCCCCAGCCGATGCGGCCGGCCGTCACCTGTGCCGGGTTGGTGTGCCGGGTTAACGTGAAAGTTAGTGTGCCGGTCAGATGTTCTCGGACTTCTTGATCTTGCTGGGCTGGTAGGTCAGGTTTTCGCGCGCGATTTCGCCCGCAGCGATATTCGGATTGGCCGGGTTCAGCTGCGTGTTCTGCTTCTGGGCCTGTGCCACTTCGACCGCCATGCCGCTGGCCTGCCACATCGACTTGATGAAATCGAGCAGGAGCTGGTGCAGCGGCACCGGAGGTGGCTCCTCGACTTTTTCCGGCTCCGCACGCTTGATCGTCCAGTCGTTCGGTTCGGCAGCCGTCTCCCTGCCACGCCGGATCGGGTCCGGAACGCTCTGGTGAACGGAGTTATAAACCGGGTTCTCGGTCGGGGCGGTCTCGCCGATCTTGTTCACCACGCCGACGGGGTTGGCCACCGCTGAAGGTGTCGGCACCACTGGCGGATTGACCGGCGCCACCGGGATCACCTTGTTCCCGTTGGACGAAACCAGGTCCACGCCAGCAGGGCGTGCACCGGGTTGTCGATCGACGGAGGGCAGTTGCATGGTGGAACAGGCCTTGGGTGACTGAGCAGGGATTTCGCCGCTCGTTGACTCCTTAACGGCACAACTGAACCGGAATTTAGGCCTATTTCTGGGTTTGTCGGCGATTTTTGCAAACAAATTCACGCTGGGCGAGCATGCCGCCGGCACCAGGCCAGTGCCTGGCCCGTGCGCAACCTTGCGCTCCACCAGAACGATGTCGCGGTGAAAGCGGCTCGGTGCGCAGCGGTAGGCCAGGCTCAGGAACCGCTTCTTGCGGCTGGGATTTGCATCGTCATAAAGGAAATCCAGCCATTCGAGTGCAGGGTACGCAGCGCCTGGCTTGCGCGCGCACTGCTGGTACGTCGCTTCATGCGCTCTGCCAGGTCGACCATTGCAGGGACCCAACCGAATACCGCTTGCGGATCAAGCTACCCCCGCCAGAAACGGCCTGCCCCTTTTGCTGCCACTGCCCATCGCAGCCAGTATCGCACCGCGATGCCATCCGTCCTTGCCTCCGTTACGATCGGTCCATGAAGATATCCAAAGCAAAGAAGTCGGACAGACCCGGCAGCCCGGACAAGCTGGGCAAAGCCGCCTACGCGGAATGGCTCGGGCCCCTGCAGTTACAGCTCAACGACATGGCACGCTGGCTGCAACACACCGGCAAGCGGCTGGTCATCGTGTTCGAGGGCCGTGACACCGCGGGCAAGGGTGGCGTCATCTCGGCGATTGCCGAGACGCTCAATCCGCGCCAGTGCAAGGTGGTGGCGCTGGCCAAACCCAGCGACCGGGAACGCAGCCAGTGGTATTTCCAGCGTTACGCGGCGCATCTTCCGGCGGCTGGCGAAATCGTGCTGCTGGACCGCAGCTGGTACAACCGGGCCGGCGTGGAGCGGGTCATGGGTTATTGCAGCGAAGCCGAGGCCAAGGCCTTTCTCAAGCAGGTTCCGGTGTTCGAGCAGTTGCTGGTCGATGACGACATCCTGCTCTTCAAATACTGGTTGACCGTGGACCAGACGCAGCAGGAAGAACGCTTTGCCGACCGGCTGGCCGATCCGCTCAAGCGCTGGAAACTCAGCCCGGTCGACCTGCAGGCGCGCTCCAAATATGCCGATTACGGCCGCGCCCGCGACGCCATGCTGCGCGCCACCCATAAGCCGCATGCGCCCTGGACACTGGTGGACTTCAATGACCAGCGTCGAGGCCGCATCACGCTGATCCGCCATCTGCTGGACAACCTGCCCGAACACGACGTGCCGACGGCGGCGATCGACTTCCCGCCGCTGGGCCACGAGCCCTTGCACGAGCATTTCGGCACCGCGCTCAAGCCGATCGATACCGCCAACTGAGATCAAGCGGCCCGCCGGGGCGCCGCGCCAACGCGCATGCCGCCGGCAGCTTGACACTCCACCATGCCGATCTCTTCCCCCCGCTCTGCGCGCCAGGCCGCGATGCCGTTCATCATGATCACGGTGCTGATCGACATGCTCGCGATCGGCCTGATCATCCCGGTGCTGCCGGCACTGGTCGGATCGTTCAGCACGTCACAGGCGGACCAGGCCTATTGGTATGGTGTGGTGGCGTTCGCGTTCGGTATCGCAAGTTTCCTGGCCTCGCCGGTGCTGGGAGCCTTGTCCGACCGATATGGTCGCCGCCCGGTGCTGCTGTTCGGATTTTTCGGCCTGGGCGTGAATTTTTTCCTGACCGCATTCGCAACCCAGATCTGGATGCTGGTCGCCGCGCGCCTGATGGGCGGCGCGATGCAGGCCAATGCGGCGGTCGCCAATGCCTATGTCGCCGACATCACCGAGCCGCACGACCGCGCGCGCCGATTCGGTCTGCTCGGGGCGATGATGGGCGTGGGTTTCATCGTCGGACCGGTGATGGGCGGCCTGCTCGGCGCAATCAACCTGCAGTTGCCGTTCCTGGTCGCCGGTGGCCTGACGATGCTCAATCTGGTGTATGGATACTTCGTGTTGCCGGAGTCGTTGCCGGAGCACGGGCGCAAGAACGTCGACTGGCGCAGCGCCAACCCTTTGAGCGCGCTGCGCAAGCTGACGCAGTTGCGTGGGGTGGGCCCGCTGGTCGGCGTGGTGGCGTTCAGCGGCCTGGCGCAGTTCATGCTGTACACCACCTGGGTGCTGTACACCACGTTCAAGTTTGGCTGGGGGCCGCTGGAGAATGGCTGGTCGCTGGCCGCCGTCGGCGTGTCCTCGGTGCTGGTGCAGGGTTTCCTGATGCGCCACCTGCTGCGCTGGTTTACCCCGCAAAAACTGGCGGTGCTGGGCCTGTTGTCGTCCGCGCTGGCGTATGGCCTGTGGGGCGCCGCCACCGAGGGCTGGATGATGTTCGCGGTGATTGGCGTCAACCTGCTTGGCGGCACGGTCACGGCGGCGGTCAACAGCATGATCTCGGCTGCTGCCGACAGCGTCAGCCAGGGTCAGACCCTGGGCGCGGTCAGCTCGCTGGGCAGCCTGATGGCGGTGCTGGCACCGATGATCGGTGCACCGCTGCTGGCCGCGGTATCGCACCTGCCGCAGGGCGACTGGCGTATCGGGGCACCGTTTTATTTCTGTGCAGCCTTGCAAACGGTTTCGCTGCTGCTGGCCTGGGTACACATCCGGCGGCACCATCGCCTGGTCGCGGCCTGAGGCTGCACCCGGGGTCCGGTACCGGGTACCGGCTTTTTCGTGCATGGCGCCCGTGTCAGGACGCCTCCTTGACCGTGATGCGCCACAAGGTGCGCGCGTGCGTCAGGTCGGTCAGCGGGGCCGCGTGCAGCAACTGGGCGTTGTCCCACACCATGACGTCGCCGATGCTGTATTGGTAGGTGTGCTGGTAGCGGGGCGCCGTGGCATGCGCCTTGAGTTCGTCGAGCAGGGTCACGGCCTGTACGTCGTCGATACCGTCGATGCCGAACGAACTGCCGGAGACGCCGTACAGCGACTTCACGCCGGTATGCGGATGCGGCCGCACGAGCCGATGGCGCACCCAGTCGACCTTTTTCTTCTGGCTGTCGCTGAGCACCGATGCCACGGTGCGGGACTGTTCATTCAGGTCATCGCGGTTGCCGTAGTGGTGCCGGACCACCATCGGGTCGATACGCGCACGCATGTCTGCCGAAAGATCGGCATACGCCCGCGTCTGGTTCGCAAACGTGGTGCCGCTGCGCTCACGCGGCATCTGGATCGCATGCAACAGGGTGCAACGAGCCGGCACCGTCAGATAGGAATAGTCGGTGTGGAAATAAGTGCCGGCATCGAGCAGACCGATCGGCTGGCCATTGCGGCGCAGGTTCGACAGGATCAGGATGTTGGCGTCCTGCGGGTGGTGAAACGTGTCGATGACATGGGGTTCAGCCCGCCCCCAGCAGGACGAGAATCGCACAAACTGCCCCGGCGACAGGGTCTGGCGCGGGAACACCACGAAGCAATAGGCATGCAAGGCCTGTTCGATCTGCGCGAACTGCTCGCTCGCCATGTCCCGGGACAGATCCAGCCCGGCGATGCGCGCGCCGGCCACATCGGACAAGGGTTCGATTCTCAGCATGGAGTCCCTCTCGCTACAGGCCGGTGGCCAGGAATCCGCCGTCCACGGCGACGCTCTGTCCGTTCACAAAGCCGGACGCCGGGCAGGCAAGGTAGATCGCTGCCCCCACCAGCTCATCGACCTCGCCGAAACGCCCCGCCGGGGTACGCGCCAACGCCAGCGCCTTGCGCTCGGGCGACATCTTGCCCTGGTTGATTTCGGTCATGAAAAAACCGGGCGAGATCGCGTTCACCCGCACACCCCGCGCAGCCCACTCGGCGCCCAGCGTCTGTGTCAGGCTCAGCACGCCGGCCTTGGCAACCGCATACAAGGCGCTGCGTGGCCAGCCGCGGTGCGACGCCAGCGAGGCGATATTGATGATGGCGCCGCTTGAGCGCCCCAGCATGTGACGGCCGACCTCGGTGCAGGCAAAAAACACGCTCTTGAGGTCGGTGTCGATGACAGCATCCCAGTCTGCGCTGGTGAAGTCCTCGGCCGGCTTGAGCACGATGATGCCCTGGCAGTTGACCAGCACGTCCAGGTGGCCCATGTGCGCCAGCGTGACGCCGACCAGGCCACGCAAACCGTCCTCGGTGCTGACATCGGCCTGGTAGCCGGTGACCGGCCCCAGGCTGCCGAGTTCGGCCAGCGCCCGCGCCAGTTTCCCGGCATCGCGCCCGGCAATCACGACCTGCGCGCCGGCCTGCAGATAACCCCGTGCGATCGCCTTGCCGATGCCGCTGGTGCCACCGATGACCAGTGCGTTCTTATCTTTCAACGTGAAGTCGGTTGCCTTTTGCATGATGGGCTCACTTGACGAGTTCGGGCGAGATGAGATTGGGCAGGAACAGCGTGACCTCGGGCCACAGGATCAGGCCCACCAACACCAGCAGCATCGGAATCAGCATGATCAGGGTGTCCTTGATTGCATAACGCAGTCGCACTTTAGCCACCGAACACGCCACCATCAGGCACAGGCCATACGGCGGTGTCACCAGGCCGAACGCGAGCGAGACGATGCCGATGATCGCGAACTGGATCGGGTGCATGTCGACCGACTGCACCAGCGGCTGCAACGTCACGCCGACG
>JBBRVD010000130.1:0-10850 GCA_038247175.1 Burkholderiales bacterium | reverse complement strand
TGATTGCCCAATGGCGCGCCCGCGCCCAGGTGAAGGCTGCCGCGCCTCCCCCTCGCGCGGCGACGCCACAGGGACAGACCCTTTCGGCGCAGCGAAGTGCCGACCGCATGGACGAGGCCAAACACACTGGCAAGGAAAAGCTCGGACGACCTTGAAACGCGATGGAGCATGAACGTCAGCGCGGTCGGTCGGGGCGTCGAAGCACCCCGCCCCAAGCCCCCCATCAAGCATCTCGACCCGGTTAAAGTGCGGTAGCCATTCCCTTCTTCCCATCCATGCTGAAACCCTTCGATACCCTGGGTCGCTTTGAACTGAGACGACTGTTAGGACAGGGTGCCCAATCGACCGTCTGGCTGGCGCATGATCCGCGCATGGAGCGTGAGGTCGCAATCAAGGTGTTGCATCCGGTTGCCGGGGCCGATCAGAAGTCCATCGGCCAATGGTTGCAGGAGGCGCGCAGCGTAGGGCGCGTCAAGCACGCCAATATTGTGCCGGTCTACGAGGCGGACATCGAGGGCGCGTTTGCCTATCTGGTTTTTGAGTACGTGAGCGGCGATACGCTGGCGCAACTGCTGTCTCGCAAAGGAGTGTTGCCGGCGCGGGAGGCCGTGGCTTACCTGATGGATGTGCTGGATGCCATCGCGGTCGCCCATGCCGAAGGGGTGGTGCACCGGGATATCAAGCCCTCCAATATTCTGGTTGACGGCGGCGGACGAGCGCGCATCATGGATTTCGGCATCGCCGCAAGAGTCCGCTCCAATGCTGCGGGAGAGCCGGTCCAGTTGGGTGGAACCGTGGGTTATCTGTCCCCCGAGGCCATTGGCGGCGCGCAGCCGGCGCCATCCATGGATTTGTTTGCGTGCGGCCTGGTGCTGGCGGAGTTGCTCATGGGCAAACCGCTGGTCCATGAGGCAGATCCGGACCGCGCCATGTACCGGCTGGCCCACGAGCAACTGGTGCTGCCAGCGACGGTGGGGGCGGATGTGGACGACACCTTGCGCTCGCTGGTGAACCGGGCACTGGTGCGTGACCCGCTGCAGCGCTTTCCCGACGCGCGCAGCTTTTTCCATGCGCTGAGTGCCTGGCGCGATCCGAAGCCCGGCGAGCCTGCATCGGGACCGTCCGGCGCCGGCGGCACGCTGGAATTCCTGATGCGCCGGATGCGCCACAAGTCGGATTTTCCGGCGATGTCGGAGTCGGTGATGCGCATCCAGAGCATGGCCAATTCCGAGACCGAAAGTGTCGGGAGTCTCACCAACCAGATTCTGCGCGATGTGGCACTCACCAACAAGTTGCTGCGGGTGGTGAACAGCGCCCACTATGCCCGTGGCGGCATCAGCACGGTATCGCGCGCGGTGAATCTGGTCGGCTTCAAAGGCATTCGCAATATGGCCCTGAGTCTGGTGCTGCTGGAACACATGCAGGACAAGGCGCACGCGGCCCAGATGAAGGATGAGCTTGTGCGCTCCCTGCTGGCCGGTACGCTCGGTGCGGAGATGAGCGGCTCGGTGAAGGAAGCGGAAGAAGCATTTATCGGCAGCATGTTCCGGAATCTGGGTCGATTGCTGACACAGTTTTATTTCGGCGAAGAGGCTGAACAGATCCGGGGATTGATGCAAAGCGCCAGTGCTCCCGTGTCCGAGCGTGCTGCCTCGCTGGAGGTGCTCGGACTGAGTTATGAGAACCTGGGCCTCGGCATTGCCAATGCATGGTGCTTTCCCGAGAGCATTCTCAATTGCATGACGCACCCGGTCGGTGCACCGCCCGCCCATGCGTCGCCAGACGCCAGCGAGAGGCTGCGATGGATTGCCCAGGCATCCAATGAGATGGCTGACCTGATGCTCAAATACGAACCAGCGCAAGCTCCGAGGCATGTCGCACTGGTGGCGCGCAAGTATGCGCGTGCGGTGGGCAGCAACGAAAAGCATTTGACAACGATTGTCGAGACGGCCAAAGCCAAATTGCAGGATATGGCGGTGGCGATGGAAATTCGTGTTCACTCGGATTCCGCGGCCCACAAGGTGCTGCATTCGGACGGGACCACGGCCTCTGCGCTCGATCAGGCCGCGCATTCGCAAGGTACCGATAGCCGCTTGAGCAGCCTGGAGTTGCAAGCGACGAAGGCCATCCCTGTCGCCGAGCCGGCACTGGCGAGCAAATCGAACCAGGTTGCAGAGACGTTGTCGGCCGGTATTCAGGACATCACCAACGCCATGGTGGAAGACTTCAAGCTGGCCGATGTGCTGCGCATGATTCTGGAAACCATGTACCGCGCAATGGGCTTTGATCGCGTCATTTTCTGCATGCGCGACGCCAGGACCGAGGCTGTCGTTGGGCGCTTTGGCCTGGGTGAAGGTGTGGATGCTTTTGTGAAAGACTTCAAGGTTCCGCTCAAGGCCGCGACCCCGGATCTGTTCGGCCTGGTGTGCATCAAGGGGATGGACAGCATGATCAGCGACTCCAGCAATCCCCGCATCCATTCACGCTTGCCGCCCTGGTACATGGCCAGCCTCAATGCCCCGACATTTCTGCTTTTGCCCTTGCAAGTCAAAGGTGCCCCTTTCGGTCTGATCTATGCAGACAAAGTCGAAAAAGGTGCACTGGAACTGAATGAAAAGGAACTGGCGTTGCTGCGCACGCTGCGCAACCAGGCCGTGATGGCGTTCAAGCAATCACGCTGAGCGGTGCGGGCTCTGGTGATGCCGGCACGCGGCTGGCGACACCGAGAGCCCATCGGATGGCGCGATGGACTTGGAGTAGTATCAGCGCATGGCTGATGCTTTCACCGCTGAAGTCTGGGAGCACAACCCTGATGCACTGATTGCCTACGCGCCGGACGGCACGGTGCTGCACTGGAATCCCGCCGCGGAATTGATCTTCGGTTATGCCAATGCCGAAGCCCGGGGACGGTCGCTGTACGATCTGCTTGTCCCGCCGGGGGAGGCAGAGCAAGAGCGCATCAACCAGGCCAGTGCGCTGCGCGACGGAATCGCGGTCCATGAAGTCGTGCGTCGGCGCAAGGATGGCACCCTGGTCCATGTCAACGTGTCGACCCGTCCGGTACTGCGTCCGGACGGCCAGCTCGACTATTTCCTGGCAAGCAAACGCGACGAGACCCAGCTCAAGATCCGGCGCGACGCCAACCTGCTGCAGGCCCAGTTCGGCGCCTTGCTCGAGTCGACACCGGACGCGATCGTCATTGTCAACATGCTCGGGCGCATCGTGCTGGTCAACACGCAGGCGGGACTGCTGTTCGGCTATCCCCGTGCAGAATTGCTCGGTCTGACGATGGAAGTGCTGCTGCCCGAACGTTTCCGTACCGCGCACCTGCAGGACCGTGCAGGCTACTTCGGCAAACCGCGTGCGCGTTCCATGGGCGAGGGGCTGGAGCTGTACGGATTGCGCAGGAATGGCGAGGAGTTCCCGGTCGAGGTCAGCCTCAGTCCTCTGCGCACCGAAGGCGGAACCATGGTGATGAGCGCCGTACGCGACACGACAGGCCGCAGGAAGGCCAGCCAGCAGTTTCGCGACCTGCTTGAATCGGCGCCGGACGCCATGATCATCGTTGACAAGCACGGACAGATCGTTCTGGCCAACCACCAGGCTGTCGTTCTGTTCGGCTGGACCCAGGACGAGTTGCTGGGCACGCCGATCGACATGCTGGTGCCCGAACGGTTCCGCGGCCCGCACCACGGCCATCGCGACGGATTCTTCGACCAGCCCCGCACACGGGTGATGGGCGCCGGGCGCGAGCTCTACGGCCTGCGCAAGGATGGCTCGGAGTTTCCGGTCGAGATCAGCCTCAGTCCGATCGAGACCGAGCGGGGCCGTGTCGTCTGCAGCGCAATCCGCGACGTGACTGATCTGCGGCACATCGAGCAGGCATTGCGCGAGAAGAACCTGGAGCTTGAGAACGCCGCGATCGCCAAGGACCGGTTTTTTGCTGGCATGTCGCATGAACTGCGAACGCCGCTGAATGCGGTGATCGGCTTCACTGGCACGCTGCTGATGGAGTTGCCAGGGCCGCTGAATACCGAACAGACCCGCCAGCTCCACCTGGTGGAGACCGCTGCCAGGCATCTGCTGTCCCTGATCAATGACCTGCTGGATCTGTCCAAGCTGGACGCCGATCGGCCGGCCTTGCACCCGGAAACGTTCAATTGCTGCCAGATGCTCAAGGAACTGGCCGCCACGCTGGAACCACAAGCGCATAAAAAAGGGTTGACATTGCGGCTGGAATTGCCCACTCAGCCCCGGGCGATACGGACCGACCGGCGCGCACTGAACCAGATCGTCATCAACCTGATCGCCAACGCGATCAAGTTCACCGATCACGGTGAGGTCACGCTCTGCCTGTCCGCGATTGAACGCGATGGACGATCGCAACTGGAGATCAGCATGCGCGACACCGGTCCGGGCATCAGCGAACATGACCAAACCCGTCTCTTTCAGCCATTCGCGCAGCTCGGTGTGGTCGGTCTCCACACGGCTGAAGGTACAGGGTTGGGCCTGCACCTGAGTCGACGCCTGGCCGAAGCCATGGGTGGTCAGCTGGCCCTGCGCAGCGCCCCTGGCAGCGGCAGCACCTTCACACTCACCCTTCCGACAGGCTGATCCATGGGCGCACGCATCCTGATCATCGAGGACGATCCAGCCAGCATGGAGCTGGTCCGGTACCTGCTCGAAGCAGCGGGACACACCACCCTTTGCGCGGTCGACGGCGGCGCCGGCGTGCGCCTGGCACTCGACGAGCAGCCGGACCTGATCTTGTGCGACCTGCAGATGCCGGTCATGAACGGCTACCAGGTGGCGCAAAGCCTGCGTGAATTTCCGGCGTGGCGCCCGGTGCCGATGATCGCCGTGACGGCGTTCTCGATGCCTGGTGACCGCGACAGGGCACTGGCCATCGGTTTCAACGAACATATCAGCAAGCCGATATCCCCCGCTCAGTTCGCGGAACAGGTCGAAGCACTGCTGCCGCCCCGGATGCGCAGTGCAGCGGCGAGAAAATCATGAGCGGCAAGGCTCCAGCCCATGCGACCATCCTGGTCGTCGACGACGTCGATGCCAACCGCGACCTGCTGGTCACGCTGGTGCGCCACCTGGGACACCAGGCCATCGAGGCGGCTGACGGCGTGCGGGCGCTCGAACTGGTCCGCGAGTGCCAGCCTGATCTGGTGATCTCCGACATCCTGATGCCGACCATGGACGGGTTCGAATTCGTCAGGCGTTTGCGGGCCGATCCGCAAACCGCCGCCACCGAAGTGGTCTTCTACACCGCACATTACCGCGAACGCGAGGCACGCAACCTGGCCAGGCTCTGCGGGGTCTCACGCGTGTTGCTCAAACCAAGTGACCCGGCCGAGGTACTTCGCGTGATCACGCAGGCACTGGCGAACGTCAAGGAGACTGCGTCCCGCCAGGACCCCCAGCAGTTTGACGTCGCGCACCTGCGGGTGCTGACCGACAAACTGTCTGAACAGCTGACCGCGCTGGAGACCACCAACCAGCGCCTGGCGGCGCTGACCGATCTGAACCTGCACCTCGGCTCGGAGCGAGACGTGCGGTCGTTGCTGGACAAGTTTTGCCGCGGTTCACGCGAGCTGATCGGCGCCAAGTACGTTCTGTTGGCAGTACAGGGCCAGGAGGCGGATCAACCGTATTTTTGCAGCAGCGGCCTGCCGCCCGAACTCACGGCGGTCCACGGCTGGCCGGACCTGCAGGCCGGCACGCTGGGACGGGTGTACCGGGACCGGGTCGCACTGAGCCTGGTCAATCGCGACGGCCAGCCGGACGCCATCGGGCTGCCGGCCGGGTACCCGGCGCTGCATATGGCCCTGGTGGCGCCTATTACCTCCCTGGTCCACAGCTACGGCTGGATCTGCCTGGCCGACAAAGTGGGCGCGGATGAATTCAGTTCGGAGGACCAGCATATCCTTTCGATCCTGGCGGCCCAAGTCGGACGGATCTACGAAACCGGCAGCCTGTACGCGATGGCCCAACGCCATGCCGATTTGTTGCAGATCGAAATCAACGAGCGCAAGCAGGCCGAGCTGGCATTGCAGGAAAAAACACGCCAGCTCGGTGCCTTGTCACGCCGGATCCTGGAAACCCAGGAATCGGAACGGCGCCGGGTGGCGCGCGAATTGCACGATGACCTCGGACAGTCGCTCACGGCCATCAAGATCAACCTGCAATCGCGACTGGCGGACGAAAATGGCAAGCCGACCGAGAGACGCCAGACCGACGGCACAATCGACATCGTCGACCAGGCGCTGGCGCAGATGCGCCGCCTGGCGCTGGGCCTGCGTCCATCGCTGCTCGACGACCTGGGCCTGCTGCCGGCGCTGCGCTGGCTGGCGGAGCAAAACAGCCAGCACGGCCGGTTGAAGATCACCGTGCGGCACGCCGGGGATCCGCGCCGATTCGACCCGGACATCGAGACTGTGTGCTTCCGGGTTGCGCAGGAGGCACTGACCAACGTACAGCGCCATGCCGGGGCCCACCGGGTCGCCATCGACGTCACGCTCACCGACCAGTCGGTATCGCTGCGCATCCATGACGACGGAAAGGGCTTCGATGTGGCCGAGAGCCTGCGCCATGCCAGCTCCGGCAACAGCGTCGGCCTGCTAGGCATGCGCGAGCGGGCGAGCCTCGCTGGTGGCACGCTGCGCATCGAATCTCAGGCTGGAGCGGGCACCACGGTACGCCTGCACTGCCCGCTGTAGGCCAGCGCCCTGCTGCACTGCCCGCTGTAAGCGAACGCCCTGCTGCGCCGATCGCGCCCCGGCGCTGGCGATGGCCTCTCACGCTACCGGCACAGGCGCACGCTCGAACGCGAAGACTCAGGCATTTCCGCCTCCAACCTCAGGTATGGGCCTGATACCGCGCGCCGGCATCAGTGCCTACAGTCCATGGCATGGCGCGTGGTCACCTGAATCCCCGAGCGACCGTGCTATCCGATGGAATAACCGATGGTCAGGGAAATGAGCAAAACCGATGGATGCGAACCTCAGGAACAGAATCCGGCTGGCTGGCGAAGGGCATGTCGCGAAGCCGGGTTGCCGCCGATTCGCTGTCGTGCCGCTGGCCACCCGCGCGTGCGCACCGTGGCTGCTGCGCGTTCACTCGAGAACGCCGGCCAGGCCGGGAGGCTGAAATGGGGCTGCGCATCCTGCTGGTCGACGAGAGCCCGGTGTTCCGGGCATCGGTGGTGCGCTTTCTGGGCCGGATTCCCGGTGCCATCGTGGTTGGCCAGCTGCCGTTTGTCGGCGATGCGCACGCGCTGCTCACGCAATGGCGGCCTGACCTGGTGCTGATGAATGTGCGGGCGGCCCGCACCGGATGCCTGGAAATGGCGCGGGCGCTGCGAGACGCGCCGGTACGTCCGAAAGTGGTCTGCCTGTCCATCTACGATGAGCCCCAGTACCGGCTGGCCAGTGCAGAGCTGGGTACCACCTTCGTCAGCAAGGCCGATCTTGTCACCGGGCTGCTGCCCATCCTGGAACAGCTGGGAATGCAGTTGCCGCTGGCTTGGCAGCCCGTCCTGCGGCCGGACCGCGCGGTCGGCGTGAGCACCTGACCATGCTGATGCGACCCATTGACACGAGATGCGAAGGCGACAGGCGCGCCGGCCAGACCACAGCCACGGTTCAGGATGCGTCTGCCTTGGCAGCAGCAGCGGCGAATGGCCACCCCATGGCGCCGTCGCCAGAGCCGGCCGCGGCTCAGTCACTGCGGGTTTTGCTGCTCGTCGGTGACCCGCGCCTTCGACTGCGTATCCTGGCGACGCTGCGCGACGGCGGATTCGAGGCCACGTTCACGATCGCCGAAAGCGCGGGCCAACTGCGCGCTGCGCTGGCGGCTGCGCATTGGGACGTGGTGCTGGCCGACTTCGAACCGCGGCCCTGGAGCGGTCTCGCGGTGGTCCATCAGCTACGCGCGTCACCGGCCGGACCGCCCGTGATCCTGATCTGTGGCGCGATCGGAGAAGAAGCGGCGGTCGATGCCATCCACCAGGGCGCCAGTGACTGCATTCGACGCGCACGCATCCCGGCGCGGCTGGCGCAATCGGTGCGCGCCCGTCTGCGCGAGCAAGACAACCAGGCTCGCCAACCGTTTCCGCGCGGTCACGCCGCCTTGCTGGCGCAACAGGGTCTGCAGGCCGCGACGGATCTCCCGGTGGCGGTCTACACCTGCGACATGGACGGGCGGATACGTGCCTACAACCGCGAGGCCGCTCGCATATGGGGTTGTCACCCGGACATCGGCATGCCGATATGGCACGCCGGCTGGAAGGCTTTCACACCGCAGGGTCGTCCGATCGGTGCTGGGGAATGGCACGCGGCCGTAGCCCTGCGCAACGCAGTTCCGGTGATCCACACGAGCATCACGATCGAACGCCAGGACGGCAGTGTGCGCCATGTCGCGCCGCATCCGCAGGTGCTGCGCGATGCCAGCGGCCAGGCCTGTGGCGTGCTCGACACATGGCTGGACCTCACCGACCGCAAGCACCAGGAACAGCGCCTGTTGCAAAGCGACGCCACCGCCCGCAGCATGTTCGACAACAGCCCGGTCGCCCTGGTGATGCAGCGTCCGCTTTCGGCCATTACCGCGGTCAACAACGGGTTCCTCGCGCTCACCGGGTACAGCCGCGCCGAGGTGGTCGGCCGGACGGTTGAGGAGCTCCAACTCGTCGTCAACGATGCGCTGGCCCAGCAGATGGACGCGCGGTTGCGCGCCACAGGCAGCGTATCGTCAATGGAGATCCATGTCCGGCGCAAGGATGGATCCGTCGGGCGCACGCTGGTGTCCAGCGCCAAGGTGATGATTGCCGGTGCCGAGCAGACGCTGAGCTCATACTCCGACATCACGGCGCAGGTGCAAGCGCTTGAACAGACGCGGCTGGCCCAGCAGGCGCTGCAGTCGATTTCGCAGGGCGTGTTGATCAGCGGACCGGATCGCCTGATCCTGTCGGCCAACAAGGCCTTCGAGGCGATGACGGGATATTGCGAACAGGAACTGCTGGGCCGATCGTGCACCTTCCTGCAGGGCGCGCAGACCGACCCGAACACCGTGCTGGCGATGCGCCACGCGCTGGCGGCGGGCCAGCCGTTCCGCGCGGAGATTTGCAACTACCGCAAGGACGCAACCCCGTTCTGGAACGCGCTGTCGATCGATCCGGTGCACGATGCGCAAGGCCAGCTGACCCATTTCGTTGCCATACAGCGCGATGTGACACAGGCGCGCGAGCAGCAATTGCAGCTGCAACTGGCCAACCAGACCTTCGACCAGGCGCGCGAGGGTGTCTTGGTGACCAATGCGAATGGCGATATCGTGATGGTCAACAAGGCCTGTTGCAAGATCACCGGCTACCAGCCGCATGAGGTCCTGAGCCACAACCCGCGCATCCTGTCTTCGGGCCGGCACGACCGGCACTTTTACGCATCGATGTGGTTCCAGGTCAAGACCAGCGGCCACTGGCTCGGCGAAATCTGGAACCGCCGCAAGGACGGCGCGGAGTACCTGGCATCACTGTCGCTGACCGTGCTGCGCGACGCTCAAGGTCAGGTCACCCACTATGTCGGCACGATGCTGGACGTGACCGAGGAGCGGGCCGCACGTGCACAGCTGGACTGGCTGCATCATTTCGACGCGCTGACCGGGCTGGCAAACCGCACACTGCTGCGGGAACGCTGCGACCATGACATCCGTGTGGCGCGTCGCAAAGGCAGGTCCGTGGCGATGCTGGTGGTCGGACTCGACCGGTTCAGCATCATCAACGACGCAATGGGATTCGCGGTGGGTGACAAGATGCTCGCGGAAGTCGCGCGCCGGCTCTCGCATGCGGTGCGCGAGCAAGACACCGTCGCGCGCCACTCGGGTGACGAGTTCGTGCTGGTCTTGCCCGGCGAGACGCCGGACGGTGCCTGTGCGCTGGCAGACCGGCTGCGGCAGGTGGTGGCATACCCGGTGCAGGCCGATGGCTCCGAGCTCACCACGAATGTGTCGATCGGCATCGCATTCTTCCCGGACGATGGCCAGGACTTCGAAACCCTGGTCGGATCGGCGCAGGTGGCCATGCACAAGTCCAAGGAACGCGGTGGCAACCAGCGCCAGTTCTACCGGGCCGACATGTCCGAGAGCACGATCGCCAAGATTGCGGTTATCGCGGCCTTGCGCAGTGCGATACGGCTCGACCAACTCGCGCTGCACTACCAGCCGTTCGCCGACATGCAAACCGGTCGTATCGGTGGCATGGAAGCCCTGTTGCGCTGGACCCATCCGGAACTGGGCCGGGTGTCGCCGGCCACCTTTATTCCGATGGCCGAACAATCCGGCCTGATCATCGAGATCGGTTACTGGGTGCTGCGCCGTGCCTGCCAGGACCTGCAGCACTGGCGTGAACAGGGGCTGGCGGCACCCCCGGTCTCGGTCAATCTGTCGCCGAACCAGATTCGCGACCCGGACCTGGTCCCGAATATCGTGGCCATCATGAATGAATTTGATGTCGACCCGGGACTGATCTGCCTGGAGCTGACCGAAAGCGCGATGATGGAAGACGTCGCGCACAGCGAGCGCGTCATGCATGCCCTCAAAGAGTTCGGTGTGGGGCTGGCGCTGGACGATTTCGGCACCGGCTATTCGTCGCTCAGCCACCTCCAGCGGTTCCCGTTCGACAAGGTCAAGATCGACCAGTCCTTCGTCCGTGATATCCAGACCAGTTCCCAGGACGCCGTGATCGCCAAGGTCGTGATCTCGATGGCGCACGGCCTGGGCCTGCGGGTGGTCGCCGAAGGCGTCGAGACCGAGATGCAATGCGAGTTCATGCGCCGCCACGTGTGCGACGA
>JBBRVD010000129.1:0-10984 GCA_038247175.1 Burkholderiales bacterium | reverse complement strand
CTCGGCATGCACGGTCGGCATGGCGCCGAGTTCGAGCGCACGCTTGAAGCTGTTCACCAGCGTTTCGTCGTCGCACATGATGGCGTTCTTGTAGGCCATGAAGTGCTTGAAGCTGTTGATACCCTCGTTTTGGACCAGGCTGCCCATGTCGGCATGCACGGCTTCGCTCCACCAGGTCACGGCGACGTGAAAGCCGTAGTCGGCGGCGGACTTCTCGGCCCAGCCACGCCACTGCTGGTAGGCGTCCATCAGCGGCTGCTGCGGGTTGGGAATCACGAAGTCGATGATCGATGTCGTGCCGCCAGCCAGGGCCGCCGCCGTGCCGTAGTAGAAGTCGTCGACGGCCACGGTCCCCATGAAGGGCAGCTGCATGTGGGTATGCGGGTCGATACCGCCGGGCATCACGTACTGGCCGCTGGCGTCGATGGTCTTGGCTCCCGGAGGCTTTTCCAGCTTGTCGCCCACGCTGTGGATCTTGTCGTCGACACACAACACATCGGCCTTGAACTGCCGGTCGGCGTTGACGACCGTACCGCCGCGAATCAGGATGAAACTCATGGAAATACCTTTGCGTTAGGTTGAATCAGTGGAGCATCATAGGCGGGACGACGCGCGCGGGGACCGTTCACCTTACGCAGCGACGCGCACCGGGTTATTCGGATGGGTGGTCCAGTTGGCATAGTTGCCATCAACCTTCTTGCCCGACCGTTTGTCGATCTCGCCCGCGGCGAGCGTCCGCATCGTGATCGTCTCGGGAACCGGGCAGACCGACACGCACAGATTGCAGCCCACGCATTCCTCTTCCTTGATCTCGAAATGGCGTTTGCCATGCTTCGTCGCGGTGATCGCCTGGTGCGAGGTGTCCTCACAGACCACGTGGCAGCGGCCGCACTGGATGCAACTGTCCTGGTTGATGACCGCCTTCTCGACATGGTTCATGTTCAGGTTGTTCCAGCCGGTGATGCTGGGGACCGCCTTGCCGACCATTTGTGACACCCGGGTGTAACCCTGCTGGTCCATGAAATTGGACAGGCCGTCGCACATGTCCTGCACGATCCGAAAGCCATACACCATGGCCGCGGTGCAGACCTGTACCGTGCCCGCCCCCAGCGCAATGAACTCGGCCGCATCGTGCCAGGTGTGCACGCCGCCGATGCCCGAGATCGGCAGCCCCGCGGTCTGCGGATCGCGGGCGATCTCGGCCACCATGTTCAGTGCGATCGGACGCACCGCGGTGCCGCAATACCCGCCGTGCGATCCCTGCTTGCCGACGCTGGGCGACATGGTCATGGTCTGCAGGTTGACACCCATGACGGAGTTGATGGTGTTGATCAGCGATACCGCGTCGGCGCCACCGGCCTTTGCTGCGCGCGCCGGATAACGGATGTCAGTGATGTTGGGCGTGAGTTTGACGATCACCGGCAGTTTGCTGTAGGTCTTGCACCAGCGCGCGACCATCTCGATGTATTCGGGCACCTGGCCTACCGAGGAGCCCATGCCGCGTTCGCTCATGCCGTGCGGACAGCCGAAGTTGAGCTCGATGCCGTCGCAGCCGGTGTCCTCGACCATCGGCAAAATCCGTTTCCAGGATTCCTCCTCGCAGGGCACCATGATCGATACGATCATCGCGCGGTCCGGCCAGGCGCGTTTGACGCGGCGGATCTCGTCCAGGTTGGTCTTCAACGGCCGGTCCGAGATCAGCTCGATGTTGTTGAACCCGATCACCCGCCGGTCGCTGCCCAGGAGGGCGCCATACCGCGGACCATAGACGTTGACAACGTGTGGGTCTTCCCCCACCGTCTTCCAGACCACGCCGCCCCAGCCGGCCTCGAAGGCCCGCACGACGTTGTACTCCTTGTCGGTTGGCGGCGCAGACGCCAGCCAGAACGGGTTGGGGCTCTTGATGCCCAGGAACTCGGTGCAGAGGTCAGCCATGGTTCTTCTCCGTGATCGTTGGCTTGCAGGCGCGGTGACGCCCGCTCAAGCGCTCAATGCCGCATGCATGGCCAGTGCCGCGACCTTGCCGTGCTCCACCGCCTCCACGGTCAGGTCACGCCCACCGACCCGGCAGTCTCCGCCAGCCCAGATCTTGGCATGCGAGGTCGCGCCCCGCGCGTCGGTGACGATGCGTCCGCCCTGGAGCTCGACCATCGCGCGCAGTGGCGGCGCCAGCATCGACTGGCCAATCGCCTTGAGCACCATGTCGGCCTCCAGCGTGAATTCCTCCCCGGTCTCCACCAGGTTGTTGCCAAGCTGTTGCGTGCGGGCAAATCGCATGCCGGTGACACGGCCGTCGCGCATGATGATCTCCTTGGGCGCCGCCCAGTGCCGCACCAGCACGCCGTTCGTGCGTGCCCAGTCGCGTTCATGCCGCGATGCCGACATTGCGTCGTCGCCACGCCGGTACACGATGGTGACCTCGTCCGCTCCGAGCTTGCGCGATTGCACCGCCGCGTCCACCGCCGTCATGCCGCCACCAATCACCACGACACGGCGACCGACCGGTACCTGAGCGTAGTCTTTCGCCTGGCGCAACTCGGCAATGAAATCGACCGCGTTGCGCACACCGACCGCGTCGGGCTCCGGTATGCCGATGGCATTCACGCCGGCCAATCCCACGCCCAGGAACACTGCGTCATAGTCCTGCGTCAACTGCTCGAGCGTGACATCGCG
This sequence comes from Burkholderiales bacterium, assembly GCA_038247175.1. Taxonomy (GTDB): domain Bacteria; phylum Pseudomonadota; class Gammaproteobacteria; order Burkholderiales; family Burkholderiaceae_C; genus CAISIP01. The sequence continues at coordinate 8,311 of JBBRVD010000129.1, read as the reverse complement.
CCCCAGCGCCGTCTTGTTGCGGATGTCGATGCCGCCGATCGACAGCAACCACTCCACTTCGCGTTGTGCGAAGTCGTCCACCGTCTTGTAGGTGGCCAGGCCGTATTCGTTCAGGCCGCCGGGCTTGGCGTTGGCGTCGAACACCACCACGTCGTGACCCAGTCGGGCCAGTCCGTGGGCGCAGGCCAGGCCGGCCGGACCGGCGCCGACGACGGCAACCGTGCGGCCGGTCGATGGCGCGCGGGTGAACAGCGGCGCTCCCGGGTCGTCGAAATAGGCGTCGGTGGCATGACGTTGCAACTGTCCGATCTCGACCGGCTTGTCCTCGTTGGTATTGCGCACGCAGGCCTCTTCGCACAACACCTCGGTCGGGCAGACCCGGGCGCACATGCCGCCCAGCGGATTGGCGCTGAGGATGGCGTGCGCCGAGCCGCGGATGTTGTTGTCGGCGATACGCTGTATGAAGCTGGGTATGTCGATGCCGGTCGGGCAGGCGGTCTGGCACGGCGCATCGAAGCAGTAATAACAACGATCCGCTTCGATCCGGGCCTGCGCCAGGGTCAGCGGCGGATGCGCGTCACAGAACTGGCTGCGGTATTGCACGGCGTCCAGGCGGCCGGCCCGGATATCCGGCGCCGCGACGGGCGTGGCTTCGGTTGGACTCATGGGCTTGCCTTTTTGTGGTGCATTGCGTCTTCAACTCTTACCATCTGGTAAACATTTGGTGCATTTGATCGCCATTGCGGTGCCCGTTCAACTAGGGAATACCCGCTTTTACGCCTCTGCAAGAGTTGGGCCAGGGGACGAAAAAAATGCCGCTACCATGCTTGGCTATGGCGACCATGCGAAAACCGGTGTCGGCGAGGGAAAAGCGCAGCGACAGCCGCGAGCGACTGGAGCAGGAGATCCTCGAGGCAGCCAAGCAGTTGTTCGCGCAGCGCGGTTTCGGCGGCGTGTCGCTGGACCATATCGCTCGCGAGGTCGGCACCGCCAAGCAGAACCTGCTGTACTACTTCGCGAGCAAGGATGCGCTGTACCGCCGGGTGCTGCACGGCGTGCTCGACGTCTGGTTGTCTTATATGGCAGCCATCACCGAAAACGCCGACAACCCGGAGCTGGCGCTGCGCCGGTATATCGCCGGCAAACTGCGATTCTCGCGCGAGCATCCTTACGACTCACGGGTGTACGCCAATGAGGTGATCTCCGGCGCGCCGATATTTGCACAGGAGATTCGCGACCGGGTGCTGCCGGCGTTGCAGGCCGACATCGCCGTGTTCAACCAGTGGGCCGAGCAGGGCGTGTGCCGCAAGGTGGATGCGGCGCATCTGATGGTGATCCTGTGGTCTTCGACCCAGGCCTACGCCGATTTCGCCAGCCAGATCTGCCTGGTGCTGGGCAAGCCGGAGATGGAACCCGCGGATTTTGCCGCCGGCGAACAGTTGCTGGTCGATATGGTGCTGCGTACCGTGCTGATCCAGCCATCCTGAGCGCCTGCCGCGGTAGTTCCCGGCCTACTGGGTACCGAAGATTCGGTCGCCCGCATCACCCAGGCCGGGCAGGATGTAGCCGTGGTCGTTGAGCTGGCGATCGACGGCTGCGGTGAACACCGGTACGTCCGGATGTTCCCTGTACAGTGTCTCCAGCCCCTCCGGGCAGGTCAGCAGACACAGGAACTTGACCGACTTGGGGTGCATGGCCTTGACCTTCTGGATCGCGGCCACCGCCGAATTGCCGGTGGCCAGCATCGGATCGACGACGATCACGTCGCGCTCCTGCATGTCCTGTGGCATCTTGAAGTAGTACTCCACCGGTTGCAGCGTCTTGGGATCGCGGTACAGGCCAATATGGCCGACGCGCGCGCCGGGTACCACGCTGAGCATGCCGTCCAGAATGCCGGTACCGGCGCGCAGGATGGACACCAGAACCAGTTTCTTGCCGTCGATGGCGGTGCCGGTCATGGTCTCCAGCGGCGTTTCTATCTCGATCGGCTGGGTGGCCATGTCGCGGGTGACCTCGTAGGCCATCAGCGTGCTGAGCTCGCCCAGCAGACGCCGGAAACCGTTGGTGCTGGTTTCCTTGCGCCGCATCAGCGTGAGCTTGTGTTGCACCAGCGGATGGTTCACCAGGTGCAGGTTGGGAAATCGCGAGAGGTCGGTCATGAATGGGTCCTTGTTGTCAATCTGCGCAACTGTCGTGGCGGTGTACGGGCCTCAGCGCCGCTTGCCGCCGAATATGCCACCAAGCACACCGCGGATGATCTGGCGCCCGACCTCGCTGCCGATGGCGCCGGCCGCGCTTTTGAACAACTGCTCGCCCGCAGTCATGCGCCGGCCACCACCGCCGCCAAGCAGTCCACCCAGGGTGCCCAGAATTCCGCCACCGGAAGCGTCGGCCGGCACGCCGCCCTGGGACTGCGCCGTCCGCGCCATGCCGGCGGTCTTCTCCTTGGCGGTGGTGGCATCGGCCATCGTGGCCTCGACGCGCGCCCGGATGGCCTCGTGTGCCGATTCGCGGTCGACGGATTTTTCATACACGCCCGCGACGATGGAGCCCGCAATCAGTGCCTGGCGCTGCGCCGCGCTGATCGGGCCGATCTGGCTTGCCGGAGGCAATACGAAAACGCGCTCGGTCACACCGGGGCGGCCTTTTTCGTCCAGGAAGCTGACCAGCGCCTCGCCGACGGCCAGTTCGGTGATGGCCCGTGTAATGTCGAGATTCGGGTTTTGCCGCATCGTGTCGGCAGCGGACTTCACCGCCTTCTGGTCGCGCGGCGTGAACGCGCGTAACGCGTGCTGCACCCGATTGCCGAGCTGGGCCAGCACCGAATCGGGAATGTCCAGCGGGTTCTGGGTCACGAAATACACACCCACGCCCTTGCTGCGCACCAGCCGCACCACCAGTTCGATCCGCTCCACCAGGGCCTTGGGCGCGTCGGCGAACAGCAGGTGCGCCTCGTCGAAGAAAAACACCAGCTTGGGTTTGTCCAGGTCACCCACCTCGGGCAGGTTCTCGAACAGTTCGCTGAGCATCCACAGCAGGAAGGTCGCGTATAGCCGGGGCGCGTTCATCAGCTGGTCGGCGGCCAGGATATTGATGACGCCCTTGCCGTTGCCGTCGGTTTGCATGAAGTCGGCAATGTTGAGCATCGGCTCGCCGAAGAATCGGTCGCCGCCCTGGCTTTCGATCTGCATCAGCCCGCGCTGGATCGCGCCGACACTGGCCGCGCTGATGTTGCCGTAGCTGGTCGTGAACTGGGATGCGTTGTCGCCGACGAACTGGCACATGCTGCGCAGGTCCTTCATGTCCAGCAGCAGCATGCCCTGGTCATCGGCGATCTTGAACACCAGCTGCAACACGCCGGCCTGGGTATCGTTGAGGTTGAGCATGCGCGCGAGCAGCAAGGGCCCCAGGTCGCTGACCGTGGCGCGCACCGGGTGACCCTGGCCGCCGAAAACGTCCCACAAAGTGACCGGAAAGGGCGCAAACGCAGGCGTCGGCAACTTGCGCTCGGTGATGATCTTTCCCAGCCTGTCGCCCAGGCTGCCGGCTTGCGAAATGCCGGTCAGGTCGCCCTTGACGTCGGCCATGAAGACCGGTACGCCCGCCCCCGAGAATGCCTCGGCCAGCGTTTGCAGCGTGATGGTCTTGCCGGTGCCGGTGGCGCCGGTAATCAGGCCGTGGCGATTCGCCTTGTCCGGCTGCAGGGAGCAACGGATGTCGTCGCGTTGCGCAATCACGAACGGTTCGGTCATGGTGGTTCCCAAAAGTACAATCCTGGCACAAGGGTAACCAATTTTTCGAAGGATTCCGCGTGGCAGGACACAGCAAATGGGCCAATATTCAACACCGCAAGGGGCGGCAGGATGAAAAGAGAGGCAAGGTCTGGACCCGTGTCATCCGCGAGATCATGGTGGCCGCCCGCACCGGCGGCGGTGACTTGAGCGCCAACCCGCGACTGCGCCTGGCAGTGGAAAAAGCCAAGGCGGCCAACATGCCGGCCGATACCGTCAAACGCAACATCGACAAGGCCACCGGCAACCTCGAGGGGGTCAACTACGAGGAGATCCGCTACGAGGGTTATGGCATCGGCGGGGCGGCTATCATCGTTGACACCATGACCGACAACCGGGTGCGTACCGTGGCCGAGGTCCGGCACGCGTTCAGCAAACACGGCGGCAACATGGGAACCGAGGGTTCGGTGGCGTTCCAGTTCAAGCACTGCGGCCAACTGGTCTACGCACCCGGCAGCGACGAGGAAAAGCTGATGGAAGCCGCACTGGAGGCCGGAGCCGATGACGTGATCGTCGATGACGATGGCACCGTCGAGATCTTGTCCTCTCCGGGCGATTTCGAGGCGGTACAGGCGGCGCTGGATGCCGCCGGCTTCAAGGCCGAGGTGGCGGAGGTGACGATGCGGGCCGACAACCCGATCGATCTCGAAGGCGACGATGCCGCCCGGATGCAAAAGCTGCTGGACGTACTCGAGGACCTCGACGACGTGCAGGCGCTCTACCACAACGCAGCGTTATGAAGGTACTGGTCATCGGCGGCGGCGGCCGCGAGCATGCGCTGGCCTGGAAGCTGGCCCAATCCAGCCGGATCGAGACCGTGTTCGTGGCGCCCGGCAACGGCGGCACGGCGCAGGGTGAACGTATCCGCAACATCGCCATCGCCGACCAGGCGCAGTTGTGCAAATGGGCAGCGCACGAGAAGATCGGGCTGACGGTGGTGGGGCCCGAGGTGCCACTGGCAGCAGGCGTGGTCGATCTGTTCCGCGAACGCGGGCTGCGCATCTTCGGTCCGACGAAGTCGGCGGCGCGGCTCGAGAGTTCTAAGGCGTTTTCCAAGGAGTTCATGCAGCGGCACGGTATCCCGACCGCGCTGCACATGACCTTCTCCGATCGGACGCAGGCCCACGCTTTCGTGACTGACCGGGGTGCGCCCATCGTCGTCAAGGCCGATGGCCTGACAGCGGGCAAGGGCGTCGTCGTGGCTCGTACGCTGGAGGATGCGCACGCCGCCATCGATCGAATGCTGCCCGAGGTGGCCGACCCCGACAGCCGGGTCGTCATCGAGCAGTTCCTCGAAGGCGAGGAGGCCAGCTTCATCGTCTTGTGCGATGGCAAGAACGTGCTGGCGCTGGCCACCAGCCAGGACCACAAGCGCCTGCTCGAGGGCGACCACGGTCCCAACACCGGTGGTATGGGAGCCTACTCCCCGGCCGCGGTGGTTACGCCGGCGGTACATGCCAAGGCCATGCGCGAGATCATCCTGCCCACCATCCGCGGCATGGAGAAAGACGGTATCGCCTACACCGGTTTCCTGTACGCCGGGCTGATGATCGACGCCCACGGCCAGCCGCGCACGCTCGAATTCAACTGTCGGCTCGGCGACCCCGAGACACAACCCATCCTGATGCGGCTCAAGACCGACCTGCTAGAGTTGCTGCTGGCCGCCACCGAGACCGGCGACGAGCGCAAACTCGACCAGATCGAGTTGCAATGGGACCGGCGCACCGCGCTGGGCGTGGTGCTGGCCGCCAAGGACTATCCGCGGCAGTCGCGCACGGGCGACCGCATCCGCGGCCTGCCGCCGCCCGCTGCAGACGCGATGGTGTTCCATGCCGGCACCCGGCGCGACGGCGACGAGCTGGTCACCAGCGGCGGACGGGTATTGTGCGTGACCGTGCTGGCCGACAATGTTCGCCAGGCACAACAACGGGCCTACGAAGCCGTACGGGAGATTCAGTTCGATGGCATGCAATACCGTGGCGACATCGGCCATCGTGCCGCTTGAGCGACGGGCGGGTCGTCGCACCAGATCCTTACACCATGTCCTCTGATTCCATCGAACCTCGGGGCCGGCGCGTGCCGGCGGTACGCGCATACCTGCTCGGTCTGCAGCAACGGATCTGCGATGCGATCGCCGACATCGATGGCACGGCATTTCTCGATGATGCGTGGCGCAAGGCTCCGCACGAACCGCTGCAGGGTGATGGGCTGACCCGTATCCTGGAGCAGGGCGCGGTGTTCGAGCGCGCGGGCTGTGGCTTCTCGCATGTCCGGGGCAATACATTGCCGCCCTCGGCGACCCAGAACCGCGCGGAACTGGCCGGTGCGCCGTTCGAGGCGCTGGGCGTGTCGCTGGTATTTCATCCGCGCAACCCGTACGTGCCCACCGTACACATGAACGTGCGCATGCTGGCCGCGTTTCCCGGCTCGGACCAGGAGGTGTGCTGGTTTGGCGGCGGCATGGACCTGACGCCGTATTACGGCTTCGATGAAGACGCCGTGCATTTCCATGCCACCTGCAAGCAGGCACTCGAGCCGTTCGGTGGCGACCTGTTTCCGCGGTTCAAGCACTGGTGTGACGAGTATTTCTTCCTCAAGCACCGCCAGGAACAGCGCGGCGTAGGCGGCATCTTCTTCGACGACTTCAGCGCCGCGGATTTCGACGCCGGCTTTTCGGTGCAGCGAGCCGTGGGCGACGCGTTCCTGCACGCCTACCTGCCCATCGTGCAGCGTCGCGGCGCGACGGTGTTTGGCGAACGCGAGCGTGATTTCCAGCTGTATCGGCGCGGACGTTACGTCGAGTTCAACCTGGTGTGGGACCGTGGCACCCATTTCGGCCTGCAGTCCGGAGGGCGGACCGAGTCGATTCTGTTGTCGATGCCACCACTGGTGCGATGGTCTTACCAGGAACAGCCGCAACCGGGCACGCCGGAACATGACCTGTTACACCACTTTCTGGTGCGAAGGGACTGGGTTTGACCCAGCTGGCCGGCCGCGTGCTGCGCCTGGGCGTGTTCGGCGGCGCCTTCGATCCGCCGCATCGGATGCACCGCGTGCTGGTCGAGGCAGCGCTGGATCAATTGCAGCTCGACCGTTTGCTGGTCGTGCCCACTGGACAGGCCTGGCACAAAAGCCGTCCCTTGTCCGACGCCACGCATCGCCTGGCGATGGCCCACCTGGCATTCGAGGATCTGCCGGCGCTGCGTATCGACAAGCGCGAGATCGAACGCGCCGGACCCAGTTACACCATCGATACGCTGCGAGAATTGCGATATGAATTTCCCGATGCGACACGGTTTCTGATCATCGGCCAGGACCAGGCGCAGGCCTTGTCCAGCTGGCACGAATGGCAGCAGGTTGTGAGCCTGGCTACAATCGCTGTCGCGCAGCGTGTCCCAGCGCAGGAGACCGGCACCCGGTTCCTGCCGCCCGATGATCAGCGTCAGCGCTTTGTGCAGTTGCAACTGCCGGCCTGCGACACCAGCGCCACCGATATCCGCCAGCGTGCCAGCCGCGGCCAGAGTATTGTTCCTCTGGTGAGCGAGTCCGTTGCGCGTTATATTGTTCTCCATCGCCTCTACCAGACCACTTGATGACCACTGAAACCGCCGCCAAACGCAATACCCAGAAGCTCCAGCGAGCCATCGTGGACGGGCTTGAGGATGTCAAGGCCCAGGACATCCAGGTTTTCGACACCGAGCACCTGTCTTCGTTGTTCGAGCGGGTCATCGTCGCGTCGGGCACATCGAACCGCCAGACCAAGGCGCTGGCGGCCAGTGTGCGCGACGCAGTGCGCGAGGCGGGTTTTCCCAAGCCGCGCATCGAAGGCGAGGCCAATGGCGAGTGGATCATCGTCGACTGTTCGCAGGCGGTGGTGCACATCATGCAGCCGACCTTCCGCTCCTACTATCACCTCGAGGAGTTGTGGGGCGAAAAGCCAGTGCGGCTGAAGTTCGGCGCCAGCAAGCCGGTCACCGAGTCTCCGGCGGCCACGAGAGCTGCGACAACCAAGACACCGGCGAAAAAAGCGCCAGCGACCAAGACGCCTGCCAGGAAAATAGCCGCCGGTAAATCCGTCACGCGCGGCGCACGCGGCGCAAGCGCCGTCAGATCCGGCAGCACGCCTCCAGTCAAACCGGCCACGACCAAGGTCAAGACGGTCGTCGTGTCCAAACCCGCGCGCAAGGCGCCGGCGACCGCCAAGCGCGGCGCCGCTTCCGCAAAGGCGGGCGCACCGCGCAAGTCACATCAGCGCAAGGCCTGAGCCCGGATCCGTGAAACTGGTCGTAGTCGCGGTCGGCCAACGTTTGCCGACATGGGCGCACAGCGCTTGGGACGATTACGCAAAACGTTTTCCACCAGAGCTGCGCCTTGAACTCAAGGCGGTCAAGACCCAGGCCCGCGCTTGCATGGCCTTGCCCGCGATCCTGGCCGCCGAGCGTGGCCGTATCGAGGCAGCGATCAGCCCCGGTAGCCGCGTCGTCGTGCTCGACGAACACGGGACATCGGTCACCACCATG
>JBBRVD010000128.1:0-11022 GCA_038247175.1 Burkholderiales bacterium | reverse complement strand
CTGGCCCAACGCCGGCCGGTTCTGGCAGATGATCGAGAAGCACAAGTGCTCCATTTTCTATACTGCGCCGACGGCGATCCGCTCGCTGATCAAAGCGGCCGAGGCCGATGAGAAGGTGCACCCGGCGCGCTCCGACCTGAGTAGCCTGCGCCTCCTGGGGTCGGTCGGCGAGCCGATCAATCCGGAAGCCTGGATGTGGTACCACAAGAATATCGGCGGTGCGCGTTGCCCCGTGGTGGACACCTTCTGGCAGACCGAGACCGGCGGCCACATGATCACGCCGCTGCCCGGCGCCACGCCGCTGGTACCCGGCAGCTGCACCTTGCCGCTGCCGGGCATCATGACGGCCATCGTGGACGAGGCCGGCAAGGACCTGCCCAACGGCACCGGCGGCATCCTGGTCGTCAAGCGCCCATGGCCGTCGATGATCCGCACCATCTGGAAGGATCCGGAGCGTTTCAAGTCCAGTTATTTCCCGCCCGAGATGGGCGGCACGGTGTACCTGGCCGGCGACGGTGCGGTGCGCAGCGCAGACCGTGGCTACTATCGCATCACCGGCCGTATCGACGACGTGCTCAACGTCTCGGGCCACCGCATGGGTACGATGGAGATCGAGTCTGCGCTGGTCGCCAAGACCGACCTGGTGGCCGAGGCGGCCGTGGTCGGGCGCCCGGACGATGTGACCGGCGAGGCGATCTGCGCCTTCGTCGTGCTCAAGCGCAGCCGGCCCACCGGCGAGGAGGCCAAACAGATCGCAAACGAATTGCGCAACTGGGTGGCCAAGGAGATCGGCCCGATCGCCAAGCCCAGGGACATCCGCTTCGGTGACAACCTGCCCAAGACACGCAGCGGCAAGATCATGCGCCGCCTGTTGCGCAGCCTGGCCCGGGGCGAGGCGATCACGCAGGACACGTCCACGCTGGAGAACCCGGCGATTCTCGATCAGCTGGCCGAGAAGCAGTAGCCGCCTGCGGGCCTGCGCGTGTTGCAGGCGCGCAGGTGCACTGACCCGGCGCCGTATCCGCTTCAGGGCTGGATGCGGCCCACGACCTCCAGTTGTTGCCCGAGCGGGCGCAACACGATGCCTTCAGCCGATGCGGTGAAACCGTCGACCAGCGCCGAGATGTTGACCTGGTGCGTGACAACCACCAGCGCACCCGGTCCGTTCCACGCCAGCAGCAAGGCACGCGCGGCGTCGGTCTGTTGTAAGGCGTTCTCGCGGTCCTGGAAAAACGAATTGAAGGTCGCCTCGGGCGTGACGCGGCCCGCAAACGCCAGCTCCGCGGTCTCCCGGGTGCGGCACCATTGCGAGGTCAGCACCTTGCCGAGCGTCACGCCTTGCTCGCGCATCCGCGCCCCGATGCGCCGCGCTTGCGCGCGGCCGGCGGCATCCAGGTTGCGCTGGGTACTGCAGTCGCCGAGCCGGAACCCGGGCGGGTCACCAATGCCGGGCGCGTTGGCGTGGCGAAACAGCACGATGCCGCCTGCGCGCAAGGCGTTCCAGGGGGCGGCGTCCGTGGGCTTGTCAGCGGCAAGGGCCGGCGCTGTGGTGCCAACCACCAACAGCAGGGCGGTCAGCAGGATGTGGCGTCGGGTCGGATCATTCGCGTTGGTGTGATGCATGGGGTCAGGCGCAGAACGACACTACCCGCAGTGTGACCGGTTCCGGCCATACGCGTTCAACCTTCCAAAGTAGCCGTAACGCCAGACATTCCATGGCCGCAAAAAACCCCGCCGGCCATCGAGCGGTGGGCGGGGCGAATCCTGAAGCAGCGCCGTGATGCTGCCGTAGTGGTCAGGTTATTTGAGCGACAGGACCCAGGTCGCCAGCTTCTTGGCCTCGGCCTCATTGACCTGGGTGTTCGCTGGCATCGGGACCGCGCCGTAGACGCCCGCGCCACCTTTCATGATCTTCACCGCCAGTTTGTCGACCGCGCCGGCCTGACCCGCGTATTTGGTCGCAACTTCCTTGTAGCTCGGGCCGACCAGCTTTTTCTCGGTCGCGTGGCAGCTCATGCAGTTCTTCGCCGAGGCGAGTGCCTGGTCGGCAAAGGCTGGGGCCGCAATGCAGGCAGACAGCGCGATCACCATGCCGGCCCAGTTTGCTTTCGTCATGGACATCCTCTTGGTTGGGTTACAGTTCCTGGGCGGATTGTAAGGAGCACGACGATGGCCTCCTGTCAGCAAATGTGTCGAATTTCTGGGAGAACGTGATGTATTTTCTGGCTCTGGGAGTGATCTTGCTGGCGCTGAAGTACCTGGAGATCGGCCCCGTTGCGACCTTGAGCTGGTGGTGGGTTGCCGCACCGTTCGCACTGGCGGTGGCCTGGTGGTCCTGGGCCGACTCGAGTGGTTTCACCAAGCGCAAGGCGATGGAGCGAGAAAATGAAAAACGCCAGGCACGCATCGATCGCAACAAGGACGCCATCGGAACCAACTTGCGCAAGCGGCGCTGATCCGCGGCAACGCCGGCACCGGGCTGGCGGCTCGATCAATAGTTGTCCAGTACCGCACCTTTGCTGGCCGATGCCGCGTTGAATGCGAACTTGGCCTGCACACCACGCGTGTAACGCGGTGCAGGCGCCTTCCAGGCCGCGCGGCGCCTTGCAATCTCGGCATCGTCGACATTGAGCTGCAGCAGCAGCTGGTGTGCATCGATGGTGATCGCGTCGCCTTCCTCGATCAGCGCGATGGTACCGCCGGCGGCCGCCTCGGGCGCCACATGGCCGACCACCATGCCCCAGGTGCCGCCCGAGAAACGACCATCGGTGATCAGTCCGACGGATTCGCCCAGCCCCTGGCCGACCAGGGCACCGGTGGGGGCCAGCATCTCCGGCATGCCCGGTCCGCCCTTGGGGCCGAGATAACGCAGCACCATCACATCGCCAGCGACGATCTTGCCGGCCAGGATGGCGGCCAGCGCCGATTGCTCGTCGTCGAACACCCGGGCCGGACCGGTCATGACCGGATTCTTCAGCCCGGTGATCTTGGCCACGCAGCCTTCGGGTGACAGGTTGCCCTTGAGTATGGCCAGGTGGCCCTGGGCGTACATCGGCTTGTCGATCGGGCGGATCACGTCCTGGTCTGCGCGCGGCACGTCCGGTATGTCCTTGAGCACCTCGGCAATCGTCTGGCCCGAGATGGTCATGCAGTCGCCATGCAGCAATCCAGCGACCAGCAGGGTCTTCATGACCTGTGGAACACCGCCGGCCTTGTGCAGGTCGACCGCCAGGTATTTGCCGCTGGGCTTGAGGTCGCACAGCACGGGTGTGCGCTTGCGGATACGCTCGAAGTCGTCGATGCTCCATTGCACGTCGGCGGCGTGGGCGATGGCCAGGAAATGCAGTACCGCGTTGGTCGATCCGCCGGTGGCCATGACGACGGCGACGGCGTTCTCGAGCGCCTGGCGCGTGACGATGTCGCGCGGCTTGAGGTCCAGCGCGATGGCCTTGACCAGCACCTTGGCCGATTCCTTGGCCGAGTTCGTCTTCTCGTCGTGTGGGTTGGCCATCGTCGACGAGTAGGGCAGCGACATGCCCAGCGCCTCGAAGGACGAGGACATGGTGTTGGCGGTGTACATGCCGCCGCAGGAACCGGTGCCGGGAATCGCGCGACGCTCGATCTCGAGCAGGTCCTCGTCGCTCATCTTGCCGGCGGCATTCTGGCCCACCGCTTCGAACACGCTGACGATGTTCAGGTCCTGGCCCTTGTAATGACCGGGCAGGATGGTGCCGCCATAGACATAGATCGCCGGCACGTTGGCGCGCAACATGCCCATCATGCCGCCGGGCATGTTCTTGTCGCAACCGCCAACCACCACGACACCATCCATCCACTGGCCCTGTACGCAGGTCTCGACGCAGTCGGAGATGACCTCGCGGCTGACGAGCGAATACTTCATGCCTTCGGTACCCATGGCCATGCCATCCGAGATCGTGGGCGTACCGAAGATCTGCGCGTTGCCGCCAGCCTCCTCGATGCCGGCCACCGCGGCGTCGGCAAGCTTCTGCAATCCGCTGTTGCAAGGCGTGATCGTGCTGTGGCCGTTGGCGACGCCGATCATGGGTTTGCGGAAGTCCGCCTGCTGGTACCCCATCGCGTAATACATGGAACGGTTGGGCGCGCGCGACTTGCCTTCGGTGATGTTCTTGCTGCGGGCGTTGAGCTCGACGGGTTTGGTTGCCATGGCTTGCTGGTCTTTCGGTCAGGTTGATGAACTCGGGTTGTCGCGCCGCGGATGGTATCGGTACGGCTCTCTCCGGTGTCAATGGGCAAGTATGCGCGTTGCGATTAAGTTGCACCAATATATATTTGGCCATTCACTGATTCACGTTGCATATGAATGATCGTCCCATCGACCTGCGGCTGTGGCGCCAGTTCGCCGCCGTGGCGCAGGAGCTGCATTTCGGGCGCGCCGCCCGGACGCTGCACATGACGCAGCCGCCGCTGACCCAGGGCATCGCGCAACTCGAGGCGCTGCTCGGGGTACGGTTGTTCGAGCGTACCAAGCGACAGGTGCGCCTGAGCGTGGCCGGCGCGGCCTTGCTGCCCAAGGTGCAGGACTTGCTGGCGCGGGCGCTGGACCTGCCGGCCCTGGCCCGTGCCGCGGCCGATGGCGAGGCCGGTCGCCTGCGCCTGGCCTTTGTGTCCACGGTGGGTTACAACTTGCTGCCGCGTTGGGTGCGGGGTTTCCGGGAAGCCTTCCCCGCCGTGCAGCTGGAGCTGATCGAGGCCACCGGCGATGTGCAGGCCGAGGCCTTCGATCGCGGCGACATCGATGCCGGATTCGTGTTGCACGCGCCCGGTTTTGCGCCTGCCCGGCACCTCAACCTGCGGGTGACCTCGGAGCCACTGACACTGGCCTTGCCGGCGCAGCATCCGCTGGCGCTGCGTCGTTCGGCGCCGGCCCTGCACGAGGTGCTTGACGCGCCGCTGGTGATCTTCCCGCGCCGTATCGCGCCGTCGCTGCATGATGCGATCTTCGGCCTGTATCACCGCTGTGGCGCGGTTCCGGTCGTGGCGCAGGAGGCCAACCAGATGCAGACGATCGTCAACCTGGTGTCGGCCGGGCTCGGCGTGGCGTGGGTGCCGCTGAGCGTGCGACAGTTCCAGCGCAGCGGGGTGCTGTACCGCGACGTCCGGGCGCGCGATGCCGCGGTTGCTGCGCGGCAGGGGGATGGCACCTGGTGCGAGACCAGTCTGGTCTGGCGTGCAGACAACACGAATCCGGCCCTGACGCAGTTCGTGGCCTACGTTCGGGCGCACCCTGACCGCGCCAATGCCCCGGTCCCGCCTGACACGGTCTGACCCCGGTGCGGCCCCGTGGCGTCGCGCAGCGCGGCGCCGCGTGCACAATGTGGCGCATGCTGATTCATCCTGTCATCGATCCCGTCGCGCTGCAACTCGGTCCGATTGCCGTGCATTGGTACGGCCTGACCTACCTGGCCGCGTTCGGCCTTTTCATGCTGCTGGGTCGGCTGCGGCTGCGCCACGAACCGTTCGCGTCCCTGGGCGGCGAGGCGGGCTGGAACCGGCGCGATGTCGAGGACATTTTGTTTCTGGGCGTGGTCGGGGTCGTGCTCGGCGGGCGGCTGGGCTACTGCCTGTTCTACAAGCCGCTGTATTACCTGGCGCATCCGCTGGAAGTGTTCGCGGTCTGGCAAGGCGGCATGAGTTTTCACGGGGGGCTGCTCGGCGTGATCGCCGCCATGGTCTGGTTCGCGCATTCGCGCCGCCGGCCGTTCTGGCAGGTGGCGGATTTTGTCGCACCCTGTGTGCCGACCGGCCTGGCCGCGGGTCGGGTCGGCAATTTCATCAATGGTGAACTGCCGGGCCGGCTGGCCGACCCGGGCCTGCCCTGGGGCATGGTGTTTCGTGGCGCGGGCGACCTGCCGCGCCATCCGTCGCAGGTCTACCAGTTCCTGCTCGAAGGCCTGTTGTTGTTCGTGCTGTTGTGGTTGTATGCGCGCAGGGAACATGCAACCGGGCGCGTCGCGGCGCTGTTCCTGATCGGCTACGGCGTGCTGCGCTTCATTGCCGAGTTTTTCCGCGAGCCCGATGCCCATCTGGGCCTGTTGTCGCTGGGCATGAGCATGGGCCAGTGGTTGTGCGTGCCGATGGTGCTTGCCGGCGCCGGTCTATGGTGGTGGGCTGGCGCGCGAGGAGCTCCGGTAGCGGGCACCGCGACGCTTGGTCGCAGGCGGAGCTGATCGGTCAGCCCGGCATGAATAGCCTGCGCAGTGGCGGGGTGGCTGGGCAAATCCCTAGAATCTGCGGATCTTCCCGGCATCGCCGGCCTCCCGATCTGCTGTCATCACCGCGCATGCAACCGAACACGACCACACTTGTCCCGGTCCGGTTTCAGCTGCTTTGGCGCAACCGCTTACCGGCTCAGGCGCCTGCTGGCAACTGGAGCCAACACACATGACGACGTCGCACTGGATTCTTGACAAGGTCAGCCGTCTGATCTCGCAGGCAAAGGCCGAGGCGACGGCGGACACCGCAAGGACCGCCTCCGGGCCCGGCGCGGCGCGTTCGCTCGAGTCACGCCTCGACGGCGTGATTCGCAAGGGCGACGAGGCCTTGTCGCCGCGTGAACTGCGCCGCATCCTCGGTGAACTGCAGTCCGTAGTGGACAGCCGTATCAGCGAAACCGAAGCGGGGCGGCGCGCTGGCGTGATCGCACAGTGGTACGACAAAGCCGGCGCGCAGGAGCGCATCGACTGCATGTACCTGATGAACGACAAGTTCGCGCATGACCCGCAGGTGATCCGGGCCGCCCGGGCCGAATACGAAGCGGCGCGGGGCGTGTCCGAACTCGGGCATGCGGAGATCCGGCTGCGCCAGGCGCTGGAGTCGCCACGCACGCGGCTGCTGCAGCGTTTTGCCGGGTTCGCGCAGGGCATGCGTTTCCTGGTCAACCTGCGTGCCGAGTTGCTGCCCTTGCTGCGCACCCACAAAGGCCTGGTTGCGCTCGATGCGGAGCTCGCGAGTCTGTTCTCGAACTGGTTCGACGTGGCCTTTCTCGAGTTGCGTCGCATCAGCTGGGACTCGCCGGCATCGCTGGTTGAAAAGCTGATCCGCTACGAGGCGGTGCATGCAATCCGCAGTTGGGCCGACGTGAAGAACCGCCTGGACAGCGACCGCCGCTGTTACGGTTTCTTTCATCCGCACATGCCCGACGAGCCGCTGATCTTCGTCGAGGTGGCTCTGCTCGACCGGATGTCCGACAACATGGCACCTCTGCTGGACGAGTCAGCCAGCGCTGCCGACCTGGACAAGGCCACGACCGCGATCTTCTATTCGATCAGCAATACCCAGGTCGGCCTGCGTGGCGTGAGTTTCGGCGATTCACTGATCAAGCGGGTCGTCGAGGCCTTGCAGCAGGAGTTTGCGCAGCTCAAGAATTTCGCGACCTTGTCGCCGATCCCGGGTCTGCGCGCCTGGCTGGGCCGCAACATCGATGCGATGCTCGACAAGGCGGGCCCCAAGGCACGCCAGCGCCTGGCGCTGACGCTGGCGATCAATGCCGATGCCATCGGCGGCGAGACCGTGCTCGCGGCCTTCGATGCGGCAACGGATCTCGATGAGAAGTCGCCGCTGCGCAAGTTGCTGCTGCAGTGCGCGGCCCAGTATCTGCTGGAAACCGGCAAAGGTGACCGGCCGCTGGACCCGGTGGCGCGGTTCCACCTCGGTAACGGGGCCCGCATCGAGCGTCTCAACTGGATGGCTGACAATTCGTCCAAGGGCATGAAACAGTCCTGCGGCCTGATGGTGAACTATCTGTACGACCTCAAGCGCCTGGACAAGTACCGCAGCCAGGTGGCACAGGGCAAGATACCGACGTCCAGCGCCCTCGACGCCCTGGTGTTCTAGGCCTGCAGCCCAGCGATACAGTGACGGTGTCTGCAGAAGTCCGTATCGAGGTCGAGCTGGCAGGGCAGCGTATCGTGACGCTGGAGCCGCTGGCCGAGCGGATGCACAAACGCATGCTGCGTTGCCTGACCGGCATGGCAGCGCCGGCATTATTGGGCGCAGATGCAGATGCAGAGGCGGGCGGCGGCGGTCACCGCGGGCAGCTCGACGCCCTGGTGGACCATGCCTGCGACTGCGCCGACACGACCGGGCATCGCGAGGGCATTGCCGCCGTCCTCGGCAAACGCCAACCGCAATTCTGAAACCTGATCCTGATCCTGACCCTGATCCTGACCCGTATCACCGCCATGTCCAACGCAACCCAACCCTCGACCGACCGAAATCTGTTTGCCGCCCTGCGCGACGCCTTCCCGCCAGACCTTGACGCGGTCGCCATCGAAACCGACTCTGGCCTGCGCTACCGCTGGCGCGACCTGGAGCGCGCCAGCGCGATGATGGCCAATTTGCTGGAAAGCCTGGACCTGCCTGTGGCCTCGCGTATCGCGGTGCAGGTCGACAAGTCGGTCGAGGCCGCCATCCTGTACCTGGCGACACTGCGCGCTGGCCATGTGTTCCTGCCGCTCAACACTGCCTACCAGAGCGCGGAGATGGCCTATTTCATCGAGAACGCCGAACCCGCCGTGGTGGTGTGCACCCGGCGCAATTTCGGCTGGGTCAGCCAGCTTGCGTTCAAGGCCGGCACCGGCCATGTCTTCACGCTCGACGACGACCGTACCGGCTCGTTGCTCGAGCGCGCAGGCGCCTGCAGCGACCAGCATCGCTGCGTGGCGCGCCGTGGCTCCGACCTGGCGGCGATCCTGTACACCAGCGGCACTACCGGCCGCAGCAAGGGCGCCATGCTCAGCCATGCGAACCTGCTCAGTAACGCGCTGGTACTCAAGGATGCCTGGGGCTGGCGATCAGCGGCCGATGGGGGCGACGTGCTGATCCATGCTTTGCCGATCTTCCATGTGCACGGGCTGTTCGTGGCGTTGCACGGCGCGCTGATCAATGGCAGCACGATGTTGTGGCAATCCCGCTTCGATCCGGGCTGGGTGGTGGCCAACCTTGCGCGCGCGAGCGTCTTCATGGGTGTGCCGACGATGTATGCGCGCCTGCTGGCCGTCCCTGGTCTGCAGCCGGAAGCATGCCACGCGATGCGGCTGTTCATTTCGGGCTCCGCGCCCTTGCTGCTCGATACCTTCAGCCAGTGGCAGCAGCGCACCGGGCACACCATCCTGGAGCGTTACGGCATGTCGGAGACCATCATGCTGACTTCCAACCCGTGTGCGGCCGCGCAAGGTGAGCGCCGCGGCGGCACGGTCGGATTTCCGTTGCCGGGTGTCGAGTTGCGGGTCTGCGACGAAGCTGGACAGCTGCTGACGCGCGGGGAGGTCGGCGGTATCCAGGTGCGCGGTCCCAGCGTGTTCGAGGGCTATTGGCGCATGCCCGAGAAGACGCGGGAGGAGTTCACCGTGGAGCGATTCTTCAAGACCGGCGATGTCGGGCGCATCGACAATGATGGCTATGTGACCATCGTCGGGCGCAGCAAGGACCTGATCATCAGCGGCGGGTACAACGTCTATCCGGCCGAGGTGGAGAGTTTCATCAACGACATGGTCGGTGTGGCCGAAAGTGCGCTGGTCGGTGTACCGCACCCCGATTTTGGCGAGGTGGGTGTGGCCGTTGTCACGGCCCGAACGGGCGTCACGCTTGAGGCGCAGGCCATCATTGCGGCGCTCAAGGAGCGCCTGGCCAACTTCAAGGTGCCCAAGCGCTGCTTCGTCGTCGATGACTTGCCGCGCAACGCGATGGGCAAGGTGCAGAAAAACCTGCTGCGCGAACAGCACCAGGGCCTTTTCATGCCCGCGTGAGCGTGCCGGCAGGCCTGGATGCCGGTCCCCGCGGCGGCCGCGGTGTTGTCAGTGGCCACTCAGCGCAGCACCAGCACCGGGATGTGCGAGTGGGTCAACACCAGCTGGGTCTCGCTGCCCAGCAACAGGCGCTTGACACCACGCCGGCCATGCGACGCCATCACGATCAGGTCACATTTCTGCTTCTTGGCGGCGGCAATGATCGCCTCCGACACCAGGTCGGATTTGACGGTGATGGCCTTGGTGTTGATACCCTTGGCCATGGCGGTCTTCTGGACCGCGTCGACGATGGCCTGCGCCGCGTCGGCCCACTGGTTCTCGATGCGCGCAACCTCGCCGGCCTGCACCGCCATGCCACCTTCGAAGTAGGTCATCGGGTAACGCGCCACGACCTTGAGCACCACGAGTTCGGCGCCGCACAGGCCAGCCAGGGCGATCGCACTCGACACCGCCTTGCGCGACAGGTTGGAACCGTCCGTGGCAACAAGAATACGCTGGTACATGACATCTCCTCGGTTATGGATGGATGATGGCAGGATAGTGGAGTGATACCCGGCCGTCTTGATGCAGATCAAGGCAAATCGGCGTGGCCTGGTTAAGCTCCTTTGCCATGCCCAGTGCCATTTTGGCGAATCCCGAACCGGCGAACCCTGTGTCGCTGGCCGGGGTCCGCGCCCCCGTCGCCCAGCCCCAGTCCGTAGATCCGGCAGATGCCATGTGGCTGCTGGACGATCCCGAGGAATGGGCGGCCTTCAGCAGCACCAGCGCCAGCGAGCCCGGCCTGGTGGAGTCGAATCTGGTGGTCGATGGCATCACCTGCGCTGCCTGCGCAGTGACGATCGAACAGGCCTTGCGGGCCACACCGGGCGTCGTTCGAGCCGATGTCAGCGCGGCTTCGCGGCGCGCGACGGTGCTGTGGGCTCCGGACACGGTCAAGCCCTCCGGTTGGATGGGCGCGATCCGCAAGGCCGGTTATGTGCCCATGCCGGCCAACGACGCCAGCGCGCGCGCTGCGCGGCTGCAGGAAAGCCGCACCGCGTTGTGGCGCTGGCTGGTGGCCGGCCTGTGCATGATGCAGGTGATGATGTATGCGTACCCGGCCTATATCGCCTTGCCCGGTGACCTGAGCATGGAGTCCGAACGGCTGCTGCGCTGGGCATCCTGGGTGCTGACGCTGCCGGTGATGTTGTTCTCCTGCGGCCCGTTCTTCCGCTCCGCCGTGCGCGACCTGGCT
>JBBRVD010000127.1:0-11023 GCA_038247175.1 Burkholderiales bacterium | reverse complement strand
GCGATGCGACTGCGTCGGGTTCCGCCGCACGTGGTGGTGACAGCGCGCATCAGCGCCGTCAAGGCCGGCGTCGATGTCTCCCTCAACGACCTGGAGGCGCACTTTCTGGCCGGCGGCAATATCGTGCGGGTGGTCAACGCGATGATCTCGGCCGACAAGGCCAGTATTCCGCTGCCGTTCAAGCGCGCGGCGGCGATCGACCTGGCGGGGCGCAACGTGCTCGAGGCGGTGCAGATGTCGGTGTTGCCCAAGGTGATCGAGACACCGCGCATTGCAGCGGTGGCCAAGGACGGCATCCAGCTGCACGTGGTCTCGCGCGTCACGGTGCGTACCAATATCGACCGCCTGGTTGGCGGTGCCGGCGAGGAGACCATCATTGCGCGGGTCGGCGAAGGCATGGTCAGTACCATCGGCTCGGCGGTCAACCACAAAAGCGTGCTCGAGAATCCCGACCATATTTCCAAGCACATCCTGAGCAAGGGACTGGACGCCGGAACGGCCTATGAAATCCTGTCGATTGACATTGCCGATATCGACGTTGGCGCCAACATCGGCGCCAAGCTGCAGATCGATCAGGCCGACGCCGACAAGCAGATCGCCCAGGCAAAAGCCGAGGAGCGCCGTGCAATGGCAGTGGCGCTGGAGCAGGAGATGCGGGCCCGCGTGGTGGAGGCCGAAGCCGAAGTGCCACGGGCCATGGCCGAAGCCTTCCGCCAGGGCAATATGGGCATCATGGATTACTACCGGATGAAGAACCTGCAGGCCGACACCGACATGCGCAACGAGATTGCGGACGCGCCGCAAGACGAGCCGACCCCGCAACGCAAGTGAGGATCGCGCGATGAACAGCGATAACGGAGTGCTCGTGTATGGCCTGTTGTTCCTGGCCATCATCGCCTTCAACGTGTTCAAGCAATTCCTGGCGGCGCGCGCGGAGCAGCGGCGTCGGCAGCAGCGGCAGGCTGCCGCAGACCAGGGCCTGTCGCAGCCGGAGCCGCAATCCGAGCCCGATGTGCTGACCGAGTCCGACTGGGGACGAGCACCGCAGCCAAGTCAAGCGCCCCCACTGCCGCTGCCGCTCGAAGTCCAGGTGGCGCTCAAGCCCCGGCCCGAGCCGGTACGGCCCCGGCCCCCCATGGCAATCGAAACCATCCGCGCGTCCAATGTGCCGGCGCGCCGTCGCGCCCGTCACCGGCTGTTCCAGTCGCGCAGGGCGTTGCGTGAAGGCATCGTGATGATCACCATTCTGGGGCCGTGCCGCAGCGCGCAGCCCTACGACCCGGAGCGTTCCTGACGGCCTGCCCGGGGCGCATGGGGGTCGCTGGCCCGCCACGGTCTCGGGCGCGCTAGCGGGCTCGACTCGCTTTCGCACTTCCTGGCCGACGGCCACACTCGCGCGGCCGTGCTGATTCGGCCAATTACAAGCGTGTGCGCGCTGACCCCAACCCTGTTTCCGGACAGAGCCTGAGCTAGGGGCTGGACGCCACCACCGTCCCGGGAGGTCCGATAGGACTATCCGACGCCCCCTGCAGTGCCCGGACCTGTCATGCGTGCTGCCTAGCATGCAGGCATCCGGGGCGCGGTCAGCGCTCCCTGTCCAACCTGGGAGCAGATCGCCATGTTCATTGCCCGCGAGACGAATCGGCGCAGTCGCCTGTGCAGCGCCGTATGGGTCGTTGCGGGGCTGCTGTTCGCCAGTGCGACGACCGCGGCAGCCGCATCCGAGTTGCTGATCTCGGAATACGTGGAGGGCAGCAGCAACAACAAGGCGGTCGAGTTGGTCAACAATTCGGCCGAGCCCATCGATCTGGTCGCTGGGAACTATGCAATCCGGATCTATTTCAATGGCTCTGCGTCAGCCGGGCTGACGATCGACCTGATCGGGACGGTGCCCGCCAGCGGTACTTTCGTGCTGGCCCAGGCCAGCGCGTCGCCCGAGATCCTGGCCAAGGCACAACAAACCAACGGGTCCGGCTGGTTCAATGGCGACGACGCGATCGAGCTGACGCGCTCGGGCGTCGTCATCGATTCGATCGGGCAGGTGGGATTCGACCCGGGCAGTGAATGGGGCTCCGGGCTGGCCAGCACGCAGGACAACAGCCTGCGTCGAAAGCCTGGCGTGGTGACCGGGCGCATCGACTCGGCCGCGCCGTTCGACCCCGCGCTGGAGTGGGATGGCTACGCGTTGAACGACATCTCCGACCTGGGTCAACACACTGGCGGCGGATCGGGCGACGCGGCGCCATTTGTGGCGTCTACGATTCCGGCCCCGGGCGGCAGCGTGGCGACGGCGGGCACATTGACGCTGCAGTTCTCCGCTCCGGTACAGTTCTCCAGCAGCGCGCTGTCGATGCAGTGCCAGCAATCCGGCGCCAGGACGCTTCAGATCGCTGGCGGCCCGTCGAGCTACCTGCTGACGCCGACCACGCCGTATTCGGCCGGTGAGTCCTGTGCGCTGACCGTCAGTGCGTCCGGCGTCAGTGGTGCAGGGGCCTCGGGCACTCCCATGGCCTCCGATTTCAACCTGCAGTTTTCGGTGCAGGCGTCGATCGGTGCCTGTGGTGCGGCGTTCACCCCGGCCTACACGATCCAGGGCAGCGGCAACTCCAGCCCGCTGGTCGGTCAGATGGTGACGACGCAAGGCGTGGTGGTCGGTGACCATGAAGGACCTTCCCCCGCGCTGCGTGGCTTCTACCTGCAGGACGTCGACGGTGACAATGATCCGGCCACCTCGGATGCCGTCTTCGTTTTCAACGGCAACAACGACCAGGTCCAGCCGGGCCAGTTGGTGCGGGTGACCGGCTCGGTGGGCGAGTTCCAGAATCAGACGCAGGTTTCGGCGTCCGGCATCGCGTTCTGCGGCACGGCGTCCGTGGCGCCCGTGGACGTGTTGCTGCCGCAGGCGTCGCTGGATGACTTCGAGCGATTCGAGGGCATGCTCGTGCGCCTGCCCCAGACCCTGTACGTGACGGAACACTTCCAGCTCGGGCGCTTCGGGCAGGTCGTCTTGTCGTCGGGCTCGCGGCTGTGGCAACCGACAAATGTGGTCTTGCCGGGAGCCGAAGCCCTGGCATTGCAGGCGCAAAACGACCTTAACCGCATCATCCTGGACGATGGCGACAACGGACAGAACCCGGCAACCATCGTGTTCGGCCGCCACGGTGGGCCACTGTCGGCTGCGAACACGCTGCGTGGTGGCGACACGGCCACCGGCATCGTCGGCGTGATGACCTACACCTGGGCCGGCAACGCGGCCAGCGGAAATGCCTGGCGCGTGCGGCCGGCCTCCGCGCTCGGTGCGCCTGCTACCGACTTTCAGGGCGCGAATCCGCGTCCGGACACCGCGCCGGCGCCGGCCGGGCTGCGCGTGGCCGGTGTGAACGTGCTCAATTATTTCAACAGCTTCGGTGTCTGCGCCGGCGGAGTGGGCGGGATCGCCACCGACTGCCGCGGGGCAGAAGACGCAGCCGAGTTCGCGCGCCAGCAAGCCAAGACCGTGGCTGCGCTGGTCGCGATGGAGGCAGACGTGGTGGGCCTGGTGGAGATCGAGAATGATGGCTACGGCGCGACCAGCGCACAACGCAATCTGGTCGACACGCTCAACGCCGCAACGGCGCCAGGCACCTGGGCTGTGCTCGATGTCGATGCGCGTACCGGCCAGGTCAACGCCATGGGAGCGGACGCGATCAAGGTGGGCCTGATCTACCGATCTGCCCGGGTGGCGCCGGTGGGCACCACGGCCGTGCTTGGGACAGCCGCCTTCCAGAACGCGGGCGACAGTGCGCCGCGCAACCGTCCGGCCGTCGCGCAGGCATTCCAGCAGATCGGCGGCGAGGGCGACGGCGAGCGCTTCATTGCGGTGATCAACCATCTCAAGAGCAAGGGCAGCGCCTGTGACGCACCCGATGCCGGCGACGGCCAGGGCAACTGCAACGCGGTGCGCACGCGCGCGGCGCAGATGCTGCGCGACTGGCTCGCTGCAGACCCGACCGGCACCCGCGATCCGGACGTGCTGGTGTTCGGCGACCTGAACGCCTACGCCAAGGAGGACCCGATCCGCCGCTTCACCGACAACGGCTGGGTGGACCTGATCGCGCGTGGCCCGGCTGGCGGCGGTTACACCTATGTCTTCAATGGGCAGTGGGGCTACCTTGACCATGCCTTGGCGACTGCGGCGCTGTCGGCCCAGGTGGTGCAGGTGGTTGCGTGGCCGATCAGTGCCGACGAACCCTCGGTGTTGGACTACAACGTCAACTTCAAGACCGCCGGCCAGATCGCAAGCCTGTATGCGCCCGACCCGTACCGCAACTCCGACCATGACCCGGTGTTGGTCGACCTTCGCCTTTTGCCAGCCGGCAGCTGCGCCCGGCCGGACCCGTCGCCTGTCGTCGTCTTCGGCGCGACCTCCAGTGGCGTCGTGAACCGGGTCGTCGACAAGGGATGCACCGTCGACGACCTGATCGCCGACGAGCAGACCTGGGGCAGCCAGTCGGCCTTCCTGCTGCATGTGTCCAAGATCACCGTCAACCTGCTGCGCCAGCGCAAGATCAGCGCAGCCGAGCGCAGCCAGCTGATGGCGGCCGCCATCAACTCCGGCATCGGCCTGCCCCCCGTCCAATGAACACCAACCCTCCAGGAGCGTATTTCATGACCTTGCATCGAACCGTGTGCGCGGTCGCGCTGACCGCGATCTTTTCCCCGTCCTACGCGCAGCTGGCCTGTGCCCAGCCCGACCCCTCGCCAACCGTGGTGTTCGCCAGCCAGGACAGCGGCATCGCCAACCGCGTGGTGCAAGGCAACTGCACCATCGACGACCTGTTCAACGACGAGCAGGCGTGGGGCAGCCAGAATTCCTTCCTGTTGCATGCGTCTTCCGTCAGCATCGGTCTGCTGCGCCAGCGCAAGATCAGTGCCACCGAGCGCAGCCGCCTGATGGCGGCTGCACTGCAGTCCGGCATCGGACGCGAACTGAAGGTGAAACTGATCGGCTTCAACGATTTTCATGGCAACATCAAGTCGGGCGAAGGCTCGTTCAGCAATCCGGGCGTGGCGCGCTTTGCAACCAAGATCAAGGAGCTCAAGGCAGCCAATCCGCTGCACGCCGTCGTGTCGGCCGGCGACATGATCGGTGCCAGTCCGCTGACGTCGGCCTTGTTCAAGGACGAGCCGACGATCGAGGCGATGAACCGTATCGGTATCGACTTCAACGCGGTGGGCAACCATGAGTTCGACGAAGGCAAGGCCGAACTGCTGCGCATGCAAAATGGGGGCAATCATCCGAGCGATCTGTTCTCGGGCCAGGGTCTGCCCGCGGATTTGAAGAGCGGCCAGTTCAAGGGCGCGGACTTCCGCTTCCTGGCAGCCAATGTGGTCGATACCACTGCCGGTGACACAACGCTGTTTCCGGGTGTCGGCGTGAAGGACTTCCTGGGCAACAAGGTGGCGTTCATCGGCATGACGCTGGAGAGCACACCGACCATCGTGTCGCCCGCCGGCGTAGCCGGCCTGCAATTCAAGGACGAGGCAGATACCGTCAATGCGTTGGTGCCACAGATCCGTGCGCAGGGCATCGAGTCCATCGTGGTGCTGATCCATGAAGGCGGCTTCCCCACCATTTCGGGCGGCACTTGCACCGGCATTTCCGGCGCCATCGTCGATATTGTCAACCGGCTCGATCCGGCGGTCGACCTGGTTATCTCCGGCCATACGCACCAGAGCTATTCCTGCCTGATCAACAACGCCGCCGGCACACCGGTCCGTGTCACCTCGGCTGGCCAGTTTGCGCGCTTGCTCAGCGACATCGATCTGACCATCGACACCCGCAGCAAGGATGTTGTGTCGGTGGTGGCGAACAATGTCTCGGTTGGAAACAGCATCAGTGCGGTCGTGCAGGATCCCTCCTTGCTGGAGATTGTCGACCACTATGCGGCGTTGGTGGCGGTGCCGGCATCGCGCATCGTCGGCACCATCACCGCCACCATCACCCGTGGCAACAATGGCGCTGGAGAGTCGGCCCTCGGTGATGTGATTGCGGATGCCCAGCTGGCAGCGACCCGTGGCGCAATCACCGGCGCCGCGGTCGTGGCCTTCATGAACCCGGGCGGCATCCGGGCGGACCTGCCGTTTGCGGCCCCTGGCAAAGTGGATGGCAACGTGACCTACGGCGAGGCCTTCACAGTGCAGCCATTCGGCAATTCGCTGGTGACCATGACGCTGACCGGGGCGCAGATCTACACCTTGCTCGAGCAGCAGTGGGGTACCGCTCAGCCGTTCCCCCGTGTGCTGCAGGTCTCCGACGGCTTCACCTACAGCCACAACTTTCCGCTGCCGTTGAACGCCAACCTGACCGCCGACCAGGGCACGCAGTTTGCGAACTCAGTGCGCGGCAACAGTTATGTCGTGCCCGGCTCGGTGAAGATCGGCGGGATCGCGATCGACATGGCCAGCAGTTACCGGGTGACGGTCAACAGTTTCCTGGCCGACGGCGGAGATACCTTTACGCTGCTGATCGGCGGAACCGACCGTCTGGGCGGTGCCGTTGACACCGACGCACTCGAAGCGTACCTGCAGGCCAACCCCGGTGGTGTTGCACCAGGCCTGCAAAATCGCATCGTGCGACCCTGAGCGACTCTGAGCGACTCTGAGCGACCCCCTACTGAAACGAAGGAAAAATCGACATGTTTCACCGAATCAAACCCATGCTGGTTGCCCTGGCCCTGACAGGCGCCGGGCAGGGCGTGCAGGCCGCCTATCTGGACTACGTAAGCCACCTCGGATATGGCGCCTACAGCGCCGTCGGCCCCGGCGGTATCGTCGACGATAGCCTGCTCGACCTGTCCGCGCCGCCGACCGAGGTGACGTTTTTCGGCGCCGGCAACTTCGCCAGCGCGCTCGATGCAGGAACCGTGGATCATGGCTACGCCGGCGACGCCTTCCTGCATTTCTCGGGCGCAGGCACCGACTTCGCGATCAGCCTGAGCCAGTTTCTGTCCGTCCAGGCCAATGGCTCCTTGAGCGGCATCACCCACCAGCAGGAAGCCGCTGTCGATCTTGCCGTGGTGACGATGAAGATCATGGGCGATCCCGGTCAGGCAGCCGGTTTCCCGGTGATCGTCAGCTTCCATGGCGGCGCAAGCGCCCTGTCCGACTTCAGCAGCATGGCCAGTGGTGCCTACCTGTCCCTGGGCCTGTCGGTGTCGCGCGGCAGCGAGGTGCTCGCAGAGTATCTGTGGGATGTGCCATCGAGCGGTGATCAGCCGGTCACCTTCAGCTTTGCCGGGCAGGTGGGCGAAGAGCTCACGCTCAGCGCATTCGCGTTGACGGGCGTGGGCCTGTCGGACGCCGCTTTCGCGGCGAGCGCGACACCGTACCTGGTGGGCGAGTCGCTGGGGGCATTGAGCGGCAGCTTGTCGGTGACCGCTGTCCCCGAGCCCGAGTCGATCGCCATGTTGCTGGCCGGACTCGGCGTTCTCGGCGTGCATTTGCGCCGCCGCGGCCGTCGTCAGCAGGTCGGCTGAACCCGCTGCCGTCACGGCGGCAATCACGCGTCGCAGGGTAGGCTGGCGGGTCGCCTGTCCATCGCTTCGCCGTGGCAAAGCGCTCATCGCGCGCGACCTGCCCGTATGCGGGCAGGGCGTCAACACGCCGGGTCACTGCCATAAAGCTGTCATCGCCCGGCAGTAAGCTGACGATTTACGCATGGGCAAGCGATGACGGCCAACATATTGATCGTGGATGATGAGCCGGCAATTCAGGAACTGATTGCCGTCAACCTGGCGCGCGCCGGGCACAAAGTGCTCCGTGCAAATGACGCAGAATCGGCCCAGCATCTGCTCGCGCTCGCGCTGCCGGACATCGTGCTGCTCGACTGGAACCTGCCGGTCATGTCGGGCATCGAGCTGATGCGTTCGATGCGCAGCGACGCACGCACCCGCAATCTGGCGACCATCATGTTGACCGCGCGTGGCGAAGACCGCGACAAGATCGCCGCGCTCGATGCGGGCGCAGACGACTACATCACCAAGCCGTTTTCCGTGCGGGAACTGCTGGCGCGCATCGCAGCGGTGTTGCGCCGGCGCGCCCCGCAGGCCGGCGCCGACATCCTCGACGTCGCCGGATTGCGTCTGGATCCCGGTTTGTGCCGGATCAGCGCGGGGGCAGAAGTGATCGAGCTCAGTGCAACGGAGTTTCGCATGCTGCATTACCTGATGGTCCAGCGCGACCGGGTCAACACCCGTGCCCGACTGCTGGAGCATGTCTGGGGCGAGCATACGCTGTTGGAGGAGCGCGCCGTGGATGCCTGCGTCAAGCGCATCCGCGCCCGGCTGCAGCCGTACAGCCGCGAGCACATGCTGCAGACGGTTCGGGGCGTCGGTTATCGGTTCGCCGAGGAACAGCTGCCCTGACGCACGCCCATGGCTTCATTGCGCGGCCGCAGTCGCGGCCTGCAGCCCCGCATAACGCTGCAGCACCTGCGACACATAGCGCCGCGTCTCGGCAAATGGCGGGATCTGGCGGCCGTGCGCCGTGACCGCGCCCGCGCCTGCGTTGTAGGCTGCAAGCGCCAGTGGCGGGTCATCGGCAAAGCGGTCGAGCAGGTGCCGCAGCAGCCGGGCGCCCGCCTGCAGGTTTTGTACCGGGTCGAATGGGTCGGATACACCGTAGTCGCGAGCCGTCTGCGGCATCAGCTGGGTCAGGCCGCGAGCGCCTTTCGGTGACACGGCGCGGGTGTCGTAATCCGACTCCACCGCGACCAGCGCATGCAGCAGCAGCGGGTCGATCCGGTTTGCGCGTGCCGCTGAGGTGATGGCCTGGTTGAGCGCACGCGCGCGCGGCGTGCCTGCGGCGGCCGACTGCGTTGGGGCCGACATCGGCGTCACGGCCGCCGGCGATGCAGGCGAGGCAGGCGAGGCAGGCGAGGCGTTCACCTCGAGGAAGGGCTGCAGGGCACTGTCGGTCGGCCGGTCGCTGAAAGTCGGCACGCCATCTGGCCCCAGCTTCATGAACACCTGCCCCGCTGCCGGCGCGGCCATCAGCGGCACACAGGCGAGCAGCGCGCTGGCGAGCCGGCGACCGAAGCCGGGTCGTTTGCTTGTGTTTACCAGGTCGCGTCGCACGATCATGGCCCAGTGTCGAGGGTCCGCGTGGCGGCCATGTGTCAATCACGGCTCGTCCCGAAGGCTGGCGATTGCTGGCCGGCGGCAAAGGCGATCCATGCCGTGCGGCTTCGGGCCGAGTTTCATCGCGATGTCATATGCCGTGCCTAGACTACGCGTTCCGCAAGCCGCGACATGGCTGCCTATGGTGGCAGTACTGCGTCGACACCAGGCCTTGTCGTTCATCCCACCTACGCCGCCGCCATGCCAGAGAAGACTTCCCCGCACCTGTCCAAGGGTTTCACCTTGCTCGAACTGCTGGTGGTCATGGTGATCATCGGCATGCTGGCCAGTTTCGTCGCGCCGAAGTTCTTCGCCCAGATCGGCAAGTCCGAAATCAAGACGGCCCGCGCGCAGATCGATGCGCTGGAGAAAGCGCTGGACCAATACCGGCTCGACGTCGGCCGGTACCCCAGCACCGAGCAGGGATTGCAATCGCTCGTCGCGCAGCCCGCAGGCGAGAGCCGCTGGGCGGGCCCCTACCTGAAGAAGGCGCTGCCGCTCGATCCCTGGTCCCATCCCTATATATATAGGCATCCGGGCGAACATGGGGAGTTCGACCTGTTGTCGCACGGCAGGGACGGCCAGGTCGGCGGTGCGGGCGAAGCCCAGGACATCGTGAACTGGTAGCCATGCAATTCAAGGTCAAGGCGATGCTGCCGCAGGGCAGCCTGGTGGTGTCGCGTGTCGAGGCACCCGACGAACTCCATGCCGAACGCCAGGTGGCCGAGCGCGGGCATGCGGTGCTGTCGGTCGCTCCCGTAGCCGCGTTCGGCCGATTCGTCCCGAGGAGCGATGCCGCGTTTCCGTTGTTGTCGTTCAGCCAGGAACTGCTGGCACTGGTCGACTCGGGCGTCACCATCATGGAGGCGATCGAAACGTTGTCCGAGAAGGAGCAGCGCCCCGGCGTGCGGGCCGTTCTCGATCAGCTGACGGGCGGCCTGCGCCAGGGACGCGCCTTGTCCAGCGCGCTGGAAGGGTTGCCCAAGGCGTTTCCGCCACTGTATGTGGCAACGGTGCGCGCCAGCGAGCGCACCAGCGACCTGCGCGAGGCGCTGGGACGCTACGTCGCCTACGCGACCCAGCTCGAACAGCTGCGCGCCCGTCTGGCGGCCGCCGCCATCTATCCGGTGCTGCTGGTCGTGGTCAGCGCGATGGTGGTGGTGTTCCTGATGGGGTATGTCGTGCCGCGCTTCTCGACCATCTACGAGGGCATGGGCAGTTCCTTGCCGTTCATGTCGCGCCTGCTGCTGCAGTGGGGGCAGACGGTCGAAAAGAATGGCCCATGGATGCTGGCGCTGGCCGGCCTGCCGGTGCTGCTGCTGCTGTCCGGAGGCGGCCGATGGCTGATGCGCGAGCTGCTCGCCCAGGCCTGGCGCATTCCGATGGTCGGCGAGCGCATGCGCGTTTTCCAGCTCGCGCGGCTGTATCGTACGCTGGGCATGCTGCTGCGCGGCGGCATCGCCATCGTGCCTGCGCTCGAGATGGTGTCGGGCCTGCTGTCGACCGGTTTGCGGGCGGGCATGCGAGATGCCACTCGTCGCATAGGGGAGGGTCAGCCGATTTCGCAGGCCTTCAGTGCCGCCAACCTGACAACGCCGGTAGCGCTGCGCATGTTGCGCGTCGGCGAGCGGACCGGTCACATGGGCGACATGCTGGAGCGGGCGGCCGCCTTTCACGATGAGGAAATGGCGCGCTGGGCCGATTGGGCAACGCGCCTGATCGGCCCGGTGCTGATGCTGCTGATGGGCCTGGTGATCGGCGGCATCGTCGTTTTGATGTACCTTCCGATCTTCCAGCTGGCGGAGAGCATCCAGTGAATGGCGTGCAGATTGTCGAGCTGGCCGGCACGGCTCTATCCGTGTCGG
>JBBRVD010000126.1:0-11034 GCA_038247175.1 Burkholderiales bacterium | reverse complement strand
TCGACAAGGACGTCGTCACGCTGACGCATGGCCCGATCGCCTCGATGAAATGGGGCAAGATGACGATGCAATTCCAGCTGCCCGCGGGCACCGGACCGGACAAGGCGCGCAAGGGTGAGCAGGTGGAGTTCGACTTCACCGCGGATGGCGACGTACCGGTGATCACTGCGCTGCGCAAACGTCCCGCCACTGCGCCAGGCCGCCCGGCTGCCGCCGCCAGCCAGGGGCGCGCACCATGATCGCGGCACTGATCCGCTGGTCCATCGTCAACCGATTCCTGGTGCTGCTGGCCACCGTGCTGGTCAGCGCCTGGGGCGTGGTGTCGGTGCTGAGCACACCGCTGGACGCGTTGCCGGACCTGTCGGACGTGCAGGTCATCGTGCGCACCAGTTTCCCGGGCCAGGCCCCGCGCATCGTCGAGAACCAGGTGACCTACCCGATGACCTCGACCATGTTGTCGGTACCGGGCGCCAAGACCGTGCGCGGATACTCCTTCTTCGGCGACTCCTTCGTCTATGTGTTGTTCGAGGACGGTACCGACCTGTACTGGGCGCGCTCGCGGGTGCTCGAGTATCTGAACCAGGTGCAGGCGCGCCTGCCGGCCAATGCGAAGGCCACACTCGGACCCGACGCCACCGGTGTGGGCTGGATCTACCAGTATGCGCTGGTCGACCGCAGCGGGACGCTCGACGCGTCGCAGCTGCGCGCCTTGCAGGACTGGTTCCTCAAGTTCGAGCTCAAATCGGTTGCCAACGTGGCCGAGGTCGCCTCCATCGGCGGGATGGTGCGCCAGTACCAGGTGCTGCTGGATCCGGACAAGCTCGCCGCCTACCGCATCCCGCACACCCAGGTGGTGGACGCCATCCGCAGGGCGAATCAGGAAACCGGTGGCTCGGTGCTTGAACTCGGCGAGGCCGAGTACATGGTGCGCGCTTCGGGTTACCTTGAGAGCCTGGACGA
The DNA here is from genome assembly GCA_038247175.1 of Burkholderiales bacterium. Lineage (GTDB taxonomy): Bacteria > Pseudomonadota > Gammaproteobacteria > Burkholderiales > Burkholderiaceae_C > CAISIP01. The sequence continues at coordinate 10,074 of JBBRVD010000126.1, read as the reverse complement.
TTTCCGCAAGGTGCCACTCGCCGTCAATGCGGCCGGCGTCTCGGTGCGCCTGGGCGACGTGGCACGAATCCAGCTCGGGCCGGAGATGCGCCGCGGCATCGGCGAGCTCAATGGCGAGGGCGAGGCGACCGGTGGCGTGATCATCATGCGCTCGGGCAAGAATGCGCTGGAGACCATCAACGCGGTGAAGGTCAAGCTGCGCGAACTGCAGGCCAGCCTGCCGCGCGGAGTGGAGATCGTGCCGGTGTATGACCGATCCGGCCTGATCGAACGCGCGGTGCAGAACCTGGGCTTCAAACTGCTGGAGGAATTCCTGGTCGTCGCGCTGGTGTGTTTCATCTTCCTGTTCCACCTGCGTTCGGCCTTTGTCGCCATCGTCTCGCTGCCACTGGGCATCCTGGTCGCCTTCATCGTCATGCGTTACCAGGGCGTGAATGCCAACATCATGTCGCTGGGCGGCATCGCGATTGCGATCGGCGCCATGGTCGATGCGGCGGTCGTGATGATCGAGAACGCGCACAAGCACCTGGAGCGCTGGGAGCATGCGCACCCTGGCGAGCAGCTGCGTGGCGAGGCGCGCTGGCGTGTGATCGGCGATGCAGCGACCGAGGTCGGGCCGGCGTTGTTCTTCTCGCTGCTCATCATCACGCTGTCCTTCATCCCGGTGTTCACGCTCGAGGCGCAGGAAGGGCGCCTGTTCGCGCCGCTGGCTTTCACCAAGACCTATGCGATGGCGGCCGCGGCTGGCTTGTCGGTCACCTTGATCCCGGTGTTGATGGGCCTGTTGATCCGCGGTCGTATTCCGAGCGAGCGCGCCAACCCGATCAACCGCGCGCTGATCGCGCTGTACCGCCCGCTGCTCGATGGCGTGCTGCGCGCGCCCTGGCTGACACTGGCCATCGCCGCACTGGTGCTGCTGTCCAGCCTGTGGCCACTGCGCCACATTGGCGGCGAATTCATGCCCCAACTCGACGAAGGTGACCTTCTCTACATGCCGTCCGCTCTGCCTGGCCTGTCGACCGGCAAGGCAGCAGAGTTGCTGCAGCAGACCGACCGCCTGATCAAGACGCTGCCCGAGGTGGCCAGCGTGTATGGCAAGGCAGGCCGCGCCGAGACCGCGACCGACCCGGCGCCCATGGAAATGTTCGAGACCATGATCCAGTTCAAGCCGCGCGAACAGTGGCGCGCCGGCATGACGCCGCAGACGCTGGTGGCCGAACTCGACCGCATCGTGCAGCTGCCAGGGCTGACCAACATCTGGGTGCCGCCGATCCGCAACCGAATCGACATGCTGGCCACGGGTATCAAGAGCCCGGTCGGCGTCAAGGTGTCCGGTCCCGACCTCAAGACGATCGACCGGCTGACCGGAGAAATCGAGGGCTTGCTCAAGAATCTTCCCGGTGTCAGCAGCGTGCTGGCCGAACGCCTGACGGGCGGGCGTTATGTCGATGTGATCATCAACCGCGATGCGGCAGCGCGTTTCGGCATGAACATCGCCGACGTGCAATCCGTGATCGGCTCGGCCGTGGGCGGCGAGACCATCGGCGAGACGGTCGAAGGACTGCAGCGTTTTCCGATCAATGTGCGGTATCCGCGCGAGTTGCGCGACTCACTGAGCCGGTTGCGGCAGCTGCCCATCGTCAGCGAACGCGGCGCGCGGCTGTTGCTGTCGGACGTGGCCGACATCCGCATCAGCGACGGGCCACCGATGCTGCGCAGCGAAAACGCGCGGCTGTCGGGCTGGGTCTATGTCGATATCCGGGACCGCGACCTGCGTTCGGCTGTCGACGCGATGCAAAAGGTGGTCGCGGCCCGTCTGCAGTTGCCGCCCGGGTACGCCATTGCATGGTCGGGCCAGTTCGAGTTCCTGGAGCGGGCCACCGCCAGACTGACGCTGGTGGTGCCGTTCACGCTGCTGATCATTTTTGTGCTGCTCTACCTGACCTTCCGTCGTCTCGACGAGGCGGTGATGATCATGGCGACGCTGCCGTTCGCGCTGGTTGGCGGCATCTGGCTGCTCTACCTGCTGGACTACAACCTGTCGGTGGCTGCGGCGGTCGGATTCATCGCGCTCGCGGGTTTGGCGGCCGAGTTTGGCGTCATCATGCTGCTTTACCTCAAGCAGGCCTGGGCCGAACGCATCGCGGCGGGCAAGACGTCGGTCGACGACCTGCTCGATGCGCTGCGCGATGGCGCGGTATTGCGGGTACGACCCAAGGCGATGACGGTGGCCGTCATCCTGGCCGGCCTGTTACCGATCATGTGGGGGGAAGGTACCGGTTCGGAGGTGATGCAGCGCATCGCCGCGCCCATGGTCGGCGGCATGCTGAGCGCACCACTGCTGTCGATGTTTGTCGTACCGGCGGTGTTCCTGCTGATGCGCCGCCGCAATCGGCCGGTCAGCGCGGGTGTCAGCGCAGGTGTCAGCGCGGGTTGACAGAACGCCTGCGCGCAGTTACCTCGGCGATGCATCGGGGTTGTCGTCGTCGTCCTTCGGTGCGCTGCCCAAATCGGGCTTCATGACTCGAGCACCAACGCCCCATCCGCCACGTACCGGTCAAAATCGTCCCGCGGTATCGCCGTCGAGGCAGGCATGTCGTCGTCGAACCAGCTCAAGGTCACATCGAGGGCCTCGATCTCGATCTCGCAGGGCCCGGGAGGGATATTCATCAGGACACCATCGCCTTCACGATAGGTTACCTTTCCATTCACTTTAGCGTTCACGCGGGCCATGGTGTCATCCTCCTTGTGCCGAGCGCAATGCTGCGCCATGCCCGAACCTAACACTATTCAAGCCCGATGGGCACAACGAGTACCCCAAAGCCCTTTCACTTGTCCGACCCCGGAGTTGGCCGGTGCGGGCATGGCTTGCGCTGAACGACCCAGTCAGTGCAGGTTCAATGCCAGGTCATCCGGTGCGGGGGATCGATGGAACGTGCAGGCCGGCTTCTATTGCGTCGCTGGAGCGTTGCCGCGGCGCCCGCGCCCGCGGCGCAGGTTGGCGCCCGCGGCCGCGCCGGACAACCGGTCCTGCGCGCCGCCCCACTGCGCCCGCGCGCCATTGGACACCTCGCCCAGCGCGCTGACGATATGGTCGAGTTCGGGCGTGATACCCGAGGGCACGTGCGTGTCGAGCGCCTCGCGCATCGCCCGCAGGTGCTCTGGCGAGGTGCCGCAGCAGCCGCCGATGATGCGGGCGCCGGCGTCCAGCGCCATGCGGGCATACACCGCCATCAATTCGGGCGTGCCGTTGTAGTGGATGGCGCCATCGACGTATTGCGGAATGCCGCAATTGCCCTTGGCCACCAGCACCACGTCCGGCCCGGCGGCCTGCGCCAGGTTGCGGATGCAGGCCACCACCTCGGAGGCGCCGACTCCGCAGTTCGTGCCGCAGGCGGCCAGCCGCGGATGCATCGACCGCTCGAGTTGCGCGAAGTCGCTGGGCGACAGGCCCATCATGGTGCGGCCGTTGGTGTCGAAACTCAGCGTACAGACGATCGGCAAGCCAGCGCTTGCCGCACCGGCGACGGCGGCCTGCACCTCCTCGGCACAGGACATGGTCTCGATCCACAACACATCGGCACCACCGGCGGCCAATGCTGCTGCCTGTTCAGCGAACGCATCGCGCGCCTGCTCGAAGGTGAGCGGGCCGATCGGCTGCATGATCTCGCCGGTGGGGCCCATGCTGCCAGCCACCACGATCTCGCGACCGCCGGCGTCATCGGCGACCGCGCGCGCCAGTTCCGCGGCGCGCCGGTTGATCTCGCCAACCCGATGCTCCGCCTGGTGCAACTTGAGCCGATAACGGGTGCCGCCGAAGCTGTTGGTCAGGATGATGTCGGCGCCAGCGTCGACGAAACTGCGGTGCAGGTCGGATATCTTGTCTGGCTGCTCGAAGTTCCACAACTCGGGCGCATCGCCCGAGACCAGGCCGACGTTGAACAGGTTGCTGCCGGTGGCGCCGTCGGCCAAAAGCCAGGGACGGCTGTGCAGCAGGCGGTTGAAACGGTTCGATTCGGGTGGGTTGGCGACGGTCATGATGGAGTTCGTTGACGCAAAGAGGCGTTATTGTCGTCGGCACCGTGTCGCACTCAGCGGATCTCGTCTGGCGTGACGATGATCCAGTTGCGATTGGCCGTCACCGGATGGGCATGTGCACTCTGGTGGCCCGCATGTTCATCCTGCAAGGCCTGGATATGGTCGCGGTAGCTGTCCTGGCGTGCGACGAACAGACGCAACCCGCCACGATCCGGATCCGGCCCCCGCAGGAACATCGGACCGTCGCTGAGCGGCGTGTCGCCAGCCACAAGTATCGGCTTTTTCCACGGATGAATATAGGTATGGATCGCCGCCTGCTTGCCTTCGTACCAGGTCAGCGGCGCCCACAACGCGGTGGTCAGTTCGTCGTCGAGCAGCAGCGCAGGGTCGTAGCGGTGCTCGGCGATCAGTTTGCGCGCCGTGGTGACGGTGCCGGCAGCGCGGTCGCGCAGCAGCAACGAGACGCCAATCACGTTCTGCGGCTTGACGTGGTAACCGTACCGCGGGTCAGACACGACCATGCGCACGATCTCCTCGCTGGCGGCGCTGACAATGTAGACCTCGATGCCATGGTTGGTCAGCGCGCGGAACAATTCCTGCTGGCCCCGCTGCATGCGCGGCAGGTCGATGGTCAGTTCCACCACCTGGTCGCCGACGTACTGCCAGGCGGGAATCGGCTCGGCTCGCGAGAACATGTCGTCCAGCTGGCGCTTGAGTTCCCGCAGCGTGAAGCCGGCGAAAATCTGGCTCGCCCAGGGATACCCGACCTGGTCGTCGATCTCGCCCAGGCGCTGGTAATAGCTGTTCAGGCTCTCGCGCCGCGCGGGCGAGTCTCGAAACGGAATCAGCACCAGTTGCGGCGCCATGGTTTCGCGCGTCAACACACCGCGCATTTCCATGAAGGCCAACAACGCGCCGAGCAGGTCGTGGTGGTAGGTGGTGTTGTCGGCGTCGAACACGGCGTAGGCTCCGCTGTGCGCATGGCTGTCGATCAGCGCAGCCAGTTGCCGCGCAGCGGCTTCAGGCCAGTGGCGCAGCTGCGCGACGCTCGAGGGTGGCTGTGCGAGCAGGCTGTGGTTCAAGATGCCAGTCTCGGCGTGGTCAAGTCGGCCTGGATCATCACGGTTTCAGCGCGGCGGTCACCGCTGCCAGCGCGTCCTGGCCATCGATGGTGGTCACGCCGCGCAGCCACGGTGCGACCAGCGACGGGTTCTTCTGCAGGTAAACACGTGCCCCGGCATGCGACCGGCCTTTCTCCAGGATCGGGACCATGACCTGGCTCAGCATATCGGCGCCAAATTGCAGATTGGACAACACGGCTGTGACGTTCGGACATTTCTCCCGGTAGCCCCGTGCGATGGCGGTGTACGCCCTGGCGGCCCCGAGCTCGGGGCCGAACACATCGTCGCCGCCACTCAGGTAATTCATCCGCAGCTGCACGTTCATCGGATGCGGCTCCCAGCCCAGGAACACGATCGCCTTGCGGCTGCGGCTGGCGCGTTGCACCTGCGCCAGCATGGCCGCCTCCGACGCCTCGACCAGCGTGAAGTTCTTCAGGCCGAACCGGTTGCCGCGGATCATGCCCTGGATCAGGGTGTTGGCTTCGCTGCCGGGCTCGATGCTGTGGATCTGGCCGCCCAGCTCCTTCTCGAAGCGGGCGATGTCGGAAAAGTCCTTCAGTCCCCTGTCGTACAGGTGACGCGGCACTGCCAGCGTGTACCGGGCGCCAGCCAGGTTGGGCGTCTCCAGCACCTCGACATGGCCATCCCGCACGAAGGGATCGACCACGGTCGTCATCGCCGGCTTCCAGTAACCCAGCAACACGTCGATCTGCCGGTTCTTCATGCCAGTCATCGCCACCGGCAACGACGCCAGCGTGGCCGTCGGCTTGTAGCCCAGGGCCTCGAGCAGCACGGACGCCAGGCCATTGGCGGCAGCGATGTCGCTCCAGCCCACATTGGCCAGGCGCACCGCCCTGCAACTGGCATCGTCCGATGCGGCAGCCTGCGCGCTGGTGAGGGCAAACGCGATGGCCAGGACAAGGAACCTGAAAACGGACGACATGGCAGACCCTGAGGGCAGTTGGTTGGGGCAGCGGCGCCCGTCGTGCAGCAGCACACCGCCGGTGGCAGCCAGCGGACAGATGAACGACAGGTTCACACCGCCCCGGCCGTCCCCATTCTAGGAGGCTGCCTGCACCTTCGCCTGCGCCTCGCGCCGTGCGCCGCGCCGACCGCGGCCCGGCGAATCGGCGTGGGTCGCCATCCGCTCGGGCAGCGTCACCGCCTCGCGCAGCCGCTCGTAAGGTGCGGTCAGGTGCGGGATCGCCATCGCCTCGACGAAGAACTCCTGGAACCGAGGTTCCACCGCCGTCTCGATCTTCTCGATCCGGCGCACCAGCGACTCGATCTCGGGCCGCGAGCGCTGGTCGAGCAGCGCAATCCGCGCGCCAGTGCCCGCTGCGTTGCCAGCCGAGCTGACCTGGTCGAGCGCGCAGTCCGGAATCATGCCCAGCACCATCGCGTATTTGACATCGATATGGCTGCCGAAGGCACCTGCCAGCCGGATCTTGTCGACCTTGTCGATACCCATGCGCTCCATCAGCAGCCGCACGCCGGCATACAGCGCCGCCTTGCCCAGCTGAATGGCACGCACGTCGTTCTGCGTCACCCGGATCGCGCTGGCGGTGTCGGTCGCAGGCCACAACTCGTAGGCGAAGGTGCGTGCGTCGCTCTGGATGCGCGGTGACCGCGCCGCCATTTCGCCGTTGATGACACCATCGTGCCGGATCACTCCGGCCAGGTACAACTCGGCCAGTACCTCGATGATGCCCGAGCCGCAGATGCCGGTGACGCCGCAGGCTTTGATCGCGCCGGCAAACTCCGGGTCGTCGGACCACAACTCGCAGCCGATGACCTTGAAGCGCGGCTCCAGCGTGGCCGCATCGATACGCACCCGCTCGATCGCGCCGGGCGCGGCGCGCTGGCCGCAGCTGATCTGCGCGCCTTCAAAGGCCGGGCCGGTCGGACTGGAGCACGCCAGCAGCCGCTTGCGGTTGCCCAGCACGATCTCGGCATTGGTACCCACATCGACCAGCAGCGTGATGTCGTCGGACAGGTCGGGCCGCTCGGCCAGCACAACACCGGCAGTGTCGGCGCCTACGTGGCCGGCGATACACGGCAACACATAGATGCGCGCATTGCGGTGGATCGCAAAGTCGATCTCGACCGCCCAGATGGTGATCGCACGGTCGCTCGCCAGCGCGAATGGCGCGCCACCGAGCTCGATCGGCGAAATGCCCAGCAACAGGTGGTGCATGATGGGATTGCCGACGAAAGTGGCCTCCAGAATGTCGGTGGGGTCGATGCCGACCTGGAACGCGACGTCAGCTGCCAACTGGTTGATCGCCACCCGCACCGCCTGCGTCATCTCCTTCTCGCCACCCGGGTTCATCATCAGGTAGGAGACCCGGCTCATCAGGTCCTCGCCGAAGCGGATCTGCGGATTCATGACACCCGAGGCCGCCACGACCTCGCCGGTGGACAGGTTGCACAGGTGGGCGGCGATGGTCGTCGAGCCCACGTCGATCGCGATGCCATAGGTGTGCTCCCGAAAACCCGGCCATACCGCGATGATCTGGTTGCCGCCGTGCACGGCCACGGTGACCTTCCAGTCGCCCTCGCGCAGCGCCTGCTGCAGCCGGTGCAGCACCAGCACGTCACACTGGAGGTGCGTCAGCCGCCATTCGAACTCCAGCGCGTCCTCGAGCCGGCGCAGGTCGCCGGACGGATCGTGCATGTCGGGCTGCTGGACTTCGACAAAGTGCAGCCGCACCACCGGGTTGAGCTGGATATCGTGCGCCTCGGCCTCCTTGCGCACCACCTGCCGGTGCAGCTGGCTGCTGGACGGAACATCGATGACCACGTCACCCAGCACCTGGGTCGAACACGACAGCCGCATGCCCGCATCCATCGACTGGGTGCTGCAGTATTCCTGCTCCACCGCGCCGAACCCGGACAGGTTCTCGGGCCGGGAATGCACCCCATGCTTGGCGAACTCCCCGACCGCCTGTGTGACCTGGCAGCGCCCGCAGATGCCGCGACCGCCGCAGACCGAGTCGATATCCACCCCGAGTGAGCGCACCGCCTGCAACACCATGGTGCCAACCGGAAACCGGCCGCGGCGGCCGGACGGCGTGAAGACCACCAGTGGATCCTTGGTACTCACAACGTCATCCCCTCAGGCGCGCCGCCGCTTGCCGACTTCGCGCCGGCCGCGGCCCATCTCACCGTCGGCGCCCATGGCGGGCGCCTCGCGGAACCTGCGAATCCAGCGCATGCAATCCGGGTCGTGCCCCATCATGACGTCGGCCGCCATCACCGCCTTGACGACTTCCGCATGCAAGGGGTTGGTGATCGCCGAGGTCATGCCCGAGGCGATCGCCATGGTCAGGAATCCGGCATTGATGCCGTTGCGCTCCGGCAGGCCGAAACTCACGTTCGATGCGCCGCACGTGGTGTTGACCTTGAGTTCGGTCCGCAACCGGTGCACCAGTCGCATCACCTGCACACCGGCCTGGTTGATGGCGCCGATCGGCATCACCAGCGGGTCGACGACGATGTCGCTGGCCGGGATGCCGTAGTCGGCGGCGCGTTCGACGATCTTCCTGGCAACGGCGAAACGCACGTCCGGGTCCTGCGAAATGCCGGTCTCGTCGTTCGAGATCGCCACTACCGCGGCGCCATACTTGGCCACCAGCGGCAATACCGTTTCCAGTCGGTCTTCCTCGCCGGTAACCGAGTTGACCAGCGCCTTGCCCTTGTAGACGGCCAGGCCCGATTCCAGCGCAGCGACAATGGACGAGTCGATCGACAGCGGCACGTCGGTGACCGATTGCACCAGCTCGATCGCCCTGGCCAGCAGTGCCGGTTCGTCTGCCAGTGGAATACCGGCGTTGACATCGAGCATGTGGGCGCCGGCCTCGACCTGCGCCAACGCGTCCGCGATAACCCGGCTGTAGTCGCCGGCAAGCATCTCGGCAGCCAGGATCTTGCGCCCGGTCGGGTTGATGCGCTCGCCAATGATGACGAACGGCCGGTTGAAGCCGATCACGATCTCCTTGGTGGCGGAACTGATAACGGTATCGGTCACTATGCTGCTTCCTTGTTGAGGTCGAGGGAGACGGGTTGGCTGTCGCGCCGCGGTTGCCAGGGCTCGCGGCCCACCAGCACACCGGACTTCTGGATGATCTCGGCCACGGTCTCCTCCTGCCGGTAGGCCATGACATGGATGCCGGCGACCCCCTTGATCTCGCGGACCTCGTTGATGATGTCGATGCAGATCTGGCGGCCCTCGAGCGACTGCTTCTCGGCACCGGCCAGTCGCTTGACGATGCTGTCCGGGATATGTACGCCCGGCACGTTGCCGCGCATCCACTCGGCTGCCTTGGCGCTGCGCAGCGGGCCGACGCCCACCAGGATGAACACCTTGTCCAGCAGCCCGAGATCCTCGACCTGCCGCATGTAGGCGCGCAACCGCGGCACGTCAAAACAATACTGGGTCTGCACGAACTGCGCGCCGGCGGCGACCTTCTTGGCCAGCCGGTCGGCGCGCCATTCGAACGGCAGGCTGAACGGATTGGCAGCCGCGCCCAGGAATACCCGCGGTGCATACGTGATCTTGCGCCCGCTTTGGAACCGGTGGTTTTCCCGCATGTCGCGCGCTATCTCCAGCAGCGACATGCAGTCGAGGTCGAACACCGGCTTGGCCTGCGGATGGTCGCCGGCCTGTACGCCGTCACCGGTCAGGCACAACATGTTGCACACGCCCATCGCCGCGCCGCCCAGGATGTCGCCCTGGATCGCGATCCGGTTCTTGTCGCGGCAGGAGATCTGCATCACGATTGCATAACCCTTGCGTGCCAGCAGCGAGCACACAGCCAGGCTGGACATGTGGCAATTGGCGCCGCTGCCATCGGTGGCATTGATGGCATCGACATAACCGTCGAAGATGCGCGCGCGCCGGAACACGTCTTGC
>JBBRVD010000125.1:0-11348 GCA_038247175.1 Burkholderiales bacterium | reverse complement strand
TTCAGATCCATGGGGTTCATGCCGGCGGCGACATACTTCATGCCTTCGCGGATGATGCTCTGGGCCAGCACAGTGGCGGTGGTGGTACCGTCGCCTGCGACATCAGAGGTCTTGGAAGCGACTTCCTTGACCATCTGGGCGCCCATGTTCTGGAGCCTGTCCTTCAGCTCGATTTCCTTGGCCACGGACACACCGTCCTTGGTCACGGTGGGGGCACCGAACGAGCGCTCGAGCACGACGTTGCGACCCTTGGGGCCCAGGGTGACCTTGACCGCGTTGGCCAGGATGTTCACGCCTTCAACCATGCGTGCGCGGGCTTCACCGCCGAAAATGACGTCTTTTGCTGCCATAGTAATTCTCCGAATCTAGTAAGTGAATGGGTGGCTGTGGCGATTACTTGGCGTCAACGACTGCGAACAGGTCGTCTTCCTTCATCACCAGCAGCTCGTCGCCGTCGACCTTGACGGTCTGGCCACTGTATTTGCCGAACAGGACGCGATCACCGACCTTGACGGCCATTGCGCCGAGTTCGCCCTTGTCGTTTTTCTTGCCCGGGCCAACGGCCAGGACTTCGCCCTGATCCGGTTTCTCGGCCGCGCTATCAGGGATGACGATGCCAGAAGCAGTCTTGGTTTCGTTTTCCACGCGTTTGACGATCACACGGTCGTGCAGGGGGCGAAGTTTCATAGGATCTCCTTGGTTTGAAATGATGGGTTCATCAGAAAGCACCAGCTTGGATGTTGGTGCCCGTGAATTGGAGGAGATCCGTGTTGTTAGCACTCATCTCCTTCGAGTGCTAATGATAAGGGCTTTTGAGTCAGTTTCAAGACAACAGGCAGAAATTTGCCCGCTGGGCTGGCCCGTTATCGCAAATTGCCAGTATGCCCGAGCGAATAACGGCCCGGTTGCGGCCAGACCGTCAGGCCATGCGGTTCGAGCCCGACCTTGACCCTGTCCACCGCGCCCGTCTGCGTATCGATGCGGTACACCAGGTTATCGTATCGGCCTGACAACCACAGGTGCCGGCCGTCGGCGCTGACATTGCCCATGTCGGGACTGCCGCCGCCGGGAATGATCCAGGTTGTGGTGACGCGGCGCGTCGCAAAATCGATCACCGACACACTGCCCTTGCCACCCGGCTTGCCGCGGATCTCGTTGCCACCGCGATTGGCCACGTACAGGCTGCGACCATCGCGACTGGGGTACAGGCCGTGTGCGCCGACGCCGGTGGGGATGAATCCGACCTGCTGGAAACTTTCGCTATCGACCACATGCACACCATCGGCCATCATGTCGGCGACGAAGAAGGTCCGGCCGTCGGGCGACGCCCGCACATCCTGCGGCATGCCGGGCGCGGTGCAGATCTCGTTGCCGGGCTGGCCGGGGTCCAGTATCTTGCGTGGCTTCTTGCCCGGCTGGGCAATCAGCGCCAACGCATCGGCTCGGTCATAGTACTGACTCAGCTTGATCGTCCCCAGCACCTTGCGGTTGACCAGATCGATCTTGGTCACGGAGCCATTGAACTCGCAGGTGAACAGCGCGAATCTCCCGTCGATCGAGAAATCGGCATGGTTGATGCCGGCGCATTGGGGCGTTGCGATCGAGTACTGCAGCTTCATCGTCGCCACGTCACGGAAATCGAGCCGCTTGTAGGCCTCGGCCACGACGATGGCATGCCGCCCGTCGGGCGACCAGTACATGTTGTAGGGGTCATCGACCGGAATCGACGGGCCCGGCTTGCCGGTCGTCGGGTCGATCGGGGTCAGGCTGCCATCGGTGCGACCCTCGGCATTGTTGGCCACCCACAAGGTACGCAGGTCCCAGGATGGCACGATATGCTGCGGATGCATGCCAACCTTGAAGGTATCGACCACCTTGAGCGTGGCCGGATCGATGACCGAGACGGTGTTGGCGGACCGGTTCGGCACATAGACCCGCTCGAGTGCACCAGCCACTGCCGGACTGAACCTGCCAGCCACGGTTTCTGCGTACAGGTTGGCGGGGTCGGCCACCGGCGCCATGCCTGGCACCAGGTTCACCGGGCCTGGCGCGGCGCCACTGGCCGCTGTTGCGGTGGCCGTGCCGGCGGGTGCCAGCCCGATCGCCAACAGGCCAGCCAGAAAGAGAGCTCCGGCCGCGCCGAGCGCCAGCGTGTTCTTGGACATGGAATGCACCTGAAAGAGATCGGGGGCCCGTGGGATACGTTGCCCGACTTAACGCACCAGGCTAGCGCGCGGATGACACGGCCGTTCGAATCGCTGCGACTGTCCGGGTCACGATCAGATCGGCGCCCGCTTGGCCCAGTGCCGCAGTCGCGGGCCGCGGATCGCCGGTGGTGCCGCCGAGCCGTCCCTCGCGCGCGGCCTGCGCAAACATGTCGGGACGTACCGAATCAGGCGCCAGCCCCAGTTGCAATGCGGTGTCAGCGGCTCCGGCATGGTTGCCGATCTGCGCCGCGGTCAGACCCCGGGCCTTGAGCAGGTCGGTAAGCGGCGCTTGCGCAGCCTGGTAAAAAGCGCCGACGAAATGCAGCCGCATGTCCGCCCGCCCCGCAGGCGGACGGAGCCGGGCCGCCAGAGACCGCAGCGCCTCCTGGTATCCGCCATGGTCTCCGATCAACACGACATCCCGGAAGCCGTGTTGCCACAAACTTTGGGTGGCTGCCTCCAGCACAGCCTGGAATACCGGCTCGGGAATGGAAACCGTGCCGGCAAAACGCATGTGTTCGGTTGGCGGGTCGATCCGTCCCTCGGGCACATAAGCCAGGACGGGCGCCACCAGTGCGTTGCCCAGCTGATGCGCCACCCGGCCCGCCAGCACCCGCACCCGCAGGTTGTGTTTACCCAGCGCCAGGTGCGGCCCGCTTTGCTCGGTGCCACCGACCGGAATGATGATGGTGGTGTTGCCGTCGCGCAGCGCCGCTGCAACCTCGCTTGTCGTCAGTTCTTCGAGGTGGACGCTGTGCAGGCCTGCGGCCGATACCGAACCCAGCCACAACAGCAGCAACAAAATGCCGAACCAGCGGGGCCATCGCGTCATGCAAGCGCAGTGTAGTCACTTTGCTCGGGCAAGCGATGGTACGGGCAGCGATGATCTGCTGCGGCGCGGTTGCGCCTTTGCCACCCGCGCGATGGCCCTCGTCAGCCCTTGTGCTCGTCAGCCCTTGTGCTCGTCAGCCCTTGTGCTCGTCAGCCCTTGTGATAGCTCTGGAACACCCGCGTCTTGCCGCCACGCTCGAGCAGCAGCACATCGAACGGATCCTTGCGCCCGCCGTAGACCGGTGCGTCCATGCCGGGCGAGCCGACCGGCATGCCCGGCACGCTCAATCCGATTGCCGCCGGCCGCTGCGCGAGCAGCCGATGGATGTCACGGGCCGGCACATGGCCTTCGATTGCATATCCGCCCACGGACGCGGTATGGCACGACCCCCACTGCTCCGCCACGCCCAACCGGGCCCGGGCGGCGGCGTTGCCGGTGTCGTTGACCCGCACCACGAAGCCGTTCGCCTCCAGATGCTGCACCCAGTCCTGGCAGCAACCGCAGTTCGGGTCCTTCCAGACCTCGACCCGGGGTTTGGCGGCCTGGGCCACCACGGCAAACGGCAATGACATGCCGGCCAGCAAGGCGGCAACCGATGACACGAGCTTTCGTCGATGCAACATCTGCTACTCCTGATGTGGGCGGGCCCGGGAAACGGGCGGGCCCGGGAAACCGCTTTGCAACTCAGGCGGTCGGGTATCCGGCTTCGTCCAGTGCCTGTGCCAGCGTGGCCCGGTCCTGGTTGGTTTCGATCCGCACTGTCTTGCTGCCCAGATCGACTTCGACCTTGGCCAGCGCATCGAGTTCCCGGACCGTCTTGGTGATCACGCTCGCGCAGTGACCACAGCTCATGTCTTCGACCCTGAATTCGATCATGTCTTGCTCCTGCGCCATGGTTGGCGATGGGTTGAGGTGACACAACTGTAGACCTTGCCACGATGGCAAGGTCAAGCAGAGTGCGGATATCTCCTTATTGCAGGCATGGGCTCTGAGACGCGGGCCTTGACCTTACCATGGTGGAAGGGTTGACATTATCTCTGGTCCCGAACCACCGGTGCAGCCTGCCTCAGCGAGAACCATGATGAACACCACCGCCGCCACTCTCCACTCCGCCGCGCCCGGCGCCGCAACGACCGACTGGATCTTGCCTATCGAGGGCATGACCTGCGCCTCCTGCGTCGCGCGGGTCGAAAAAGCGCTCAAGAAGGTGCCAGGCGTGATTTCGGCCGAGGTCAACCTGGCCACCGAAAAGGCCCAGGTCACCGTCAGCGGCGATGCCGGCGGCGCCGACGCGTTGATTGCTGCCGTGGAAAAGGCCGGCTACACGGCCCATGCCGAAGACCCCTGCACGGCCGACGCGCCTGCCGCGGAAGATCCCGCTGCCAACACCTGGTGGCCGGTCGCGCTGGCGGCGCTGCTGTCTGCGCCGCTGGTGCTCCCGATGTTGGGCATGATGACAGGGGCTGACTGGATGCTGCCCGGCTGGATACAGCTCGCCCTGGCCACGCCGGTGCAGTTCTGGCTCGGTGCCCGCTTTTACCGCGCTGGCTGGGCAGCCTTGCGCGCCGGCTCCGGCAACATGGACTTGCTGGTGGCCATGGGCACGTCGGCGGGTTATGGCCTGAGCCTGTACCTGCTGTTGCGCCATGCCGGGCACGGCCAGCCCCACCTCTATTTCGAGGCCTCGGCGGTTGTCATCACGCTGGTTCTGCTTGGCAAATGGCTGGAGGGCCGCGCCAAGCGTCAGACCACTGCGGCAATCCGCGCGCTGCAGGCGCTGCGGCCGCTGACCGCGCGCGTGCTGCGCGATGGCCGGGAACAGGAACTGGCCATCGCCCGGGTCCGGGTCGGGGATCGGGTCATCGTACGGCCCGGCGAGCGGATCCCGGTTGACGGCACCGTACTCGATGGCGCCAGCGAGGTCGACGAATCGCTGGTCACCGGCGAAAGCCTGCCGGTGGCCAAACACGTGGGCGACAAGGTCACCGGTGGCGCCATCAACACCGAGGGCCTGCTCACCTTGCAGACCAGCGCCGTCGGGGCCGAATCGACGTTGGCGCGTATCGTGCGCATGGTCGAGTCGGCCCAGGCCCACAAGGCGCCGATTCAGCGACTGGTCGATCAGGTCAGCGCGGTCTTCGTGCCGGTGGTGATCGGCATCGCCCTGCTGACTTTGCTGGCCTGGGGCCTGGGCAATGGCGACTGGGAGCACGCCATCCTCAACGCCGTGGCGGTGCTGGTGATCGCCTGCCCCTGCGCCCTGGGTCTGGCCACGCCGACCGCGATCATGGCCGGAACCGGCGTGGCAGCGCGCCACGGCATCCTGATCAAGGACGCGCAGGCACTGGAAATCGCGCACAAGGTGACCGTGGTCGGCTTCGACAAGACCGGCACCTTGACCGAGGGCAAGCCCCGCCTGGTCGCATTCGAAGCGGCCGACGGCGACACGGCGGCGCTGCTGGTGGCTGGCGCATCGATCCAGGCCGGCAGCGAACACCCGCTGGCACGGGCCGTGCTGGATGCGGCGCGGGACGCCGGCGCGCAGGCGCGTGTGGCAAGCGGTGTGCGGGCGCTGCCCGGGCGCGGCGTGGCCGCCAGCGTCGACGGACGCGAACTGCGGCTGGGCAGCAGCCGGTTGATGGATGAGCTCGGCATCGAGCGCGGTGCGCTGGCCACGCGTGCCGACACACTGCAATCCGAAGGCCGCACCGTATCCTGGGTCGCCGATATCACCGATACGCCCCGGCTGCTGGGGCTGCTGGCGTTTGGCGACACGATCAAGGACAGCGCGCGGCGTGCGGTCGAGCAACTGCGTGAGCACGGCATCCGCAGCGTGCTGGTGACCGGCGACAACCGCGGCAGTGCCGAGGCGGTCGGTCGCGCACTGGGCCTGGACGATATCCGGCACGACGTCTTGCCGCAGGACAAGGCGCGTATCGTGGCCGAACTCAAGGCCGACGGCGCCACGGTGGCCATGGTCGGCGATGGTATCAACGACGCACCGGCACTGGCCGCAGCCGACGTCGGCATCGCGATGTCGACCGGCACCGACGTGGCGATGCATGCGGCCGGCATCACGCTGATGCGCGGCGACCCGGCCCTGGTGGCCGATGCAATCGACATTTCGCGCAAGACCTACGCCAAGATCCGGCAGAACCTGTTCTGGGCTTTCGTCTACAACGCCGTCGGTGTGCCTCTGGCCGCGTTCGGCCTGCTCAATCCGGTCGTGGCTGGCGCCGCGATGGCGCTGAGCAGTGTCAGCGTGGTCAGCAACGCCTTGCTGCTGCGCCGCTGGAAGGGAGATGCACGGTGAACCCTGCGCCCTCGAACAACGCCATTCTCAACATCGGCCAGGCCGCGCAACGCGCAAAGGTCTCGGCCAAGATGGTGCGGCACTACGAGTCGCTCGGCCTGCTGCCAGCGGTACGACGCACCGAAGCGGGCTACCGGCAATACACCGAGCAGCAGGTGCACACACTGCGTTTCATCCGGCGCGCGCGCGACCTGGGCTTTTCCATGCCCGAGATCGCCGAGTTGCTCAAACTGTGGCAGAACCAGCGCCGTCCGAGTAGTCTGGTCAAACGCGTCGCCGCGGTTCACCTGGCCGATCTGGATCAGCGAATCGCGGAGCTCACCGCCATGCGGCGCACGCTGCAGCATCTGGTGGATTGCTGCCACGGTGACCATCGGCCGGATTGCCCGATCCTCGACGAACTCGGACAGGACGCAGGCACCGCGGCCTGAAGCCCACGCGCTCAAGTCGTCGCGTTAGCGTACGCCTATCGCTGGCATTTGCCGAATCAACCCCTGCAACCCGCTTGCGCTGGCAGAATTCAAGTTCGCTATCAATATTAACCAGCCCATAGGAGTTCACATGTCCATCATCAATACCCAAGTCCAGCCCTTCAAGGTCCAGGCATTCAAGAACGGCAAGTTCATCGAGGTCACCGAAGCCGATTTGAACGGCAAGTGGTCGGTGCTCGTGTTCATGCCGGCAGCCTTCACGTTCAACTGCCCGACCGAGGTCGAGGACGCGGCCGACAACTACCCCGCGTTCCAGAAACTCGAGGCCGAGGTCTACATCGTCACCACCGATTCGCATTTCGCGCACAAGGTGTGGCACGAGACCTCGCCGGCCGTCGGCAAGGCCCGGTTCCCGCTGATCGGCGACCCGGCGCACCAGCTCACGCGCATGTTCGGCGTGCATATCGAGGAAGAGGGCATGGCGCTGCGCGGTACCTTCCTGGTGAACCCGCAAGGCATCGTCAAGACGGCCGAGGTCCATGACAACAGCATTGCCCGCGACATGGTCGAGACGTTGCGCAAGCTCAAGGCCGCCCAATACGTGGCCAAGAACCCAGGCCAGGTCTGTCCGGCCAAGTGGAACGAAGGCGCCAAGACACTGACCCCGTCGCTGGACCTGGTGGGCAAGATCTAAACCCGCCCGCGACCCACGGCCGGCGCCATGTCGGCCCGGGTCTGCACCATTCGACTGGCCCGTCGGGCCCAGTCGCCAGCAGCCCCATGGATTCTGGCCAGTGGCCCCGCACGCCCCGGATTATTCTAGGAGAAGACACCATGCTCGATGACACCCTCAAGACCCAGTTGCGGTCTTATCTCACCCGCTTGACGCAGCCGATCGAACTGATCGCCTCGCTGGGTGATGGCCCCGACGCAACGGACATGCGCAGCTTCCTGCAGGATCTTGACGGCCTCTGCGACATGGTCAGCCTGCGCTGGGACGGCAGCGATGCGCGCCAGCCCTCGTTCCAGGTCACCCGCGTCGGCCAGGACATGGGCATTCGTTTCGCTGCCATTCCGATGGGGCATGAGTTCACGTCACTGGTGCTCGCCCTGCTGCAGGCCGGAGGGCATCCGCCCAAGGTCGACGACGACGTGATCGCGCAGATCCGCGCGCTCGATGCCGACATGTCCTTCGAAACCTATATCTCGCTGACCTGTCACAACTGTCCCGACGTGGTGCAGGCGCTGAACCTGATGGCGGTGCTGAACCCGCGTATCCAGCACGTCATGATTGACGGCGGCCTGTTCAAGGACGAGGTCGAGCAGCGCCAGATCATGGCCGTGCCCAGCGTTTACCTCAACGGGCAGCCGTTCGGCTCGGGTCGCATGGAACTGGCGGAGATCCTGGCCAAGGTGGACACGGGCGCTGCTGCCCGCGATGCCGGCAAACTCGGCGCCAAGGATACCTTCGACGTGTTGATCGTCGGTGGCGGCCCGGCCGGCGCTGCTGCGGCGGTCTACGCCGCGCGCAAGGGTATTCGTACCGGTGTCGTGGCCGAGCGTTTCGGCGGCCAGACGCTGGACACTCTGGGCATCGAGAACTACATCTCGGTGCAACACACCGAGGGCCCGCAGTTCGCTGCGGCGCTCGAGGCCCAGGTCAAGGCCAACGAGGTCGACATCATGAACGGCCAGCGGGTGGCCGGCATCACGCCCGCGTCGCAGCCGGGTGGTCCGATCACGGTCACGCTGGACAACGGTGCTGCGCTCACGAGCCGTAGCGTGATCCTGTCCACCGGCGCGCGCTGGCGCAACATCAACGTTCCGGGTGAGGCGCGGTACAAGAACAAGGGGGTGGCCTATTGCCCGCATTGCGACGGACCCTTGTTCAAGGGCAAGGATGTCGCGGTTATCGGTGGCGGCAACTCTGGCGTCGAGGCGGCGATCGACCTGGCCGGCGTCGCGCGCAGCGTAACGCTGGTCGAGTTTGCCGACCAGCTCAAGGCCGACGCGGTGCTGGTGAAGAAGCTGCGCAGTCTGTCGAACGTGACGATCCATGTCAACGCGCAGACGACCGAGATCACCGGCGACGGCCAGAAGGTCGACGGCCTGGTGTTCAAGGACCGGGCCAGCGGCGAAAGCCGGCAGGTAATGCTGTCCGGTGTGTTCGTGCAGATCGGCCTGGTGCCCAACACCGAGTTCCTCAAGGGTACGGTCGAGCTGAGCCGTTATGGCGAGATCCTGATCGACGAAAAGTGCGCCACCAGCGTGCCCGGCGTCTTCGCTGCCGGTGATGCCACGACCGTGCCGTTCAAGCAGATCGTGATTGCCGCCGGTGAGGGCTCAAAAGCGGCGCTCAGTGCGTTCGATCATCTGATCCGATCGCCATTGCCAGCCTGAGCTTGAGAGGCCATCGCGCAGGGCCATCGGCAACGCGTCAATCCGCGAATTCGCGGTGCGGTACGCGAGCATGGCCATCGGCGAAAATGGCCACAATGCCGGGAAAGGGTCATTGATGCATTGACATGCGTCAAGTCCCGATTCCGGGCCGAACGATGGATTCACTGAATGCCCGGTGTCTGCATTTTTCCGAGAGGCGAGGGCATGATCATTTCGCTGATCGATGGGGCCGAACAACCGGCCGATGACGCGCAGGTGCTGGCGGCATTGCGCCAGGCCGGGGCGCGCGATCCGATCTATGGCGCGTCGGTGCTGATCGCAATCAACAACGCCCAGGGGGATATCTACCGCCTTGTCCAGTGCCAGGGTATGCGGCAGGCCGAGCGTGTCACGCAGTGCCTTCGCACACTCGGTTTCGCGCAGACGTATGCGCTCGGCTCCCAGTTTCACTACACGTTTGGGCGCTGAGGGAGTGTGCCGGGGCTGACCCCCGCCGATGGGCGTGTGCCGGGCTGAAACGGCCTGTTTCATTTGTGGCGACAATCCCGGGCTGCCGCCGCTGACGCAGACAATGCCGCCGGCGGCCTTTTTTTCAACGATGCATCCCAAAGCTCCATCCCTTTGGCGCGGCCCGCGCTGGGCGCTCGCCATCCTGCTGGCGGTGCTGGGTATGGTCGGTCCGTTCTCGATCGACACCTACCTGCCGGCGTTTGCCGGCATCACCGATGCGCTGGGCGCGACGCCGGTGCAGATGCAGCAGACGTTGTCGGCCTATCTGTTCGGCTTCTCGTTCATGAGCCTGTTCCATGGCGCAATCTCCGACAGCTTCGGCCGCCGGCCGGTCGTGTTGTGGGGCGTGGCGATCTTCGCCGTGTCCTCGGTTGGTTGCGCGCTGGCGCAGGACATCGGACAGCTGGTGTTTTTCCGCATCCTGCAGGGGCTCTCCAGCGGCGCTGGCATCGTGGTCTCGCGTGCGGTCGTACGCGACCTGTTCCCACCGTCGCAGGCGCAGCGGATCATGAGCCAGATCACGATTTTCTTCGGCATTGCGCCGGCGATCGCACCGCTGATCGGTGGCTGGTTGTTCGTCTGGCTGGGCTGGCGCAGCATCTTCTGGTTCCTGGCGGCGATCGGCGTCGCGTTGTGGATCTCCAACTACCGCTACCTGCCGGAGACGCTGGACGTGGCGCAGCGCCAGTCGTTCCGGGTCCGCAACCTGATGCGCGGTTACTGGCAGCTGGGGCTGGATCCGCGCTTCGTCTTGCTGGCGCTGGCTGCCGGGCTGCCGTTCAACGGCAACTTCCTGTATGTGCTGGCGGCGCCCGCGTTCCTGGGCGAACACCTGGGGCTGGCGCCGACGCAGTTCTTCTGGTTCTTCGTGCTCAACATCGGCGGCATCATGGCCGGCGCCTGGCTCAGCGGGCGGTTGGCCGGCAAGGTCGCGCCGCGCCAGCAGATCCGGATCGGTTTCATCGTGATGGTCATCGCTGCACTCGTCAACCTGCTGGCCAACGCGTTGTTCACCGCCCATGCCGCATGGGCGATGTTGCCGCTCATGGTGTATGCCTTCGGCTGGGCGCTGATGGTGCCGGTGGTGACACTGCTGGTGCTGGATCTGCATCCGTCGCGCCGCGGCATGGCCTCGTCGCTGCAGATGTTCGTCGGCTCCGGCGCCAACGCCATCACCGCCGGTGTCATCGCACCGTTCGTCATGCACTCGACGCTGGCGCTGGCGACGGCCTCTGTCGGCCTGCTGGCGATCGGCCTGTTCGCGTGGATCGTGGTGCGCCGGCGCTGGCCGCTGATCGGGCGCCTGGAGGATACCGCCACCACCGGCAGGCCCCGCGTGTCGGTTGGCGGGTAGACTGCCGCGACCACTGAACAGGGACGATATGGATTCGCAGACCACCACCAACGCAGCCGCCCGGGAATGGGCCGTGCTGCAACCCTTGTACGAACCGTACGAGTTCGGCGCGCTGACGATCAAGCTGACCGCCGTCGTGCTGTTTTTCGGCGGTATCGTAATCGAACTGCATGGCGCCTGGATCGCGCTGCTGCTGGTCGTGTTGTGGTTGCAGGAGGGTATCTTCAAGACCAGCCAGTCGCGGCTTGGCGAACGGCTGTTGGCCATCGAGCAGGGTATCGCTGCCGGCACCGCGCAGGAC
>JBBRVD010000124.1:0-11384 GCA_038247175.1 Burkholderiales bacterium | reverse complement strand
GTCCAAGACGGACGCCATTCCCGCAGCCCAGATCGAGGCATTGGCCAAACGGCTGGCCAACCTGGAAGA
Source organism: Burkholderiales bacterium (assembly GCA_038247175.1). Lineage (GTDB taxonomy): Bacteria > Pseudomonadota > Gammaproteobacteria > Burkholderiales > Burkholderiaceae_C > CAISIP01. The sequence continues at coordinate 11,315 of JBBRVD010000124.1, read as the reverse complement.
CTTTGTCAGTGAAGACGGCATGGGCGACTTGCCACTGGATGCCGAGAGCATCGAACTGATGCTCGGCATCGATCCGGCCACCATCGACGTGGTGGCCAACGGCGGCTCCAAACCCAGCAACGCGATGCTGGCATGGGCCAACGAGCTCCAGCTGGGCTCCTGGTTCACGCTGGACCACAACAACCGGGTCACCAAGGTGCAATTCGCCTGGCGCAGTGAGCGCAAGCAGCTCAACCTGTTCGCCTCCGTCGATGGCCACAGCTTCCTGATCCAGGCCGGACGTCTGGCCGCCTATCTCCAGGCCGGTCTGTTGCTGCCGCAGGAAGAAGAAGCCTTGACGGTGCGCGCCACGCGCGATGCGCTGGCCAAGCTCGAGGCCAATCCGGAGCGCCTACTCGGCTGACCGACCACCGTCGATTTGAGGGCCGGGCCGCGCAGCTTAATGCGCGATCCGGTCGCGCGCGTCGTCGCACAACTCGTCGAGCACCAGTGCGTCGGGTTCCTCGCCAAAACTCCAGTAGACCATCAGCACGATGATCTTCAGGTCTTCCAGGCTCAATTCCCCGTAGCCGCAGGCCATGGCCCGATCGACGACGATTTCGCGCATGTGCGGCGGCAACACCGCCGCGCCTTCGAGGAAGCGGATGAAGCCCAGGCACTGCGAGCCGAACCGGTTCTGCTCTGCCACCGAGAACACCCGCATGCTGGGAGGCGGCCCGGCTCGCATGAGCGGTGGTGCGGGTCGGGACGCGGCGCGGTCGGAATCGGCAGCCGACGGCGGCCTTTCGGTATTGCGCGTTGCCTGGCGCAGCCCGTTGAGCCAGTGCAGCGCGTCCTTGATCTCCGACGATTCGAAACCGACCGCATGCAGCTTGCGCTCGAGCTGGCTCCACTGCGGACATGCATCACCGCGCCAGTAATGCTCGTAGACGAAAACCAGCACTTCAAACATATGTCCAATATAGCGCACATCCCGGTCCGTCCCGAGCGGCGTTCGCAACGGCTCAGACTGCGGCGATCCGCTGGAACAGCCCACCGGGCAGGCGACCAACCTGGCCCGCGAGTTCGAGCGCCATCAGTTGCGCCTGCAACCGGGCCGTGTCGAGTCCGGTCCTGGCCTGCAGCGCGTCTAGGCTGGCGGGGTCATGACCCAGCGCCTGCAGCAATGCGGCGTCCGTGCCTGGCGGTGGCGCGGGTGCAGGCGCGCCAGTGTCAGCCGCGGCCAGAGCAGTGCGGGCGGCTCCGGCTTGCGGGTGCCACGGCAGTTCCTCGAGCACGTCTTGCGCCGACTCAACCAGTTTGGCTCCCTGGCGGATCAGCGCATGGCAACCGCGGGACTGCGTGGAATGGATGGAGCCCGGTATGGCGAAAACCTCCTTGCCCTGCTCCGCCGCCAGCCGTGCGGTGATCAGCGAGCCCGACTGCAGCGCTGCCTCGACCACCAGCGTGCCGTGCGACAGCCCGGAAATGATGCGGTTGCGGCGCGGAAAGTTCGCTGCGATGGGTGGCGTACCGATCGGGTATTCGCTGATCATCAGCGCGTGGCGGGCGATGCGCCGGGCCAGCTCCAGGTGGCGCTTCGGATAGACGCGGTCCAGGCCGGTACCCACGACCGCGACGGTCGAGGGTTGGATGGTGTCGTCCTGGCGGGCATCGAGCGCGCCCGCATGGGCTGCACCGTCGATGCCCAGTGCGAGTCCTGACACCACGGTCAAGCCTGCCTGCGCCAGCGCATGGGCGAACTGCCGCGCCGTCAGTGCTCCCTGCGGCGTCGGGTTGCGGCTGCCGACCACGGCCACGCACCGGTCCAATGCCATTGGCGGGGGCTGCATGGGGCCGGTGGCGGGTTCTCCAGTCGAATGCGGCTGCGCCAGCCATCGGGTTGCGCCGTGCACATACAGCACCGGCGGCGGGTCTTCGATGGTCAGCAAAGCGCCCGGATAACGGGGGTCGGCCAGGGTGATCACGGCCTTGTCGCCGTCCTGCGCCGCGCCATTTTGCTGCGTGTGCAGCCAGTCCCAGGTTGTTTGCACCTGCGCTTCGAGATCGGTTGGCGGCTGCGACAGCGCGATGGCCACCGTCGGGCCCACGACATCCCGCAGCACCGCGGTTGGCTGCTGGAAAATGGTCTCGGGCAGACCGAACCGGGTCAGCAAGGCGCGGGCCGTCACATTGCCGACACCCGGCGTGGATACCAGGCGCAACCAGAGCGTGAGTTCTTGTCGATCCATGCGGGGCCTGCGAGCGTTGGCAGATGGTGTCGACCGGTAGCGCGTCGTGGTTCCCGGCGTAGGGAACCGGCCGGTCAGTTCGCGCGTTCGCGCGTCAGAGCGGGCTGATCAGCCGATCGCCGACATTGACCGCCGACGTGATGTCCAGTACCAATGCATAGGACACACGGTCGAAGGTGCGAAACACCATCAGCAGGCCATTGCGCTCATCCGGCAGCTTGAGCATGGGCCGGGTGGCGTCGGTCTTGTCGACGACACGCTGACCGTCCTTGAGGATGGCCATCACGTGGCCGGGCTCAATGCCGTCGCGCCGGCCCAGGCTGATCGCAACCACCTGGTTCTGGGCCGCATTGACCCCGGCGCTGCCGTAGACCGACACGACCCGGCCCAGCACGCCGGCCGCCGGAGCGCGCGGCGTGTAGCTCTGCAACTCGCGGGGTGGCTCGGGCAACAGGCGATCTCCGACCCGCATTTCTTCCTTGGCTGAAACAATGTCGATGGTCGCAGGCGTGATTTCCGTTCCGATATCGCCGTTGGCACGCGTGATCTCGCTGCTGGTTTCGCTGCGCGCCAGCAAGGCCTTGCCGACATATTGCGCCTCGTAGCCCAGGATCTCGCCACTGGCCGGATCCCTGAGCGCGGTGGCATTGCGAAACACCCGGAACTCCTGCTGCTTGCCCGGAGCGTCGAGCATCGGGTTGCCGTTCTGGCCGCGCGCATAGGCCCGGTCGCCCCGCGCCAGCAACACGCGCCCTTCCTGCGCTGCGACGATGCGTGGCGCGTTCGACAAGCCGTCCGCATCGACGACGATCGGTTCGGCCAGGAAGGGCTCGATCAGGCTGGCCTTGATGGCCGGCAGCGGGCCGCGGTCGAGTACTTCGTAGCGGGTGCGTGGCGAAACCCGGATCGTCTCGGTGGGGATCGCGTCGCTGCCTGCGGCTCCGCTGCCCGCCATGCGCAACATCGCGCGACCATCCTTGCGTTCGAGCACCAGGCGCTGACCGGGATAGATCAGGTGTGGATTGCGAATGTCGGACATGTTCATGCCCCACAACTCGGGCCAGCGCCACGGACTCTTGAGGAACAGGCCGGAAATCGCCCACAGGGTATCGCCCGGCTTGATCAGGTAGCTGTCGGGTGCGTCGGCGGCGATCTCGCTCAGCGGCACCCCAGCCTGAGCGACCTGGTTCGCGGTCGCTCGCTGGCCGGACGTGATCGGGAAATTCTGGGCCCAGGCCGGTTGCGCGAGCCACGTCACCAGGGCGGCGCCCAGCGCGGTGAGGGTGCGTTTGGAATTGATCGACAATTTCGTGGTCATTGCTTGCTGCATCATGGTGGCTCCGTCAGGTTCCCCGGCCACTGCGACGGCAAAAGAGCCGGGTCGGGAGCTTCTTGATAAATCACGCACGATTTTGCGCTCAAGTCCTTGATTGGGCAACGTTTTCTGTCACGCGCGCGCGACGGCGTACCTTAAATTAGCGAAAATAGCGACATCTTTGAAGAGAATCCATGTCTTTGTTACCCATTATTTGTTATCCCGACCCCCGGCTGCACAAGGTCGCCAAGCCGGTGCAGCAGGTCGATGCGCGCATCAAGGCGTTGATCGCCGACATGTTCGAGACCATGTATGACGCCAAGGGTGTCGGTCTTGCGGCGACCCAGGTCGATGTGCATGAGCGGTTGATCGTCATGGACGTCTCGGAGCAACGCGACGCGCCACTGGTGCTGATCAACCCTGAAATCGTCTGGACCAGCAACGAAAAACATGTCAATGAAGAGGGATGTCTGTCAGTACCGGGCATCTACGACGGCGTGGAACGTTTCGATGCCGTGCGCGTGAGCGCGATTGATGGCTCGGGCGCTGTGCGCACGCTCGAGGCGCAGGGCATGCTGGGGGTATGTATCCAGCACGAAATGGACCATCTGCTGGGCAAGGTGTTTGTCGAATATCTGTCCCCGCTCAAGCGCGATCGGATCAAGAGCAAGATGCGCAAGCTCCAGCGCGCGGAGCGGACTTGAGACTGGTCTTTGCCGGCACACCGGAGTTCGCCGCAGTCGCTCTGAGACGGCTCGGGGTGGCCGGCCACCCGATCGTGCTCGTGCTCACCCAACCGGACCGGCCTGCCGGGCGCGGCATGCGGTTGCAGGAGTCGCCGGTCAAGCGGCTGGCGATGTCGCTGGGCGTACCGGTGTGTCAGCCCCGCAGCCTGCGGCTCGACGCTCGCTTTCCCGAGGATGCCGCCGCGGCACGCCAGGCGATGGCTGGCGCGCGGGCCGATGCCATGGTGGTGGCAGCCTATGGTCTGATCCTGCCGCAATGGGTACTTGACGCGATGGCGCAACCCGGCCCGCACGGCGGTGCCGCCCTGGGCTGCCTGAACATCCACGCGTCGCTGCTGCCGCGTTGGCGCGGTGCCGCGCCGATCCACCGCGCCATCGAGGCGGGCGACCGTGAAACCGGGGTCTGCATCATGCAGATGGACGCGGGCCTGGACACCGGCTGCGTGTTGTTGCAGGAATCGATCACGATCGAGCATGAGGGTGTGCAGGCCGACACCAGCGGCACACTCCATGATCGCCTGGCCAGGTTGGGCGGTGAGCTGATCGTGCGTGCGCTGGCGCAGGCGCAGGCGGCCGACGGCGCCCTGCCGGCACAGGCGCAGGACACCGAGGGCGTCTGTTACGCCGAGAAGGTCAGCAAGGCGCAGGCCCGGATCGACTGGACCGCCGGCGCGCCTCAGCTCGAGCGCCGTATCCGGGCCTTCAACCCCCATCCGGGCGCCTGGACCACGCTGGGCGCGGATGTGATCAAGGTCTGGCGTGCGCGGCTGGTATCGGCAACCTTGCCGCAGGGCGCGCCGCCGGGCACCGTGGTCGCGGTCGGCGCGGCCGGCATCGCAGTGGCCTGCGGTGCAGGTGCGCTGCAACTGCTGGAGTTGCAGCGCGCCGGCGGTAAACGCCTGGAGGCAGCCGATTTCCTGCGCGGCCAGGCACTGGCTGTCGGTCTGCGGCTGGGCCAGGACAACGACGCCTGATGTTCTTCGCGCGGGCTCACTATAGCCATCCGGAGTTCCTGGTCGGTATCCGGGATTTCACGCGTCCCGCACCGGGCATCGCGGCCTGGGGCCTGATGACCGGGGTGGCCATGGTCAAGTCAGGCATCGGCCTGGTGGAGTCGCTGTTGATGGCGTTGATTGTCTTCGCGGGCAGTTCGCAGCTGGCGTCGATCCCACTGATCCTGGCCGGCGCGCCGTTGTGGGTGATCTGGGCCACTGGCTTTTGCGTGAACCTGCGTTTTGTCGTGTTCAGCCTGCACCTGCACCACTACCTGTCGCACCTGCCGGCCGTGCAGCGGGTGATGACCGGTTATTTCACCGCGGACCTGAGTTATGTGATGTTCGTGCGGCGTTATCCGCATCCGTCGCCGGACCCGGCCGGCAAGCTGGCCGAGCAGGCTTATCTGGCGGGCAGCAACCTGATGAACTGGGGTGCCTGGATCAGTTCGAGCCTGGTCGGTGTGGCGCTGGCCAATTTCGTCCCCCAAGCCTGGGGCCTGGGTTTCGCCGGCATCCTGTGCTTGATTGGCATCCTGTGTTCGCTGGCCACCACGCGCTTGCGCATCCTCTCTGCCACCGTGGCCGGTGCCGTGGGCGTGGCCGCGTTCGCGTTGCCGCTCAAGCTCAACATCATCGCCGCCATCGCCGCGGCCGTTCTGTTGTGCCTGACGATGGAAAAGCTGCAACCGCCAGCATCGCAGGAGGCGCGGTCATGAGCGCCGCCGGGCCGCTCCCAAGGCGCTCGCACCGCAGCCCGCAGGGCGGAGGTGTTTTATATGGCGCCGCCGGGCCGCTCCCAAGGCGCCCCATTGCGCATTCCAGAGATTGCAGGGCATGCCAATGAACGACATCAACTGGCATACCGTGTTGATCGTGCTCGGCCTGGCGGTGGTGACGGTGGTCGCACGTGGCTTCTTCCTGTTCTCGAACCGCACCTGGACCTTGCCCCACTGGGCACAACGTGGCCTGCAGTACGCACCCATCGCCGCGCTGGCGGCCGTCGTCGTGCCCGAAGTGGTGACGGTGCAGGGTGGCGCCCTGGTGGACACCTGGCGCGATGCGCGCCTGTATGCCGCCGCAGTGGGGGCCGCAGCCTATTTCTGGCGCAAGGATGTGTTGTTCACCATCATTGCCGGCATGGCGGTCTACCTGCCGTTGCATCTGGGCCTGGGCTGGTAACGGTCCGGGGTGCCTGCGACGCGTCGCGCCGAGCCGGCGTGGCGTCGATCATGGTTGCAGCATTTACTGGCGCAGCTTAAGCCCGCCTTATGTCCCGCGGCCGGGGGTGGACACCGCCTTCGCGGGCACCCTGCTGGCATATGCTCGGGGCATGCGGATCCTGGTGGTGGAAGACGACGCGGCAATCGCCGATGCCTTGCAGGTATCGCTCAAGCTCGCCGGCCATGCGATCGACGTCTGCACCACGCTGGCGCAGGCCTGGTCGGCGCTGCGGGTCGAGCCGTTCGATGCGATGTTGCTCGATCTCGGTCTGCCCGACGGTGATGGCGCGCAGCTGTTGGCGCGGGTGCGCGCCGTCAACAGGCAGCAGACCGGCTCCGGCTTGCCACGCGCCGACTTGCCGGTGCTGATCATGACCGCCCGCGATGGCGTCGACCAGCGTGTCGCCGGGCTCGACAGCGGTGCCGACGACTACCTGGTCAAGCCTTTCGATGCGCAGGAGTTGCTGGCGCGTATCCGCGCCATGGCGCGCCGTAGCGCCGGCCGCGCCAGCGCCACGCTGCACTGCCGCGATCTCGAGATTGACCCGGCCGCGCGCACGGTGACACGGGCCGGTCTGCCGGTGGCGCTGGGCATCAAGGAGTTTGCCCTGCTGCAGACGCTGGTCGAGGCCAGGCCCCAGGTGTTGTCCAAGGCGCGGCTGGAGGCGGCGTTGTATGGTTTTGACGAAGCGCTGGAGAGCAACGCGATCGAGGTGCATGTGCACCACCTGCGCCGCAAGCTGGGTGCAGACCTGATCCAGACGATGCGCGGCGTCGGATATTTTGTGCCGCGGGACCCGCCGGCGTGAAGCGGCCCAGCCTGGCGCGTCATCTGTGGCGCTGGACCCTGGCTGCGCTGGCGACGGCCTGGCTGGCGCTGATGCTGGCGTCGTATTTCGCCGGGCTGCACGAGTCAGGGGAAATCGCCGACGGACACCTGGCCTCGGCAGCCAATGTGTTGTTGCAGTTGCCGGCCATTGGCACAGTTGCCGATGCCTCACACGGGGTGTCCCTGGTCGGCCCGGATGCGGACGGCAGCCTGATTCCGTCGGGCCGCCACCTGAAACTGGCCAACAGCGTCGCTGTGCTGGTCTGGGAAAACGGCATGCTGGTTGCCGATACCCGCGCACCGGCGCAGCGCGGCGCCGTGGATTTCCCTCAGGGTTACGCCACGACCGTGGTGCGCCAGGGTCCGGACCAGGCGCCCCGGCGCTGGCGCAGTTTCTCGGCCGAGCGCGCGGACGGCAGCCGCAAGGTGACGACGATGATCGACCTCGATCAGCCGACCCGGATCGTGCGCGAGGTGACATTCACCATCGCGCGTCCCTCGTTGGTGGTGTTGCCGCTGGTGGCGCTGTTGTTGTGGTGGGCGATCCGGCGTGGACTGCGCCCCTTGCATGCCTTGTCGAACCGGGTGGCTGCCCTCAAACTGCACCAGTCCGAGCGGCTTGACACATCGCACGGTTATGCCGAATTCGCCAGCACGGTGTCTGCGATCAACGGCCTGGTGGCCCGGTTGCAGTCGCAAGCCGAGGCGGAGCGGGCCTTTGCGTCGGATGTGGCGCACGAGTTGCGCACCCCGCTGGCGGCGATTGCGTTGCTGGCCGACGTCGCGGGCCAGCATCCTGACGCAGCCAGCCGGACCCGTGCGCTGGAGCGGCTGCAGCGGGAGTCGCTGCGCGCCGGGCAGATCCTGGCGCAATTGCTGGATCTGGCGCGGGCCCAGCGTCCGGACAACGCAGCGCTGGGCGACGTCTGCCTCGACACACTCGCCGCCGACGTGATGGCCGGGTTCGCCCAGGCCAGTGTCGACAGCGACCATGCCCTGGAATTGCGCTGCGGCGAGACGCCGGTGCACGTGCAGGGCAACCCCTTGTTGCTCGAACTGGCCTTGCGCAACCTGATCGACAACGCGATCGGTCACACGGCGGCTGGTACGCAGGTCGTCGTGATGGTCACGCGCGCGTCCGGTGCGCCGCGGCTGGCCGTGTGCGACAGCGCTGCGGACGCCGTGGCCGAGCAAGTGCCGCCGGTCGAGTCCGACCACGATCACCTGGGCCTGGGCCTGCGGTTGGTGGAGCGTATCGCGGCTTTGCACGGCGCGCGTCTGGTGCGTGATGCCGGTGCCGCACCGACCACACACTGTTTTGCGATGCAATGGAGGTCCGATGTCGTTTCCGAAACAGCGCCCAGTTGATGCGCGCGCACAGCGGCGCGCCTGGCGGCCCGTCGCCCTGATCCTGCTCGTCAGCGCCTGGCTGGCGCTGGCGGGCAACCTGCCGCTGTGGCGCACGATCTGGTCCATGCCCGAACTCGCGGGCTGGCGCGGCACGCTGTTCGCCGCCGGCATGTTCGTCTGGATCGTGGCGGCGCTGACCATGCCGCTCAGCCTGCTGGCCTGGAAGGGGGTGCTCAAGCCGGTTCTGCTGCTGCTGCTGCTCATGGCTGCGGCCAGCAGCTATTTCATGCTGCAGTATGGCGTCGTGATCGACGCGACGATGATGGCCAACGTGGCCAACACCGATGTCCGCGAGGCACAAGACCTTTTGTCATGGCCGTTGCTGCTGAGTATCGGATTGATCGCGGTGTTGCCAGGCTGGTGGTTGCTGCGTCAGCCCATTGCCGTGTATCGCTTCGGAGCGCAGGCATGGCGCAATTTGGTAGTTGCAGTCGTGGCCCTGCTGGTGCTGCTGGGCGTGACGCTGCTGACGTTCGAGGACCTGGCATCGCTGATGCGCAACCACAAGCAGGTGCGTTACCTGGTCAACCCGCTCAACACCCTGTATGCCAGCGGCAAGCTGGCATTCGACCACGGCTCCAAGGCCAGCCTGAGCCTGGAGCCAATCGGGCTCGACGCGCGTCTGGGCCCAACCCACGCGGCCGGTCAACGCGCGCCGCTCGTGGTGCTGGTGGTGGGTGAGACGGCGCGTGCCGCGAACTTCTCGCTCGGCGGTTATGAGCGCAAGACCAATCCGGAACTGGAACGACTCGCCGCCCAAGGGACCGCGTTGACCTACTACAGTGCGGTGCGCTCTTGCGGCACCAACACGCAGGCTTCGTTGCCCTGCATGTTCTCGCATCTTGGAAAGCAGGCATTCGAGTCCACGCGCCAGCCATACGAGAACCTGCTCGATGTGTTGCAGCGTGCCGGGCTGGCGGTGTTGTGGATCGACAACCAGTCCGGTTGCAAGGGTTTGTGCGACCGGGTCGGGCAGGTCAACACCTTCGACCAGAAGACTCCGGGCTTGTGCAACCAGGGCGAATGCTTCGACGAGATCATGCTGGCCGACCTCGACCAGCGTGTCGCCGCGCTCGACCCGGCGCGTCGCGCGCGTGGCGTGGTGCTGGTGCTGCACCAGATGGGCAGCCATGGGCCGGCGTACCACAAGCGCGTGCCGCCAGCCTTCAAGACCTTCGTGCCCGAATGCCGCAGCAGCGTGCTGCAGGAATGTCCACGCCAGGATGTCGTCAACGCATACGACAACACCCTCGTCTACTCCGACCATGTGCTCGCTGGTCTCGCGCACTGGCTCGAAGGCCAGGCCGCCAAAGGCGGCCACGACACCGCCATGGTGTATGTGTCGGACCATGGCGAGTCGCTGGGGGAGAACAATCTGTACCTGCACGGACTGCCGTACGCGCTGGCGCCCGACACCCAGACCCATGTGCCCATGCTCAGCTGGGTCTCCGAACCCATGGCACGGCGCCTGAACCTGCGCCGGGACTGCCTGCGCGAGAACGCGGCGGCACCGCTGTCGCACGACAACCTGTTCCATGCCATGCTCGGACTGCTCGATGTGCAGACCGCCTTGTATCGCAGGGAACTGGACTGGTTTGCGGCCTGTCGATGAACGCCCGGTGGGTTTTCACGCACGGAACCTACAATTTGTCCATCTCGAGTGTTGCGGAAAGTGACCCATGGAATTCATCCGATTCTCCGATCTGTGCGCCAGGGGCGAAGTCGCTGGCAAGCGCGTGTTCATCCGGGCCGACCTCAACGTGCCGCAGGACGACGACGGCAAGATCACCGAAGACACGCGTATCCGCGCCTCGGTGGGCTGCATCACGATGGCGCTGGAGGCCGGCGCGGCGGTGATGGTCACGTCCCACCTGGGCCGGCCCAGCGAAGGCAGCTTCTCACCCGCCGACTCGCTGGCCCCGGTGGCCACTCGGCTGGGTGAACTGCTGGGGCGCGAGGTGCCGCTGCTGGCGAACTGGGTCGATGGCGTGCAGCTCGACGGCCGGGCGCTCGAGCCGGGGCAGCTGGTGATGCTCGAGAACTGCCGCGTCAACGTCGGCGAGAAGAAGAACAACGAGACGCTCTCGCGCAAGATGGCCGCGTTGTGCGACATCTTCGTGCACGACGCCTTCGGCACGGCGCACCGGGCCGAAGCCAGCACCTACGGCATCGCCGAGTTCGCGCCGGTGGCCTGTGCCGGCCCTTTGCTGGCCGCCGAGATCGACGCCATCAGCCGGGCGCTGAAGAATCCGAGGCGTCCGCTGGTGGCCATCGTCGCCGGCTCCAAGGTGTCGACCAAGCTGACCATTCTCAAGGCGCTGGCCGACAACGTCGACCAGCTCATCGTCGGTGGCGGCATTGCCAACACCTTCATGCTGGCGGCCGGTCTGCAGATCGGCAAGAGCCTGGCCGAGCCGGACCTGCTGGCCGAGGCCAAGGCCGTCATCCTGTCGATGACGGCGCGCGGCGCGGCGGTGCCGATTCCGACCGACGTGGTCACGGCCAAGGAGTTCAAGTCCGACGCCAAGGCCACGGTCAAGGCCGCGGCCGACGTGCTGGACGACGACAT
>JBBRVD010000123.1:0-11515 GCA_038247175.1 Burkholderiales bacterium | reverse complement strand
GTTGGCAGTGCTGGCGTTGGCAGTGTTGGCCTAGGCGAGCGTTGCGACAGGCATGGCCCGGCGCGGGCTCCGGGCGGGGCGGTCGGGAGCCCCACGGGCCTTCGCAGCCCGTGCGCCACGACGCGCCCTGCGTTGCGCGGCTCACCCTGCCTGCGAGCACCGCAAAGCAGTCGGCGTGCGCTGCGCACGTCACGGCCTGGGCCCTGAGATGTCCGCCGAAACCAGCGCCCTGCTGTCGACCAACTGGTATCGGGTCGAACACCTCCGACCGCGGCTGCGGGGGCATGTGCGTATCCACCGCCATGCCTATCGTGGCGCGGTCTGGTATGTGATGGAGGACCGGATCGCCGGCAAGTACCACCGCTTCAATCCGGCCTCGCACCAGGTCATCAGCCTGATGGACGGCAAGCGCGACATGGCGGCAATCTGGAAACGATTGACGGCCAAGCTGGCCGACGACACGCCGGCGCAGGAGGAGGTGATCAAGCTGCTGGGCCAGCTGCATGGCTCGGACCTGGTGCAGTGCGACGTCGATCCGGATGTGGCCGAGCTGTTCGAACGACGCACCAAGGAAAAGCGCCGCAAGTTCTTGAGCCGCTTCATGAACCCGATCTCGCTGCGGTTCCCGCTCTGGGACCCGGACCGGGTGCTGGTCAAGCTGGTCAGCTGGATGCGCCCGCTGCTCGGCGGCTGGGGCCTGGCGATCTGGCTGGCCGTGGTGCTGCCGGCACTGGCGCTGGTGCCCTCCTACTGGCCCGACCTGACCGAGAACTTCGGCGAGCAGATGCTGGCCTTCGACAACCTGCTGATCATGGCGGTGGTGTTTCCGCTCGTAAAAGCCTGCCACGAGATGGGGCACGGCATTGCCACGCGCATGCGCGGCGGCGAGGTGCATGAGATGGGCATCATGCTGCTGGTGTTTTTCCCGATCCCGTACGTCGAGGCCTCGAGCTCGTCGGCCTTCGTGAAGAAGACCGACCGCATGCTGGTCGGCGCGGCCGGCATGTTGACCGAGCTGTTCATCGCGGCGCTGGCGTTCTATCTGTGGATCATCCTCGAGCCCGGGCTGGCGCGCTCGTTGACCTACAACGCCATCGTGCTGGCCAGCGTGACCACGCTGCTGTTCAATGCCAACCCGTTGTTGCGTTATGACGGCTATTACGTGCTGGCCGACTGGGCCGAGATCCCGAACCTGGGCACCCGCGCCAACAAGCACTGGCAGTACCTGGCCGAACGCTATCTGTTCGGCGTCAAGCAGGCCGAGCCGCCACCGGCCTCGGCTGGCGAGCGCCGCTGGTTCCTGGGTTATGCGCCGCTGGCCTTCGCCTACCGCATGTTCGTGTTGTTCGGCATCGCGATCTTCGTCGCCCAGCAATACTTCTTTCTCGGGGTGGTGCTGGCGCTATGGGGCCTGATCGCCAGCCTGGGGGTACCGATCTACAAAGGCATCGCGGCGCTCCTGAACGGTCCGCAATATGCCGCGCGCGGCCTGCGGATACGCGCCGTGCTGCTGACCAGTGTCAGTCTTGTCGTCTTGCTGCTCTTCATCGTGCCGCTACCGCGCCACACCAACGCCCAAGGCGTGGTCTGGCTGCCCGAGCAGGCCTTGTTGCGCGCCGGCGGCAGCGGCTTTGTCACCGAAGTCTCGGCCCGCGCCTTCGCCACCATCGAGCCTGGACAACTGGTGATGCTGAGCCACGATCCGGCGTTGAATTCAGGCATTGCCGCGCAACGCGCCAAGGTCGAGGAGGCCCGTGCGCGCCACGACGCCGCCTGGGGCGTACAGCCGGCCCAGGCCGGCCAGCTCGAGGAAGACGTGCGGCGTGAACAGGCGACGCTCGAGCGGCTGCTCGACGAGGTGGCGCAGCTGTCGCTGCGCGCAACGGCTGGCGGCAGGTTGCTGATCGACAAGCCGCAGGACATGCCCGGGCGCTTCGTCAAGAAGGGGGAGGTGCTGGGTTACGTGGTGGGCGAATACACGCCGCTGGTACGGGTCGTGGTGGGGCAATCGCAGGTGGACCTGGTGCGCGCGGCCACGCGGGACGTCGAGATCCGGATGCCACAAGACATCGCAACCATACAACCGGCACGGCTGGTGCGCGAGGTGCCCAAGGCCGGCAAGGAACTACCTAGCCCGGCACTGGGCCAGGCGGGTGGCGGCTTGATCGCGATGGATCCCCGCGACGAAAAAGGAACCACCTCGCTGGAGTCGCTGTTCGAGTTCGAGTTGGAGCTACCGCGCGACGTGCCAGCCAACTTCATCGGCAGTCGGGTTCACGTGCGGTTCGCGCATCCCAGCGAGCCGATCGGCATCCGCATCTGGCAATCGGTGCGCCGATTGTTCCTGTCGCAGTTCCATGTCTAGCCTGGCACAGGTTGAACGCGCGCACAGCGTCTATCCGGAGCGGCTGGACCGCAAGGAAAACGCGCTCGACGGCTGGACCCGCAAGGTCGTGGGTAGTCTCTGGCACGAGGTGCGGCCACTGCGCGCGCGGCTGGCGGGATTGGCGCGCGAGGCGACACGGCAGGAACTGGAAGTCGGCACCTTGTCGGACGAGCAGATCCGCCTGGACATGCGCCGGGTGGCGCGCGATGCACTCGATGAGCCCGTGGCGACCGCACGGGCATTCGCGCTGGTGCGCGAGGCCTGTACACGCACGTTGGGCAAGCGCCCGTTCGACGTACAGCTCATGGGCGCCGCCGCGTTGTTCGGCGGCAAGCTGGCAGAAATGCAGACCGGCGAGGGCAAGACATTGACCGCCGCGCTGGCGGCCTGCATCGCCGGCGCAGCCGGGCTGCCGGTGCATGTGGTGACCGTCAACGACTATCTGGCTGAACGGGACGCGACGGAGATGGGCCCGCTCTACGCGTACTTCGGCCTGACCACCGGCATCATCATCACCGGCCTGTCACTGCCACAACGCGCCGCCGCCTATGCCTGTCATGTGACCTACTGCACCAACAAGGAGCTGGTGTTCGACTACCTGAAGGACCGGGTCACGGCCGGAGGCCGGGCCAGCCGCGCCCAGCTGCGGATGCGCTCGCACGTGGGCTCGGGCCAGGGCCATGCGCTGCTGTTGCGCGGACTGCATTTCGCCATCGTGGACGAGGCCGACAGTGTGTTGATCGACGAGGCACGCACGCCGCTGATCCTGGCCGAGAAAGGCGACAGCCCGGGCGATCCGACGCTGTACAGCCAGGCCCTGACCCTGGCCGGCCGGCTCGAGGCAGGCCGCGACTTCGAACTCATCATTGCGCGCCGTGAGTTGCACCTGTCGCATGCGGGGCGCGCGCGGCTGACCGAGCTGTGCGCCGAGCTCGGCCCGGCCTGGACCGCGGCCCACGGGCGCGAACACATGGTGTCGCAGGCGCTGCGCGCACTGCACCTGTTCCAGCGCGACCAGCACTACCTGCTGGCCGACGACAAGGTGCAGATCATCGACGAATATACCGGCCGCATCCTGCCCGGCCGCACCTGGGAGCAAGGCCTGCACCAGCTCATCGAGTCCAAGGAAGGTTGCCCGCTGTCGGAGCACAACCGCACGCTGGCGCGCATCACCTACCAGCGCTTCTTCCGGCGCTACCTGCGCCTGGCGGGCATGACCGGCACCGCGCGCGAGGTGCGCCGCGAGATCTGGGCCGTGTATGCGCTCGAGACCATCGCCATTCCCACCAATCGCCCGTGCATCCGCACCATGACGCCGACCCGGTGCTGCGCCACCGAAGACGACAAATGGCGGGCGGTCGCCGCAGAGGTGCAGCGTGTGCGCCGGACCGGCCGTGCCGTGCTGATCGGATCGCGTTCGGTCGAGGCGTCCGAACACCTGTCGCAAGCCTTGAGCCGCGCCGGCATCGAGCACCGGGTGCTCAATGCGCGCCAGGACGCTGGCGAAGCCGAAGTCGTGACGCGGGCCGGCCTGGCCGGTACCGTCACGGTGGCCACCAACATGGCCGGCCGCGGCACGGACATCCACCTGGGCGAGGGGGTCGCGGCAGCGGGCGGACTGTGTGTCGTGTTGACCGAGTTCCACGACTCGCCGCGCATCGACCGCCAGCTGATCGGACGTTGCGCGCGCCAAGGCGACCCGGGCAGCGCGGTAGTCATCGTCGCGCTCGACGATACCGTGCTGCGCGAGCATGGCGGACAACTGCACCGGCTATTGCAGCTGCTGTTCCCCGCAGGGCCGCCGGCATTCTGGGTCGAGCGGCTGCGCCACCATGTGCAACGCCGGGCGCAGGCGATTCACGCGCGCACCCGGCGCGACACCCTCAAGCAGGACCAGAACCTCGATACCATGTTGGCATTCGCAGGGAACCAGATATGAACATCAAACCATGAGCGTCAAACCGATCGCCACCGTCGCGCTGATAACCCTCCTTGTGACGACCGGCCCGGCCCGGGCCGTCGAAGGGGAATACCAGTGCCTGATCGAGCCCTACCGCCGGATCGAGATCCGCAGCTCGGTGGAGGCGTTGATCGATCAGGTACTCGTGCAGCGCGGCAGTAGCGTGCGCAAGGGCCAGCGCCTGGTCGAACTGCAGTCCGCCGTCGAGCAGGCGGCGCTGGACTCGGCCCAGTTCCGTGCCGTGATGGAAGGCAACCTGCGTTCGGCGGAGGCACGGGTCGACTATGCGCGCGACAAGTTGCGCCGACGCGAAGAGCTGAGCCGGCAGAACTTCGTCTCGTCGCAGGAACGCGACGATGCAGCGGCCGAACTGCGGGTCGCACAGGCCGAGATGCTCGAGGCACGGGACAACCGCCAACTGTCGGTGCTCGAGAGCAAGCGTCTGGAGCAACTGCTGCTCCAGCGCACCTTGCTCAGCCCGTTCGACGGTGTGGTCACCGAAGTCCAGCAGCATCCGGGTGAGCTGGCGCAGACCGGCGAGACCGCGCGGCCGATCCTGAAAATGGCGCAGGTGCATCCACTGCGTGTCGAAGTGGTTTTGCCGGTAGCCCTGTACAACAAGATCAAGGCCGGCGCCGCGGCCGAAATCGAGGCGGAGGCGCCGACCAAAGGCCGCTTCAAGGCCACGGTACAGATCGTCGACAGGGTCGTCGACTCGGCCAGCGGCACCTTCGGTGTGCGCCTGGAGCTGCCCAATCCGTCTGGCAACATGCCGGCCGGCGTGAAGTGCAAGGTGCGCTTCAAGTAGGACAACACCACGCACGGCTGCCGCGGCGTGGCAGTCACGGCCACGCTTGCGAGCTACTCGCGATCAGCCACGGGTGCCGCACCGAACACGCCCGGCCGCGGCACGGTCGCAGGATGGCTCGGACAAGGGTCACGCCGACACTCCCGCGTTCGCCGCCTGTGGCGGCAAGCGTCGATGCGGCGCAACTTGCATCGTCAACGCGTGGAACCGAGCCCGATCGGCTCGGGCGCGATCATCACGATGCGGGTGAACAGCCGGTCGTACAAGGGATCGCGCGGATACTTGCCGGTCAGCGGGTCGCAATTGGTCGCGAAAGCGCCATCCAGTTCGGCCCAGTCATTGGCGTCCAGCATTTTTTCGGCGGCCGGGAGAATCTCCGTTTCTTCCAGGCGCATGTGATTCAGGTAAAAGCGTACATAGCTGCGCGCCGCCGCCTCGAACACCCCGCGCCGCGAGTCGCCCAGCAGTTCCCAGGCCAGCAGCTGGTGCTGCAACTCGCGCACCGCGCCCTCGCCCCGATCATGCTCCTGTTCCAGTCGTGCGATGGCCGCACCCGTCTGCGGAGCCGCGCGCGCCACCTTGGGAAACAGCAGCTCGGACTCCTTGGGATGGTGCTGCCGTTCGGGAAATTCGTCGATGTAGAACAACATCGCGCGCAGCACGTCGAAAAACTGGTCGGTGGCGTCGCCCGGGCCACGCTCCACCATCATGAGCAGCGAGCGCAGCATGGCCGCCAACGCGGCATGTTCGTCACGAATGATGCGGATGCTTTCGTGTGTCATGGCAACCCCTTCGCTGGTACAGAAACAGCTTCCAGCTTCGCACCCTGCGGAGCAGGAGTAATTGATCCATGTCAGGTTCTTGCCAGACACATGGCGGCATCCGCGCGATGTCGCTGCCGCACGCCCCATGGTACAAACGACGTCCACCCGAGTCGGGGCGACCCCTGGAGAATGTTGCGTGAAACTGAAGATGGCCAAGAATTCGCTGTTCGCGATCCTGTTGCGGTCGCCGTGGTGGATCAGCTTTGCCGTTGTCGCGGTGTTCGCGCTCGCCTCCAGTGCCTTGCTGCCGTCACAGTACGTGGTGTTCGGCCTGATGGGTGCGATCCCGTTTCTGGTTATCGCCTGCATCGCCGCCTGGCGGCAGATGCGCGCGCCCAGCAACCGCACCGTCGAACAGACGCTGGAGCGCGCCGGCGCCATGCCATGGCGCGACTTCCGTGACACGCTGGAACAAACCTACCAGGCGCAAGGATTCACGGTGTCCCGGCTCGACGGGCAGGCGGCAGACCTGCAACTGACACGCGGAGCACAGACCACGCTGGTTGCGGCCAAGCGCTGGAAGGCTGCCAGTCACGGCATGGAGCCACTGCGCGCGCTGGACAAGGCGCGCAGCGCGCTCGATGCCAGCGCCGGCGTCTACATCACACTGGGCGAGGTCAACGACACGGCACGGCGCTTCGCCGACAAGAATGGCATCGCGCTGGTCAACGGAGTCGCGCTGGTGCAGTTGCTGGGCAAGCTGCGCTGACCGGCACATGACCGGTGCCGGATCCCGCTGCGACGGGCCAACTTTACACAAGCTTGTCGTTTGCGCATCGAACCGATACATCTGACAAGCACACTTGCCCTCAACCCGATGCGCATCTTGGCGCAGGGGTCGAAAACCACTCAAAGGACTGTCACATGAAATTCACCTTCAAACCGCTGCTCGTCAGTGCCGTACTGGCTTCGTCTGCCCTGCTGGCCCAGGCTCAGATGCCGCACGCTGGCCAGGGCATGATGCAGGCCCACGCCCAGGATGGGCAAGGCCGCATGGACCCGGCCAAAATGCATGAGCGCAGAGCCGCGCACATGGCCGAACTCAAGGGCAAGCTCAAGCTGAACGCAGCGCAGGACGGTGCCTGGACCGACTACCTGGCCGCGATGCAGCCACCGGCCAACCAACAGCGCATGGACCGCGAAGGTCGCCAGCAGATGCACCAGGCGATGCAGGCGATGACAACGCCCCAGCGGCTGGATCGCATGACGGCCATGAAGGCCGAGCGCGATGCGCAGATGCAGCAGCGCCAACAGGCCACGCGCAACTTCTACGACATGCTCACCGCCGAGCAACAGAAAGTGTTCGATGCGAACACGATGATGGGCGGCGAACATGGCAAACAGGGTGGCAAGGTTGGCAAGGGTGGCCACAGCCACGGCTGATCACCCCTCGAACCGCGCGCCCGGCACAGGCCGGCGCGCAGCCTGCCTTCAGCCAAGCAGCTTTCGCATTTCGCCGCTGGCCAGCAGCTTCTCGACATCGTCGGCACCGCCCACCAGCGTGCCCTTGACGAACACCATGGGAAAGGTGGGCCAGCCGGTCCACATCTTGAGCGCGTTGCGATCGCGCCAGGTGTTGAAGTAGTTGCCGTACTCCAGGTAGTGGTACTGCACTGCGGCGGCATCGAGCAGCTTGCGCACCTTTTTCGGTATCGGGTTCATGGCCATGCCCACGACCACCACCGGATGCGCGGCGATCGCCAACTGAACCTCGCGCACCAGTTCCTGCCGATGGGAGGCCACCTTATCGCGTATCGCGGGATGGATATGGGATTCGTCGAGAACGGGACGTGGCATGCATGACCTCCGGATGCCGCGGCTGCAGCACAGATCGCATTATGGATGGCCTGGCACAGGCGCCTGAGCGCGCGCGCATCGCAGGCAATCGCCGCGTCATGCGTACACTTCCTCCCATCACCGCCAGCCCCCGATACATGCGCACCACCCGACCCAACCCTGCCCCGGAAAACGCCCTCGTGGCGATCCGTACCGTGGACCTGCTGGCGCCCTTGCACTGGCTGGCACTGGGCTGGCGTGACCTGACCCGTGGCGGCTGGCTCAGCCTGCTGCACGGTGTGGCACTGGCTGCGTTCGGGATGGTGCTGCTGCTGGTTGGGCACCAGAGGTTCTGGCTGCTGGCCGGCGCGTTTTCCGGCTTCCTGGTGGTCGCGCCAGTGCTCGCAACCAGTCTGTACGCCATCAGCCGCGCTTTGGCCCACGGCAGGTCGGTCCGATGGCAATTGCTCGTCGATACCTGGCTGAGCTGGCAGCAGGCGCGCATGTCCGAGCGGGGCGGTTACTGGTGCATGGTGCATTTCGGTCTGCTGCTGGCGCTGGCTGGCACCGGCTGGGTCATGACCTCCGCCGCCCTGATCACGCTGATGGCCAGCGCACCAGTCCATGCGCCGGTGGATTTCCTGCGGCTGGTGGTGCTGGCGCGTGGCAATTACCTGTTCGAAATCTGGCTGCTGATGGGCGGCGTGCTTGCCGCACCGATCTTCGCCTCCAGCGTGGTGTCGATGCCCTTGTTGCTGGACCGGCGCATCAGCGTGTTGCCAGCCGTGCTGGCGAGTTGGCGGGTGGTGCTCGCCAATCCGGCGCCCATGGCTGTCTGGGCCGCGCTGATCATGTTGCTGGTGCTGCTGGGTTTTGCCACCGGGCTGCTGGGCCTGGTGGTGCTGGTGCCGCTGCTCGGCCACGCCAGCTGGCATGCCTATGCCGCACTGGTGGACGCCAGCGCCTTGCCCGAGCGCCCGCTGGGCCCGCTGGGCCCTTGAGCCAGCCCGGGATCTGTTGCATGTTCGGCTTTTCAGAGGAACAGATCGCATCCTTCGGCCTGACCTTCGGCCTGGGCGCGTTCATGCTCTACATGTTGTTCATCGTGGGCCAGCTGGCGTGGGAGTCGAAAGCCGGCAAGTTCGGTACCTTCGTGATCTTCCTGGGCCTGGCATTCGGCATGGTCGGCTTCGTCGCCAAATACCTGATCCAGTGGGCACTAGGCATCAAGTAGCCCCTTCGAACCACGGGTTCAGCCGATCACCCGAATGCCGATCCACCGGCCATGCAGCCACATGGCGAAACCGGCCCAGGCCAAAGTGCCCAGGACCAAGGTGACCAAGGTGGGGACGGTCCGGCCCGGCGCGTAACGCACTGCACCAGCACGGTCCCGGCGACGCGCGGACGAGAAATCGAGTACCGCCCAGGCCAGAAAAGATCCGAACAGCAACACATGGGCCAGATTGCCATTGACCAGCAAATGGCCCAACGCCCAGGTCTTGACCGCCAGTACCATGGGATGGTGGACCCAGGCCTTGACATGGTTGCCCGGCACGTAAGCGGCCACCAGCAGCACAAACGCCAACCAGGTCAGCAACCACGCCAGGGGGCGCATGGCGATCGGGGAGCTCCACAACTGGGTCGGCGCCATACGGGCCTGCGAAAAGCCCCACACGATCAGCACGAAACCCACCAGCGACACGATGGAATACACGCCTTTCCAGGGCCCTTGGCCGACACGGGTGATGGCCCGGCTGCGCCAGTCGTCGGCGAAGATACGCACCGAATGCGCGCCCAAAAACAATACCAGGCCCAGGATCAGATATACCATGTCGCGTTACCTCGTTTTGATTCCAGGTCTGGCATGATTGACGCGATCGGTTCAGGCGCCCAGCACCCGGTTCTTGCCCGCGCGTTTGGCCGTGTACATCGCCTTGTCGGCGCGCCGCAGCGCCGAGTCCCGGCCTTCGTCGGGAGCCAGTTGCGCCACACCGGCGCTGAAGGTGATCAGCACCTTCTCGGAGCCGGCCAGAAAAAGCTGCTTGGTCAATTCGCGCTGCAGCCGCGTCATGGCCTCGATGCCGCTTTCGAGTGGCGTATCGGGCATCAGGATGACGAACTCCTCGCCGCCAAACCGCGCCAGCGTGTCCTGCGGACGCATGCTGTCACGCGCGACCTTGGCCAGGTGCGTCAATGCCTCGTCACCGGTGGCATGGCCGCGTTCATCATTGATGCGTTTGAAATTGTCGATGTCGAGCATGGCGATGCACAGCGCAGAGTCCTTGCGCTGCACCACCGACAACTCGCGGTCGAACGCCTCCTCCAGGCCCTTGCGATTGAGCGCACCGGTCAGCGCGTCGTGGCGCACCTGGGCGCTGACCCGGTCCAACTCCTGGTGCAACTTGACCAGCTCCGCCTCGGTCGCCTGCGCCTGCTCGCGCATGCCCTGCAGCTCGTCGCGCGTTGCCAGCGACTGCTGCGCGATGGCACGGGTCGCACGCACAACCTGCTTGAGCACCGGCGTGAGTTCTGACAGGCTCTTGGCCTGTTCGATCAGGCCGGCGTTGTGCTCCATTTCAGTGCTGAAAGCGTCGGTGGAGCTGCGCATGGTCGACAAGCGCTCGATGAACACGCGCAGCATCTGGCGCATCTCCTCCTGCGCCTCGAGTGCCCGGCCCTTGGCCTCGGACTGCTTGAGGATGACATCACGCAGGCGGCGTTCGACATCATCCAGGCGGCGCAAGGTCAGCGGCGGCGTGGCGGCCTGCATCAGTGCATCGACCTGCCCCTTGAGCCAGCTGTCGTCCTGACTCAGTTCGCCGATGTTTTCCATGATCAGCCGCAACAGATGCAGCAACGTGGTCCGGATCTCGGCCTGGTCCTCGGCCGCGAACGACATCCGGTGGGAATAGGTCGACAACAGCTTCTTGACCTGCACCACATCGGCGTCCGGCGCGCGCAGACTGCCAATCAATTCGGTGGTCTGTCCGGCAAAGCGGGCATCGTCATTGCCCAGCGCCGGTTGCATGAATTCGATCAGCCGCGCAATCTGTTCCAGGAACTCCCGGGTCAGTGCCGGCGCGAATGATGCAGCCTCTGTCCTGGAAGCCTTGCCGGTTGGCTCTGCGTGGCCATTGCCGGTTTCATTATTGTTGCCATTGGGAGCACCAAAGCCGGTCGACGCAACGCTCTCGCGCGGTGTGAAGGTGCCGTACGCCACCAGCGCATCCTGCACGCCCTGCCAGTTCAATTGCGACACCGCGTACTCCAGCAAAGCGCGCTGTTTTTGTTGTCCTGGCGTACGCGTTGGCAGACCCTGCGCAATCTTGCGCAGTTCCTCGAGCGGAAAAGGCGGCTCGTTCGACAAGCGCCCGATCTCGTTGAAAACCGACCGATAGTTGGCCGGCGTTGGCGCCATCTTGCGGGTGATCAATTGCTTGAGCGTCTCGCGTGCCAACTCGGGCACCGTCTTGTCAGCCATAAACGCAAACCTCTATCGTTGCGGCGCAATGCCGAGAAAATCACGAACCTCCGCCACCGTTCGCTGCGGATCCTCCTGCTGCGGTACATGCCCCAGACCGCTAAGCACGACAAGCCGGGATCCGGGTATATCCTGCGCAAAACGTCGGCCCGCCTGCACCGGTATCAGGCGATCGCGCTCGCCCCACAGGATCAGGGTCGGCTGGCGCAGGCTGCGAATCCGCTGCGACTCATCCGGATCGGGCAAAGCCAGGCGCTGCACCAGGGCACGGCGGTTTCCC
>JBBRVD010000122.1:0-11559 GCA_038247175.1 Burkholderiales bacterium | reverse complement strand
AGTTCCTTGACATACTCCAGTTTGGCGGTGACGCCCTTGAAGTCGCCCACGCCGTCGCCATTGGTATCGAAGAAGGCCTTGACGTTGAGCTGGTAGATGACCGCGTCGCGGTACCACAGCGGATCGTCACCGGATGCGTCCGTCGTACTGGCCAGGTCGGATGGGTTCACGGATGTTTGCATGGCTGTCTGCGGGGGCGTCGGGTTGTCAAAGGTAATAGTCGAAATCGCGCTCGTCGCGCAGGCGCCGGCGTACCGCGAAGATATGGGCCGGCACGCTGCTCGGATCCAGGCGCACATAATGGTGCGTGCCACGCCACGCGAAACGCTGGTTGCTCAGCAGGTCGTGCATCTGGAATTCATGCGAAGGATCGACCTGGATCGACGCCGGGTCGAGGTTCAGCCAGCCGCTATGGGCCTGGTGCGGATCGAGATTCACGACGGTCACGATCACGTTGCCGCCGTCCTCTGAAGTCTTGGCATAGGCCAGCAACTGGTCGTTGTCCACCGGAAGGAAACGCAGGCTGCCGTCCTGCTGCAGGGCCGGATTCTCACGCCGGATGCGGTTGACGCGGGCGATGAACGGCGCCAGGCTGCCCGGGTCGTCATGGTTCCAGTGGCGCAGCTGGTATTTCTCCGAATCCAGGTATTCCTCGCTGCCGCTCTCGCGTGGCCGGTAGTCGCGCAGCTCGTAGGCGGGTCCGTAGATGCCGTAGCTGGCCGCGAGCGTCGCCGCCAGCACCAGGCGCGCCATGTAGACCGCGCTCTGGCCGGTCTGCAGCTGCTCGTGCAGGATATCCGGCGTGTTGGGCCAGACGTTCGGCCGGAAGTAGTCCTTGCCCGGCCCGCTGGCGAGCTCGGTGAAATACGCCTGCAACTCGTGCTTGTGGTTGCGCCAGGTGAAGTAGGTGTAGGACTGTGTGAAGCCGAGCTTGGCCAGCCGATGCATGACCTTGGGCCGGGTGAAGGCCTCGGCCAGGAAGATCGCCTCGGGGTGTTCACGCTTGATCTCGGTGATTACCCATTCCCAGAACCCGAACGACTTGGTATGCGGGTTGTCGACGCGAAAGATCGTCACGCCTTCGCCGATCCAGTGGTCGAACACACTTTTGAGCTCGGCCCACAAGGCCTGCCAGTCCTCGGTTTCGAAGTTGAACGGGTAGATGTCCTGGTATTTCTTGGGCGGATTCTCGGCGTATTGCACGCTGCCGTCCGGGCGCGCGCGGAACCAGCCGGGGTGTTCCTTGACGTACGGGTGGTCGGGCGCACACTGGAATGCGATGTCCATCGCCACGTCGATACCCAGCGCGCGGGCCTTCTTCACCAGATTGCGGAAATCGGCCGGCTTGCCCAGCTCCGGCAGGATGGACTTGTGCCCACCCGCGGCCGAGCCGATGGCCCAGGGGCTGCCGACATCGTCGGCTCCGGCTACCAGCGCGTTGTTCTTGCCTTTGCGCTGCACGCTGCCGATCGGATGGATCGGCGGGAAATACAACACGTCGAAACCCATTTCGGCGATCGCCGGCAGCCGGGCCGCGACATCCTTGAAGGTTCCGTGGCGTCCCGCCGTCGGCGCGCACGAGCGCGGAAAAAGTTCGTACCAGCTGCTGAAGCGGGCCCGTTCGCGGTCGGCTACCAGCGGGAATTCAACCGGGTGCTCGGTTGCCAGGGACCGGTCCGGGTAGGCGCGCGCGCACTGCGCCAGCGTATCGTCCAGCGCCAGCGCCTTGAGCGCGCGGGCCTGGGCCTTCGCGTCGCGCGCCATCGTGCGCAGGTCGCAAGACCAGGCCTCCAGAGACTTGCGATCGGCGCCGCGTGCACGCTGCGCGCAGGCGTCGATTTCCTGCGCGCCAACCAGCGAGGCAATGCGGATATCGTCGGCGTCGATGCGACGCACCATCTCGCTGCGCCAGGATTCGAACGGGTCGACCCAGGCGGTGACCGAGTAGCCGTAGCGGCCGACCTCCGGTGGCACAAAGCCGGCGCTCCAGACATCGTTGCCCAGGGCCTTCATCGGCACTTCGCGCATCGTTTCGTCCCCTTCGCGGCGCCAGCGCAGCATCACGCGTAGCACGTCGTGGCCGTCGGTGAAGCAGTGCGCCCGCACCGCGACGGCGTCGCCCGCAACCCGCTTGACGGCGAACCGTCCGCCATCGACCGACGGCAGGACCTGGTCGATGACGGCGCGGACCCGTCCGTTCGCGATCGAGCCGGGCAGGGCAGGCATGGCGGCAGCAGATCGCGGTGTCTTGCGCAGGCTGGTTTCAGTCATCGGACGCATGCTCCAGGATCAGTGTGGACAAGGGCGGCAGGTTCAGGCAAACCGAATACGGGCGCCCATGGACCGGCACCGGGCTGGCCTCGACTCCTCCCAGGTTGCCCCAGCCCGAGCCGCCGAACTCGCGCGCATCGGTGTTGATGCGTTCGCGCCACTGACCAGCCGATGGCACGCCGAGCAGGTAGTTGCTGCGTGGCACCGGCGTCATGTTGCTGACCACCAGCATCGGCGCGCCAGCACCTTGCGGCTTGCGCAGGAAGGCGAATACGCTGGCATCGACGTCGTCGGCGGCAACCCATTCGAACCCTGCCGGCGAGAAATCCTGTTGGTACAAGGCCGGCGATGCGCGATAGACGCGGTTGAGTTGAGTCATCAGGCGCTGCAGGCCAGCATGGTCCTGGTGTTCAGTGAGCTCCCAATCGAGCTCGCCTTCATGGGTCCATTCGCGTCGCTGCCCGAATTCGCCACCCATGAACAGCAGCTTCTTGCCTGGATGGGCCCACATCCAGCCGTACAGCGCGCGCAGGTTGGCGAACTGCTGCCAGCCGTCGCCCGGCATCTTGCCCAGCAGCGAGCCCTTGCCATGCACGACCTCGTCGTGCGAGAGTGGCAATACGAAATTCTCGTTGAACGCATAGACGAGCGAGAACGTCATCTTGTGGTGGTGGTAACGCCGGTGGATCGGGCTCTCCTTCATGTAGTCCAGGCTGTCGTGCATCCAGCCCATGTTCCATTTCATGCCAAACCCCAGTCCGTCCATGTCGGTGGGACGCGACACGCGGGGCCAGGCGGTGGACTCCTCGGCGATGCTGACGGTGTCGGGGAACTCGCGGTAAACCGCCTTGTTCAGCGTCTGCAGGAATCCGATCGCTGCCAGATTCTCGCGTCCGCCGTGCACATTGGGGATCCATTCGCCGTCCTTGCGGGCATAGTCGAGGTACAACATCGAGGCCACGGCATCGACCCGCAGCCCGTCCAGGTGGTATTTGTCGAGCCAGAACAGGCCTGACGAAATCAGAAAGCTGCGTACCTCGTCGCGCCCGTAATTGAAGATGCTCGAACTCCACTCTGGATGGAAACCCTGGCGCGGGTCGGCATGTTCGTACAGGTGCGTGCCGTCAAAGTAACCCAACCCGTGTTCGTCGGTCGGAAAATGCGACGGCACCCAGTCCAGCAACACGCCAATCCCCTGCTGGTGCAGGTGGTCGACCATGTACATGAAGTCCTGCGGCGTGCCGTAACGCGCGGTCGGCGCGAAATACCCGGTGGTCTGATAACCCCATGAGCCGTAGAACGGATGCTCGGTGATCGGCATCAGTTCGACATGGGTGAAGCCCATCTGACGCGTATACGCAGCCAGTTGATGGGCGAGTTCGCGGTAACCGAGAAATTCCCCGTTGTTGCGCCGCCAGGAACCCAGGTGTACCTCGTAGATCGACATCGGCGCATCCAGCGCATTGTGGGCCGCGCGCTCAGCCATCCACCGGGCGTCAGCCCAGTCGTGCTCCAGGCTCCAGATCCGCGAGGCGGTGGCCGGCGGCGACTCGGCGCAGATCGCAAACGGATCGGCCTTGTCCACCACATAGCCGTTCTGGCTCGAGCGGATGCGGTACTTGTAGGTCTGGCCGCGCTGCGCGAGTCTGGCCGATCCGCTCCAGATGCCGGTGCCATCGGCGCGCGACGCCAGCGGGTCGGCGTCGGCCGACCAGCCGTTCCAGTCGCCAATCACGCTGACCGCATCTGCGTTCGGCGCCCAGACGGCAAACTGCGCCCCGTCCTGGTTCAGGTGGCAACCCAGCAGGTCGTAGAGCCGGTGGTGGGTTCCTTCGCGAAACAGGTAGTTATCGGTATCGGTTCGCATTGCTACTCCCTTTGCTGTGGCGCTGCGTCATGGCGTCGCGCCGGGTTGTCGTTGTCCGCTGGTGCTCGGGGTCCCTTTCCTCCTGCGAGAGGTTGCTACATCTGGGCCAGCGGAATACCCGCGGCCCGGTCGTCGGCGCCAAGGCGGGCGATCAAAACACCCAGATCCTGCTCCAGCCGCGTCAGCGTGGCTTCGTCCAGGCCGTCCAGCGCCTGCGGCAGTACGCCGGCGAACGGTCCCGGCGCCCGCTGCAGCACTGCCAGACCCGGCGCCAGCACGTGCAGCTGCACGGCCCGTCGATCCAGACCCTCCTTGCGTACTTGCAGCAATCCCTGGTCCGTCAGCGACTTGACCAGGTTGCTCGCAGTCGGCTGACGCACGTCCATGGCCTGCGCCAGTCCGTGCACACCGATACCCGGTCGCTGGCTAACCACATGCAAGGCCCATACCTGGGCTCCTCCGACGCCGACCTTTTTCTCGACCTGCTGAAAGTGGGTCTTGACCACATTGAACACCAGCCGGAACTGACGCAGCACCCGTGCCGCGGCGCGGGCTTGCGGCTCAGACGGTTGACCGATGGCGGTCGGGGGTTCGATGGGGGACGTGGACATGTTCTCGATGACTTGGCGAATGCGGCCTGGCAACCAAGCCGGCGGCGATTCCCGCGGCGCTTGCCAATGCTTTACTGCTTGCCAATGCTTTACTGCTTGCCAATGCTTTACTGCTTGCCAATGCTTTACTGCTTGACAGTATATATTGGTACAAATTCAAATCAACCTGTTTGACCCGAGCACAGGCTGCCGGGGGCGCCCCGGCGGCATCGGTCAGGGAACCGGGCCGCAGGCGCGGCAGGGGCGTTGCGCCGTGGTCTTGCGCTAGGAGCGGGCCGCAGATCGCCTGCCGCCGCTACCGTGGCTCAGGCAGTGCTGGTGTCCAGCTGGCCCGAGAGGTCCAGCCAGCGTTCCTCGATGTGCCGCAGGTCATCGTTGACGGCCTTGAGGCGTTTGCCCAGCTCGGCGATCTCGGATGGGCGCACCGCGCTGCTCAGGTGCGACTCGAGCGCACTGCCCTCGCCGTTGAGTACCTGCATGCGGGCTTCGAGCTTGTCGATCTCCATTTGCAAGCTGCTGCGGCTCGGGCTGGCGCGCGCGGGCTTGCGGCCACCGCCCGTGAACTTGGCCGAGCCTGCGCCCTTGGAGGTGCCCACGTTCGCATCCTGTTTCGCCTGTTCGCGCTGGCGTTTGGCTTCGTCCAGCAGGTAACGCTGGTAGTCGTCCAGGTCGCCGTCGAACGGCGCCACACCGCCGCGCGAGACCATCCAGAACTCGTCGCAGACGGAGCGCAGCAGCGCCCGGTCGTGACTGACCAGCATGACCGTGCCCTCGAACTCGTTCAGTGCCATGCCCAGCGCCTCGCGTGTGGCCAGATCCAGGTGGTTGGTCGGCTCATCGAGCAGCAGCAGGTTGGGGCGTTGCCAGACAATCATGCACAACACCAGGCGGGCTTTCTCGCCACCGCTCATGCTTCCTACGGCTTGTTTGACCATGTCGCCGCTGAAGTTGAAGTTGCCCAGGAAACTGCGCAAGTCCTGCTCGCGGGTGGCCTGACCGGCCAGCCGGCCAGCCGAGGTTATTTCGCGCACCAGCGCGATCATGTGGTCCAGCGGTGAGTCGGCTGGTCGCAGCACATCGAGTTCCTGCTGCGCGAAATAACCGATGTTCAGCCCCTTGCCTTCGGTGATTTCACCGTCGATGGCCTGCAGTTCGCGCGCAATGGTCTTGACCAGCGTCGATTTGCCCTGGCCGTTCGCGCCCAGAATGCCCAGACGCTGGCCTGCCAGCACCGAGCGGCTGATGCCGCGCACGATGACGGTCGCAGGCGTGCCGGCCGGGGAATCGTGTGGCGGCGGATAACCCACGCTGACAGCGTGCATGGCCAGCATCGGATTGGGCAGGTTGGCCGGCTCCTTGAACTCGAAACTGAAATCGGCCTCGGCCAGCAGTGGCGCAATCTTCTCCATCCGGTCCAGCGCCTTGACCCGGCTTTGCGCCTGTTTGGCCTTGCTCGCCTTGGCCTTGAATCGCGAGATGAACTTCTGCAGGTGGGCGATCTTTTCCTGCTGCTTCGAATAGGCGTTCTGCTGCAGGTCCATCTGCTCGGCGCGCATGTCCTCGAACTTGCTGTAGTTGCCGCTGTAACGCACCAGCTTGGCGGCATCGATATGCAGTGTCACGTCGGTCACCGCGTCCAGAAACTCGCGGTCGTGGCTGATGACCAGCATCGTGCCTTCAAATTTTTTGAGCCAGGCCTCCAGCCATACCAGCGCGTCCAGGTCCAGGTGGTTGGTGGGTTCGTCCAGCAGCAGCAGGTCGGCCGGGCACATCAGCGCGCGCGCCAGTTGCAGCCGCATGCGCCAGCCACCGGAGAAACTGTTGACTGGATTGTCGAGCTCGGCGGTCTTGAAACCCAGCCCCAGGACCAACGCCTGGGCCCGCGCCGGCGCGTCGTGGGCACCGGCGTCGTGCTGCTCCATGTAGGCGTGCGCCATGCGGTCGCCATCGTCGCTGGCTTCGGCCGCTGCCACCTCTTCCTGCGCCGCGAGCAGGCGCACGTCGCCCTGGATCACGAAGTCGGTGGCCGACATGTCGGTCTCGGGCATGTTCTGGGCTACCTGGCCCATGCGCCACTGGGCGGGCACGCTGAAGTCGCCCGCGTCCTCGTGCAGGGAGCCCTCGAGCAGCGCGAAAAGCGACGATTTGCCAGCGCCGTTGCGTCCGACCAGGCCGACTTTTTCGCCGGGGTTCAAGGTCACCGATGCGTTGTCCAGCAGGACCTTGGTGCCGCGGCGCAGGGTGACGTTCTTCAGGGTGATCATGATGGGTGCGTGTCATCGACCGTCGATGCGGCCCTATCTCGTGTTCAGTGGCTGGGAGGCAGCGCCAGCAGCGCATCGCGGGTCAGCAGGCAGACCTGGTCGTCGCCGGCGCTGGTCTCAAGCCACAGTGCCGCAAGGCTGGGAAATGCCGCCTCGAAAAATGCCCGCTCGTGGCCGACTTCGAGCACCAGGACGCCGTTCGGTTGCAGCTGGGCGGGTGCGTCGCGCAACAGGGGGCGCACGAAGTCCATGCCGTCCACTCCGCCGGCCAGCGCGAGTTCGGGCTCGGCCCGGTATTCGGGTGGCAATTGTGCCATGCTGGCGCTGTTCACATACGGCGGGTTGCACAGGATCATGTCGTAGACACCCTCGGTCGCCGTCAGGCCGTCGCCCTGGCACAGCCGGATGCGTTCGCCCAGCGCATGGCGTTGCAGGTTGAGCCGTGCGACGGCCAGCGCATCGCGCGAGATGTCGGCCGCGTCGACCTGCAGTTGCGGATACTCCAGCGCGGCCAGCACGGCCAGGCTGGCGCCACCCGTGCACAGGTCGAGCAAACGGCGCGCGTCCTGCGGCAACCAGGCGTCCAGCGCGCCGCTGGCGACCAGCTCGCCGATCAGGCTACGCGGCACGATACACCGTTCGTCGACGTGAAATGGCACACCTTGCAACCAGGCTTCGCCGGTCAGGTAGGCCGCCGGCTTGCGCGATGCGATACGTTGCTGCACCAGTACCCTTACCCGCTCGGTGTCGGCCGCATCGACCAGCCGCTCGGCGACCGCGTCCGCCCCGTCGAGCGCCGTGTCCAGCGGCAAGTCCAGACGCCACAAGACCAGCCACGCGGCCTCGTCCCAGGCATTGGTCGTACCATGGCCGAACGCGACTCCGGCCGCGTCCAGAGCGTCGGCACTGGCCTTTATCAGCTGGCCGATCGTCATGGCCGCGCCTGCGTGGCGAGCGATCCGAGAATCTGCCGGCGGATAGTCTTCACCGCTGCGTCGTCGGCAACTGCAGCCGGTTCGCCCCTCGGGTGGATCGACGCAGTCATCCGCCGCCAGCTGGGATAGCCGGGCGTTAAGCCAACCTGTGCAATCAGTGGTTCGGTCCAGTGCAGAGTTGCCGACATCAATGCTTGACGTCCAGGGTGATCTCGGTGAATGACGGTTCGTCGTCCGGCTCTTCTTCCGATTTCGTCGCGCGTGCCAGCGAGAAATCGTTTTCCATGCGCCACATCAGGTTGGTCGGCGAATCGGAGTTGGCCAGGCCTTCCTTGCGATCGACGATGCCCTCGACAATCAGGCGCGCGATATCGGCCTCGAAGCTCTGAGAGCCTTCGGCCATGGATTTTTCCATCGCCTCCTTGATGCCCGAGAAATCGCCTTTCTCGATCAGTTCGGCGATCAGCTTGGTATTGAGCAGCACCTCGACCGACGGTACCCGCCCGCCGGAGACCGTACGCAACAGGCGCTGAGATACCACCGCCTTGAGTGCGGCGGCAAGGTCGCCGAGCATGGTCTCGCGCACCTCGACCGGGTAGAAACTCAGGATCCGGTTCAGCGCCTGGTAGCTGTTGTTGGCATGCATCGTGGCCAGGCACAGGTGGCCGGACTGGGCATACGCCAGCGCCGCGGACATGGTCTCGCGGTCGCGGATCTCGCCTACCAGAATGACGTCGGGCGCCTGGCGCAGCGCATTCTTGAGCGCGATTTCCAGCGATTCGGTATCGGTACCGATCTCGCGCTGATTGATGATCGAACGCTTGTTCTTGAACAGGAACTCGATCGGGTCCTCGATCGTCAGGATGTGTCCGGCCAGGTGTTCATTGCGGTAGTCGATCATCGATGCCAGCGTCGTGCTCTTGCCGGCGCCAGTGGCGCCGACCATCAGCAGCAGGCCCCGTTTATCCATGATCAGTTCGGTCAGGATGGCGGGCAATGCCAGGCTCGACAGCGGCGGCACTTCGAGCGCGATGAAGCGCACCACGGCTGCGATGGAGCCGCGCTGGCGCATTGCGCTGACCCGGAACCGGCCGACGCCCGCCAACGGAAAACCCAGGTTGAGCTCGCCCTTGGCCTCGAGCTCGGCAATGCGGTCGGCCGGCAACACCTCGGCCAGCAGGTTGCGTGGTGTGTCAGGAGGCAGGACCTGGTTGTTGATCGGGATACACAGGCCATTGATCTTGATCAGCGCCGGCGCATGGGCCGAGAGGTACACGTCCGATGCCTTCTTGTCGCTCATCAGGCGCAGGATGCGCTCCATCGTTCCCGGTGTGGTGGTCGCCATGGTCGTCCCCTCGTACTCAATCCAGAATCGATCTGATCAGTCGCGCAACAACTCGTTCAGGCTGGTCTTGGCGCGCGTCTGCGCGTCGACCTTCTTGACGATGACCGCGCAATACAGGCTGTACTTCCCGTCGGCGCTGGGCAGGTTGCCCGACACCACCACCGAGCCGGCCGGCACGCGGCCGTAACTCACGATACCGGTGGCACGGTCGTAGATCTTGGTGCTTTGACCGATGTATACGCCCATCGAGATCACGGAGTTCTCCTCGATGATGACGCCCTCGACCACCTCGGAGCGAGCGCCGATGAAGCAGTTGTCCTCGATGATGGTCGGGCCGGCCTGCATCGGCTCGAGCACGCCGCCAATACCGACGCCGCCGCTCAGGTGCACGTTTTTTCCGATCTGGGCGCACGAGCCCACGGTGGCCCAGGTGTCGACCATGGTGCCTTCATCGACGTAGGCGCCGATGTTGACGTAAGACGGCATCAGCACCACGCCCCTGGCGCAGTAACTGCCCCGGCGCGCGACAGCCGGCGGTACGACGCGCACGCCGCTGGCGCGCAACGCAGCTTCGTCCTGGTCGGCGAACTTGGTCTGCACCTTGTCGAAGAAACCCAGGTCGCCGGCACGCATGACCTTATTGTCCCGGAGCCGGAAACTCAGCAGCACCGCTTTCTTGATCCATTGGTGCGTGGTCCACTGGCCGACACCGTCACGCGTGGCCACGCGCAGCGTGCCGCCGTCCAGGCCGTCGATGACGTGATCGACCGCGTCAACGACTTCCCGGGGCGCCAACTTGGCGGAGTAGTCGGCGCGGTTGTCCCACGCGGTTTCAATGATCTTTTGCAGTTGGTCGGTCATATTGCGGGTTGTAGTCGATGAAAAAAGTGCGCCCTGTCAGCGCGCGTCCCGCACGAACTGCACGATGCGGTGCGCGGCTTCTTCGCATTCTGCGGTCTCGGCCACCAGCGCCATCCGGATGCGTCCGGTACCGGGGTTGACGCCATTGACGTCCCGGGCCAGAAAGCTGCCGGGCAGCACTGTCACATTGTAAAGAGCGAGCAGGTCGCGTGCGAATGCGGTGTCGCTGCCGCTCACGCCCGCCCAGAGATAGAAAGCGGCGTCAGGCAAGGCCACGTCGAGCACCTCGGACAGGATCGGCGTGATGCGCTCGAACCTGGCCCTGTACAGCGCCCGGTTCTCCACGACATGGGCCTCGTCGCCCCAGGCCGCGATACTGGCCGCCTGCACAACCGGACTCATCGCACTGCCATGGTAGGTCCGGTAAAGCAGAAATGCCTGGATCAGCGCGGCGTCACCCGCGACAAAACCGCTGCGCAACCCCGGCACACTGCTGCGTTTGGACAAACTGGTGAAGGCCATCAGGCGCCGGAAGTCGTGACGTCCGAGCAGCGAAGCAGCCTGCAATCCGCCCAGCGGCGGTTCGTCGCGAAAATAGATCTCGCTATAACACTCGTCCGAGGCGATGACGAAGCCGTGCCGGTCGCTCAGCGTGAACAGTTTTTTCCACTCCGATAACGGCATCACGGCGCCGGCCGGGTTGCCGGGTGAGCAAACGTAGAGCAGCTGGGTGCGGGCCCACACCGCTTCGGGCACGGCGTCCCAATCCTGCGCAAAATTGCGCGCTGGGTCGGCGGCCACGAACCAGGGCCGGGCACCGGCCAGCAGCGCAGCGCCCTCGTAGATCTGGTAGAACGGATTCGGGCACACCACCCACGGTTTTTCACCTGCAACCGATCCGCTCGCGCCTGGATCGACGACGGTCTGTGCCAACGCGAACAAGGCCTCGCGCGAGCCGTTGACCGGCAGCACCTGGCTCGATGCATCGACCCGCAGACCGTAGCGCTGTTGCAGCCAGTCCGCGCAGGCGCGCCGAAGCGCCGGATCACCGGCGGTGGATGGGTAACTGGCCAGTCCGCTGGGCTGGTGGTTCAACGCGTCGGCAAAGGCCTGGGCAATGAAAGGCGGCGTTGCATGGCGCGGCTCGCCGATGCCCAGGCTGATGGGCCGGTAGTCGGGGTGGGGCGTAACATCGGCGAACAACGTGCGCAGACGCTCGAAGGGATAGGCCTGCAGCAGGCCCAACAAAGGGTTCATAAGCCCGGATTATCCAGCCTCGCGCAGTGGGGCGCCGCGGCGTGCCGGCTTCAGCGGCGGTTGTCGGCGGCCTGCGCGCGCTGTCAGCGCTTGGACGAACCACCGGAGCGCTTGCGCGCCGACTCCGACGCCTTTGGCGATATTGCGT
>JBBRVD010000121.1:0-11618 GCA_038247175.1 Burkholderiales bacterium | reverse complement strand
ATCGACACGATCGCCGGCTGGATGTGGATGCAGGCCGGCGAAGACATGCCCGGCGATGACAAGATCTTCTACACCACCGGTCGGCTGACCAGCGAGATGGTGATCAAGTCGGCCCAGATGGGCGTGCCCATCCTGGTCTCGCGCAGCGGCATCACGCAGATGGGACACGCACTCGCGCAGGACCTGGGTCTGTGCACGATCGGCCGCGCAACCCACAAGCGGTTCCTGTGTTTCAGCGGGGAGCACCGATTGCAGCTGGAGGCTGGGCTGGCCGGTCCACGCCTGCGTGTGGCCTGCACCACGCCGGACCCGGTACCGCGCTGAATACGACAGCGCGCGGGTTCAAGCCCGATCGACTACATGAAGCCCTCGCCGACGCCGATGCTGGTCGGCAACAAGCCCGGTGGAGCGGGCATGGTGGCCATGGGCACACCGGCCAAACGTGCTGGCGACGGGCAACCGCTGATGACGCTGACTCATTCGTCAATCAACAATCGGCTGGTGGGAGACGTCAAGATGGGTGATGACGCGTTCATGCCGCTGGTTGCGCTCTTCGACGCGCCTTGGCTGGCGCGCCCCTCGTGGCACGCTCGGGCTTATCCAGCAGAGGTTTACAGGTTGCAAGCACCTGTGTCGCGATTGCATCACACGGGATCAAAAAAGGGAGCCATAGCTCCCTTGGTACAGAAATCCGCCCGGCAGCCGGTGTCATGCACTCCGCTTTTTGCGCCGCCGTGCAATGGTGGCGATCAAGCCGATGCCGGCAAGCATCATCGCGTAGGTCTCGGGCTCGGGAACCGGTGTGGCGAAGAAGCTGACCTTCAGTTCGTTCTGTGGCTGGCCCACGATACTGGAGAAGGCGCCATCCGATGCGTTCAAGGTCAGCATGAAGTTGCTGATCGAAAACGAGTTGAACGAGCCGGTAGGCACTTCGGTGGAGCTGCTGTAATATCCTGAGCTGCCATTCGTGAAGCTGAGCGTCTCCACACGGCCCAGGCTGCCGCCCACGGTAACTGCGGCGCCGTCATCGACAGAAACATCGCCAGTGGCTGAGGCGGAGGTCGTGGCCCCGCCCACTTCTGTATAGACCAGGTTGCCAAGGAACCCCATCACCGGACCGCTCAGCGTGTATCCCGCATTGGCTGTGATGGTGAAACTGGGCAGCGTGAACGACGCCGATTGCGGCAACCCCAGGTTGAGGACATTCACATCTGCCGGCAAGCTCCAACTGAAGCCGACCGAACCGTCATCGCTGGAAAAGCTGGACGATATGCCACCCAGAATGGTGTCTTCGTTGTAGTTGAGCGTATATCCGCCAAGATCGACGATCGTGCTGGCACTTGAAGTTGCCGCGCTTGCCAGCGCAATGATTCCGACAGCCAAATAACCGATTTTCATGGGACCTCCGCTTGATTGAAGAACAACGCCAACCGCAAGCAATCTTCATACCATGTTCGCCAAGTCGTCATCAGTGCGTGACAAATCAGTGACTTAGCCAGCGGCGACCTTGGCAAGGCCACGGATCATCATGCCATCTGTCAAGTTCACCGACGCAAACGACCCCGCGCGTCCAGCGCGAAACTACATGGGCTTGCGGCATCGGCAATACAGGGCCGGGAGGCTGACGCAGTGGAGCCGCCGCCACAGTCGCGGGGTGTGCCCATGCGGCCAGCGGGCGGGCATTGTGTGGGCCCGGCTGCGCGATTGGCCGGCGACCTCGTCATGTTCGCGTCGGGCATGCCACATTGGCTGATACGCGGACGCAAAAGGCCGGAATAGGGCATTTGCAAATCCTCGTTCCCCGAATCAGGTAAGGTCGCGCCATGAAACCTTCTTTCTGGAGTATGGGCTTGCGCTCGTTGTGGCGTGACCTGCGTTCGGGCGAACTGCGCCTGTTGATCGTCGCGGTCACGCTGGCAGTCGCCGCGCTGACCGCGGTCGGCTTCTTTGCCGATCGCCTGCAGGGTGGCCTGCAGCGCGATGCGCTCCAGCTGCTCGGGGGTGACGTGGTGCTCTCGACCGACAAGGCCACGCCGCAGTCCATCGTTGACAAGGCACTCTCGCTCGGCCTGCAGACCACGACCACCGTCAGTTTCCCGACCATGGCGCGTGCGCCGGACGACAAAGGTGGCGCGAGCCGGCTGGTCGCTCTCAAGACGGTGCAGGAGGGATACCCGCTGCGCGGCAGCCTGACGGTGTCTCAGACCTTCGACGCGGCTGGCGAGACCACCCGTGCCGTTCCGGGGCCGGGCGAAGCCTGGGTCGACGCGGCCCTGCTCGAATCCCTGAACCTGCGCATCGGCGATCCGCTGCTGCTGGGCGATTCCCGTTTCACGATCGGGCGCATCATTCGCATCGAGCCGGACCGCGGCGGCGGATTTGCCAACTTCTCGCCGCGAGTGATGTTCAACCAGTCCGACCTGGCTGGCACTGGCCTGGTGCAGCCAGCCAGCCGGCTGACCTACCGGTTTGCCGTGGCAGGCGCTGTCCAGCCCGTGAAGCAGTTCGGTGACTGGGTCAGCCAGGTGGTCGATAAAGGCGAGGCGCGCGGCACCCGGGTCGAGACGCTGGAGAGCGGACGCTCGGACATCCGCCAGACGCTGGACCGAGCAGAGAAATTCCTGAACTTGGTGGCCTTGCTGGCCGCCATGCTCAGCGCGGTCGCGGTGGCGTTGGCCGCGCGTGGATTTGCCGCCAATCATCTGGATGATTGCGCCATGCTGCGGGTGCTCGGGGTGGGCCAGCGCACGATCGCGCTGGGCTATATCGTGGAGTTCGGCGTCGTCGGCCTGGCCGCCAGTGCGCTCGGCGTGGCGATCGGATTTGGCGTGCACTATGTGTTCGTCGCCTTGCTCGCCGGCCTGGTCTCGGTCGGCCTGCCGGCTCCGACCCTGTGGCCGGTGGGGTTTGGCCTGGGCATGGGACTGACGTTGCTGGTCGCGTTTGGCCTGCCGCCGGTGCTGCAGCTGGCGCAGGTGCCGCCGCTGCGGGTGATCCGCCGCGACGTGGGCAACCTCAAGCCGGCCTCGCTGGCGGTGCTCGGTGTCGGCGTGGCCGGATTTGCGGCGCTGTTGCTCGCCGCCAGCCGCGACGTGACACTGGGCCTGATTGCCGTGGGAGGTTTCGCCGGTGCGGTGCTGGTGTTCGCCGGCTTGTCGTATCTGGCGGTCAAGTTGCTGCGTCGCATGGTGAACGAAACCACCGCGCCGCGCTGGATGGTGCTGGCCACGCGCCAGATCTCGGCTCGTCCGGCCTATGCCGTGGTCCAGGTCAGCGCGTTGGCGGTGGGGCTGCTGGCGCTGATCCTGCTGGTGCTGCTGCGCACCGACTTGATCAGCAGCTGGCGCCAGGCGACACCGGTAAACGCGCCGAACCGCTTCGTGATCAATGTGATGCCGGAGCAGGGGCCGGCTTTCCAGGAGCGTCTGCGCGCGGCTGGCGTGCGCGACTACGACTGGTATCCGATGATCCGCGGCCGCCTGGTGGCGATCAACGGGCGTGCCGTGTTGCCCGACGAGATGACCGATGAACGCGCTCGGCGCATGGCCGATCGCGAGTTCAACCTGTCCTCCAGCGCCGTACGGCCGCCGCACAACGAGATTGTTGCCGGCAAGTGGGTCGACGACGAGGCCGGCGCGATCAGCGTGGAGGACGGCATCGCCGAGACACTGGGCGTCAAACTCGGCGACACGATGCAATTCGATATCGCCGGTGTGCTCGTCGAATCGCGCATCACGTCGTTGCGCAAGGTCGACTGGGGTTCAATGCGGGCCAACTTCTTCGTTCTGTACCCGGTCGCCCGGCTGCCCGAGGTGCCGCTGACCTACATGAGCGCGTTCAAGGCGCCAGAGACCCGCGGTTTCGACAACGCGCTGGTGCGCGAGTTTCCCAACATCACCAGCGTCGACGTCAGCGCGACGCTGGCGCAGGTGCAACGCATCCTGGATCAGGTCATACGGGCGGTCGAATTCCTGTTCGGTTTCACGCTCGTGGCCGGCTTGGTGGTGTTGTTCGCGGCGGTCACCGCCACCCGCGAGGAGCGGGCGCGCGAATTCGCCGTGATGCGTGCCGTTGGAGCGCAGGCCAGGCTACTGCGCCAGGTGCAACGCGCGGAGTTGGCCGGTGTCGGCCTGCTGGCCGGGCTGCTGGCTTCGTTGGTCGCCATCGCGGTAGGCTGGTCTTTGGCGCGTTTCGTGTTCGATTTCGCCTGGAATGCCTCGCCCTGGGTGCTGGTCCAGGGCGCACTGGCCGGCGCGGTGCTGGCGATGATCGCCGGCTGGTGGGGCTTGCGCGACGTGTTGCGGCGACCGGTCGTCGAGACGCTGCGCCGGGCTTCGCAATAAGCAGCGCAATCGCAGCCGCTGGCGAATCTGCCGAGGATTGCCGGCGCAGACAATCGCCGCCCTGCTGAACCCCGAAGAACAGGAGCGGCATGAAACTGCGCTTGCCTGGATCGGGGACGAACCGGCCGTGCAGGCGGGTTTTTCCGGACCGACGACTGTGGACGCTGAACCAGCAGCGGGGTTTGGAGAAGGTGTTGCAGGATCGGTCGCTACCGGTCGCTACCGGTCGCTACGGGACGCTACCGGTCGGTGCGCAGCGCCAGCGACTCCTTGAGTTCTTCCATCACCACGTAGCTGTGGGACTGCGCGTTGACCGGCAATTTTTTGAGGATGTCGCCCAGCAGGCTGCGATATTCGTCCATGCCGCCCAGGCGCGCCTTCACCAGATAGTCGAAGCCGCCCGACACCAGGTGGCACTCCTGCACATCGGGTACGTGCAGCAACTCGCTGCGGACCTTGTCGAAGATCTGGTCGGACTTGGACGCGAGCGTGATTTCGACGAATACCAGCAGGTTCTTTCCCAGCGCCTTGGGCGACACACGGGCGTGGTAGCCGCTGATCACGCCCTCGCGCTCCATGCGCCGGACGCGTTCGGCGCAGGGTGAGGTCGACAGGCCGATGCGCTGCGCCAGTTCCGTCATTGGAATGCGGCCCTCGCGCTGCAGGATATCGAGAATTTTTCGGTCGATCCGGTCGAGTTCTGTCATTTCACTGCGGGCGACGTGTTTTGCAATCGAATTCGGTTAAATCGGTTGCCGATATATTTTAATTCAGTGAAATCAACTTTGGAGGATTGAATATAGTTTGGGAATCACTTCAACAAGGTCATTCTGGCATGAAAGTCATTGTCCTCGGCGGCGGCGTCATCGGAATCAGCACCGCGTATTACCTGGCCAAATCTGGCGCCCAGGTCACGTTGATCGATCGGCAGCCGGGTCCCGCGCTGGAGACCAGTTTTGCCAATGCCGGCCAGGTCTCGCCCGGCTACTCCACTCCCTGGGCTGCACCGGGTATCCCGTTCAAGGCCATCCAGTGGATGTTCCAGAAGCATGCGCCGCTGGCGATCCGCCCGGACGGCAGCCTGTTCCAGCTGCGCTGGATGGCGCAGATGCTGCGCAACTGCTCCAGCGACCGGTATGCGATCAACAAGGAACGCATGATGCGCGTGGCCGAATACAGCCGCGCCTGCCTGCAGCAGCTGCGCTCCGACACCGGCATTGCTTATGAACAACGCAGCGGCGGCACCTTGCAGCTGTTTCGCACCCAGGCGCAGGTCGATGCGGTGCAGCGCGACATTGCGGTGCTCGAGGAATGTGGCGTGCCCTACGAACTGCTGAACGCCGACCAGTTGGCCGCGGTGGAGCCCGGTCTCGCGCAGGCGCGCGGTCGGCTGGCCGGCGGTTTGCGCCTGCCGATGGACGAGACCGGCGATTGCCACCGCTTCACGACCGAACTGTGCAGGCTGGCGCGCGCACTGGGCGTGGATATGCGCTTCGGTCGGTCGGTCGACGCACTGGAGACCGAGGGTGGCCGGGTCACCGGCGTGCGGTGTGGCGACAGCGTGCTCCAGGCGGACCGTTTCGTGATGGCGTTTGGCAGTTATTCGCGCGCATTCCTGGCGCCGCTGGGCCTGGACTTGCCGGTATATCCCGTCAAGGGTTATTCGCTGACCGTGCCACTGGTCAACCCGGCGCTGGCACCACAGTCCACCGTGCTCGACGAGACCTACAAGATCGCCGTCACCCGCTTCGACGACCGGATCCGTGTCGGTGGCATGGCCGAACTCGGCGGCTTTGACCTGCGGCTCGACCCGCGTCGGCGCGCGACGCTCGAGCTGGTGGTCAACGATCTGTTCCCAGGCGGGGATCTGGCGCGCGCCACGTTCTGGACCGGCCTGCGGCCCATGACACCCGACAGCACGCCGGTCATCGGCGCGACCCGATACCCGAATCTGTTCCTCAACACCGGCCACGGCACGCTGGGCTGGACCATGGCCTGCGGTTCAGCCAAACTGGTATCGGACATGGTGACCGGGCAACGCCCGGAGATCAGCGCCGATGGCCTGGGTATCGACCGTTACGCGGCAGCCGGCCCACGCGGCCGCGGCTTGGTGCGCCCGGTCGCCGCGCCGGCCTGACCTCGGTTCAGCGGTTCAGTGGCCGCAGCCGGACGTCCTTGCGCAGCTGGTCGAAACCGCGCCAGGCGACCACGCCCAGCAGCGCGGAGAGCAGGAACAACCAGGCACTCAGGCCGGTGGAGCCCGGCACGTAACCCTGGGCGTCCCAGCCCAGGTACAGCGCCATGCCCAGGAAGGGAGCGAACGCACCCCGCACGCCGGTCAGCGTGACATGGATACCCATGTAGGTCGCAATCTGGTCGCGCGGAGCGAAGTCGTTGTGTCCGAGCTGCCAGGCCAGGTTGCCGCCGCCATTGACGATGCCGGTGATGATGCGGCCCAGCGCCAGCCACCACAAGGAGAAAGTCCAGGCGCCCCAGAACATGATCAACACGCCGATCACCCAGCCTGCATTTTGCCGGGCGCGGAATTCGGTGACATGGACCTTGTCCAGGTAGCGCGCCCACAGCGGCATCGTGGCCAGATTCAGCGTGAACGGGATCAGCATCACGATGCCGATGCTCACAAAGTAACTGGCGCCAAGCTGCTTGGTTACCAGGTAGACCAGCGGCGGCTCGAGCATCATGTTGGCCGTGCCCGAGATGAACTGGTGCAGCTGGTAACGCGCATACAGCGTGTCCTTGCGCAATACCTCGAAGAACCCGTCGCGTCGGCGACCCTCCTGCGCGCCGCGCCGCTCCAGTACCCGGTGCCGCTTCTCGCCGCGCACCAGCACGCCGCGGAACAACCAGACGCCGACACCGCCGAACAGCGCGCCGGCTGCGTAGATCCAGCGGAAGTTTTCGGGATGGGCGTCCAGGATCAACCCGGCCAGGCTGGTCGTGAGCACCACTGTCAGGCTGGTGATGGCCTGCAGCCGTCCGGTGGCACGGGCCCGCAGCACCCGATCGTAGTTCAGGCTCCAGGCCACGCTGCGCACGGTGATGATGCCGGTGATCAACACGCGGCACAGGACGACGCTGGTGAGCAGGATCCAGGCGCCGGCCTGCGACTGGGGACTGACGGCGATGGCGGCCACGCACAGCAGCACCAGGGTCTGCAGCGCCACCACCATCGGAATCTTGGAGCGGCCGGTGGCGATGCGGGTCCAGACGAAACTCGACAGGTTGCCGAACATCGGCGCGGCGGATATCACCGCAATCACCCAGGGCTCGACATTGAAGGCCTTGGCCGCCACCACTGCGACGAACCCGCCTTCCACCAGACTGGTGGCCAGCGGCAGTGTCAGTTCGCTGAGTTGCTCGCGCCGAAAGCTTTGTCGTACCGCCGGATCGAGTTCCGGTATTTCGAAGAACTTGTCGAATGCGGACATGGGCGCTGGGCGCAGGCGTCGAGAGGAAGCAACGAGGATTCTAGGGCGCGATCGCGCCAGCGCTGATCAACGGGCGGCGGCCTGCGGCTGCAGCAACACGACCAGCGCCCCGGCGCCACCTTCGGCCGGACGCGCCTGCACGAAGGCCAGCACTTCGGACT
This sequence comes from Burkholderiales bacterium, assembly GCA_038247175.1. GTDB lineage: Bacteria > Pseudomonadota > Gammaproteobacteria > Burkholderiales > Burkholderiaceae_C > CAISIP01. Next base: position 3,665 of record JBBRVD010000121.1, on the reverse strand, counting down.
TCTGGACCAGCCAGGCAAACACCTTGCGCTTGAGCACCGGCGCCTTGCCCGGCGAGCCCAGTCCCTTGCCGTGCACCACCCGCACGCAGCGAATGCCGTGCAACTGCGCCTGGCGCAGAAACAGGGCCAGCTGCGTACGCGCCTCTTCGCTGCGCAGGCCATGCAGGTCGAGCTGGCGCTGAATCGCCCAGTGGCCCTGGCGCAACTTGCGTGTGACGTCGGTGCCGATGCCGGAGCGCCGGAAACTGAGCTGGTCGTCGACATCGAGCAGCGTGCTGACGTCGAACTCGTCGCTGATGGCCTCGACCAGAACAGCCTGGTCGTCGAGCAGACGCTGGCGGGGAATCGGTTGCGGCGGCGTGCCATCGCGCGGGGCACGCCCGTGGTCCGGCAGCAGTTGCACCGTACCGGCCGCGCGCAGGAACAGATCCCGCGCGCTGGCCTGCTGGCGCTGGCGCAGCGCGTCCGCGGCTGCGCGGCGCGCTGTCTCGAGCGCCTGCGCACGCGCCTGGGCATCGATCTGTTGCTTGACCTGTTTGAGCTCGGCCAGCGAGCGCACGGGCTTCACACCAGCCCCCGCTCCGCCATCGACAACGACAAACCCGGCGCGACGATGACATGGTCGAGTACCCGCACGTCGACCAACGCCAGGGCCGAGCGCAGTGTCTGGGTCAGTGCCTCGTCGGCGCGCGAAGGCTGGACCGAGCCGCTGGGGTGGTTGTGCGCCAGCACGACGGCGGCGCACTGGTGGTGCAGCGCGCGCAGCACGACCTCGCGCGGGTAGACGCTGGTCTGGGTCAGGGTGCCGCGGAACATCTCTTCCATCGCCAGCAATCGGTTCTGCACATCCAGGAAGAGTACCGCAAATACCTCGTGGGCCCGGGCTGCAAGGTGTAATTGCAGATAGTCCTTGACGGCGTTCGGCGACGCGAACGCAGAGCGCTGGCGCAATTGCTGTGCCAGCGCGCGGCGCGCCAGTTCCAGCACCGCCAGCAGTTCGGCGCGTTTGGCCGGGCCCAGGCCCTTGATGCGTTGCAGCTCGCAGGCACTGGCGTTGAGCAGTCCGGCGATGCCATCGAAGCCTGGTGTTCCGTCGGCGTTGACGCGAACATGCAATAGCTCGTCGGCCATCTGCAGCACACCCTTGCCGCGGATGCCGGTGCGCAGCAACAGCGCGAGCAGTTCGGTGTCGCTGAGCGCTGCGGCGCCCCGGGAAAGCAACTTTTCGCGCGGGCGGCTCTCGGGTGGCAGGTTCTTGATCGGCATGATCGCGGACAGGGCCTTTGGCAACGGCTCACACGCGGCAACAACGGGATTTCTACAATCCCTCCAGTGAGAGATTGTCCGGGCGCCTGCGCATGGCGTGGCACCATTGCGTGATCGATTGGGGGGATGGGCGACCCGCAAGTTGCTGCTCGCCGACGTCTTGCTGCCGAGGACCAGAGCCGTCAACGCAGGGCTCCAACGTTTTCCTACAATGCGGCATTGCCAGATCAGAACCATGACTTCCACACATCCTTGCGTCGAACCCACGTCGTTCCTGACCCTGCACTACCGGCTGGCCGGTCCGCACGGTGACATCATCAACACCTTCGATGGCAAACCGGCGACGCTGTCGCTGGGCACCGGCGCCTTGTCGCCCGCGGTCGAGCAATGCCTGTTCGGCCTGGAGGAGGGCAGTCGCACCACGTTCGAACTGCCTGCGGGCAGGGCGTTTGGCGAGCGTCAGGACGAGATGCAGCAGTGGGTGGCGCGTACGCTGCTGCACCAGCTGGGTGATCCGGCTGAAAGCTACCAGGTCGGCGACGTCGTTCAGTTTCCGACACCGGACGGCCAGGGCAGTTATGCCGGAGCCGTGCTGCAGGTTGGCGAAGAGGCCGACGGTCGGGGCGTGTTGTTCGACTTCAACCATCCGCTGGCGGGCCAGCCGGTGGTGTTCGAAGTCCATGTGATCGGCGTGTTGTGAAGACGCCCGCCGCACCCCAGGAAATCCTGCTGGCCGAGCCACGCGGCTTTTGTGCCGGCGTGGATCGGGCCATCGAGATCGTCGAACGCGCGTTGCAGAAGTTCGGCGCACCGATCTATGTGCGCCACGAGATTGTGCACAACACCTATGTCGTCAATGACCTCAAGGCCAAGGGCGCCATTTTCATCGAGGCGCTGGACGATGTGCCACCCGGCTCGACGCTGGTGTTCTCGGCCCATGGCGTGAGCCGCGCCGTGCATGAAGAAGCGCAGGCGCGTGGATTTCAGATCTTCGATGCCACCTGCCCGCTGGTGACCAAGGTGCACGTCGAGGTGGCCAAGCTGCACAAGGAAGGTTACGAGTTCATCATGATCGGCCACAAGGGGCATCCCGAGGTGGAAGGCACGATGGGCCAGCTCGACAGTGGGATCCACCTGGTCGAGGACGTCGCCGATGTGGCCCGGGTGCACCCGGCGCAGACGGACAAACTCGCGGTCGTGACCCAGACCACGCTCAGCGTCGACGACGCTGCGGAAATTGCCGCGGCGGTCAAGCTGCGGTTTCCAGGGGCGCGCCAGCCCAAGCAGCAGGACATCTGCTACGCGACGCAGAACCGCCAGGACGCGGTCAAGTTGCTCAGTCCCCAGGTGGATGTGGTGATCGTGGTCGGCAGCCCGACCAGTTCCAACAGCAACCGGCTACGCGAGCTGGCGCACAAGCTGGGCACCGACAGCTACATGGTTGACAACGCCGACGAACTGCAGCCGGCCTGGCTCGAAGGCAAGCAGCGCATCGGCCTGACCGCCGGCGCGTCGGCGCCCGAGGTGCTGGTGCGCCAGGTGATCGAGCGCATCAAGGCGCTGGGCGCGGTGTCGGTGCGCCGTCTCGACGGCATCGCCGAGACCACCAAGTTTCCGTTGCCCAAGGGGCTCAAGCTGGAGTAGCCGTTTGGCTGGCCGCGTCGACGGTCGTGGTCAACGCGGGGTCGGGGGCTGGCGAAGCCAGGGTGGGGCGCTCACTAGAATGGCGCCATGCTCGACATCAATTTCCTGCGCAAGGACCTGGACGCGGCCGTGGTCCGTCTGCAGACGCGTAAAAATCCCCAACCGTTCCTCGACGTCGAGCATTTCCGCACGCTCGAAGCTGAACGCAAGACCATCCAGACCCGGACCGAGGAACTGCAGGCCCGGCGCAACAGCCAGAGCAAGCGCATCGGGCAGCTCAAGTCCCGGGGTGCCGCGGCGCAGGCCGAGGTCGATGCGGTGATGACCGACGTAGCCTCGATCAAGACGGAGCTCGACGCCTCGGCGGCGCGGCTGGAACAGATCCAGCATGACCTGCAGGTGCTGTTGCTCGCAGTGCCCAACCTGCCGCATGCCAGCGTGCCGGTCGGCGCCGGTGAGACCGACAACCAGGAGTTGCGCCGCTGGGGGGCGCCGCGGGTCATGGATTTCCCGGTCCGGGACCATGTCGATGTCGGCACGCCGCTGGGCCTGGATTTCGATCTTGGCGTCAAGCTCGCCGGCGCGCGCTTCACCGTGCTCAAGGGCGCCATCGCGCGCATGCACCGGGCGCTGGCCCAGTTCATGCTCGACGTGCAGACGCTCGAACACGGCTACACCGAGTGTTATACGCCCTACATCGTCAATGCCGACAGCCTGCGCGGCACCGGGCAGCTGCCCAAGTTCGAAGGCGACCT
>JBBRVD010000120.1:0-11679 GCA_038247175.1 Burkholderiales bacterium | reverse complement strand
TGGTCATGTCGGCGGGCACGTCGCGCGGCTGGTGTTCGGTGCCATCAAGGATGTCGCGGACCTGCGACACTGCGCCGTCGCGAGATGCCCGGCGACGACAGGAATGACGGCTTCAGGCATGTGCCCAGGCCCGGACCGTCCAATGGGGCCATGCGTCCACGCTGAATCGGCGGCAATTCGGTGACGACATCGGCATACCAGCCGCGCAGATAGGCGCGCACGGTTTCCTGGATCATCGCCGTGGGTGCCCAGAACGACAGGTGCGTGCCAGCCACATAACCGATCGGGCCGGTGCAGTCATGCGCGGCGACCGGCAGTTGGGCGGCAGCCGCCATGTCGCAGATGGCTCGCGCCTGCGTGACGCCGCCGCACCATCCCGGGTCGAAACACACGATGCCGGCGGCGCCCGAACGCAACAGCGGTAGATAGGATGCAGCCGGCGCCAGCGTCTCGGACGCCAGCAGCGGCACGCGGGTGAATCGAGCCAACGCGCGCAGTGCCTCGGTGTCGTCCATCCGAACCGGGTCTTCGATCCACAGGGGATCGACGGATTCCACGGCCCGGATGATCTGCCTGGCGCTGGTGAGATCCCACAAGCCGTGCATTTCGACCATCAGGTCCATCTCGGCGCCGACCGCGGCGCGAATCCGCTGAAACACCCGCACGCCTTCCTGAACCTGGGCGGTGGTGACACCCACCCCGCCGTTGGCAAACGCGGCCCGGTCAAAAGGCCAGATCTTCATGCCGGTGATGCCCTCGTCCAGCAGTTCACGCGCCAGACGTTCGGGTTCGTGTTCGAAGGCGTGCAGGTCATCGAGCGCCTGCAATTGCCGGTCGCGACCGAACCAGGCATCGACATCCTGCGAGCGCGCCTTGGTGACATAGTTCGGGCCGGCACAGGTGTTGTAGATACGGATCGTGTCGCGGGCGCGCCCACCCAGCAAGGCATGCAGCGGCAGGCCGGCCTTTCGTCCCAGGCAGTCCCACAGCGCGATGTCGAGCGCGGCGGCGGCGCGCATCTCCACGCCCGAAGAGGCGTAACCCACCGGGTAACGCACCAACTCGCGATTGATGGCCCCGATACGCGTGGCGTCACGCCCCAACACCAGCGGAGCGACCACGTCATGCAGAAAGACTTCGACCGCGCCCGGCGCGAAAAAAGCCTCTCCCAGGCCGCAAATGCCCTCATCGGTCTCGACGATCAACCACAACAGGTTGTCGTTGTCGGCAGACCGGATCGTTTCGAGCGCGGCGATATGCATTCGTCGGATGGCATCAGCAAGAGTTGTGTCAAATTATTGGCTTTATCGATATAGGTGTCAACGCATCTTTTTTCGTGCAGACCGCGGACTGGCCCCGGACACCAATGGGCGCGAGGGTGGCGCTCACAACACCGCGTGGGCATGTCGGACACAAGACCTGCAAGTGTTGCAGGTCGCGCCATGGTGCTAACCTGCTCCCATTCGAGTACGCGCCAATGGCGCCTGCAGTGATCAATGGGTCTATCAGTCGATCGTTCACCTGGAAGTGCGGGTCCGGGGCCGTTCGACCCGCAAGGATTTGAAATGAAACAAAAGCTGCTCTGGCTCATGCTGGGCCTGGTGATGTCTCTGCAGGCCGCGACGGCCCATGCGCAGGTCACCTGCCCGCCCGCGCTCAAGCCTGCCGTGCAGGAAGCCAAGGCAGCCCGCCTGGCCTCGGAACTGTTGACGCGGTACCACTACAAGCCGACCCCGCTGGACGATGCGTTGTCCAGCCGCATGTTCGATCAGTACCTGAAAGCGCTCGACCCTGAAAAGCTCTACTTCCTGCAGGCTGATATCGACCGGTTCGGTGCCGAACGCACCCGCCTGGACGACGCCATCCTGACTGAGGACCTGCGCGCACCCTTCGAGATCTTCAGTCTGTATGAATGCCGCGCGACCGAGCGGCTGGAATACGCCCGCAGCCTGTTGCGGGCGGGTTTCGATTTCCAGCGCGATGAAACCCTGCAGATCGACCGCAAAGACCAGCCTTGGTCGGCCACCAGAACCCAGTTGCAGGACCTCTGGCGCAAGCGCGTGAAGAACGACTGGCTCCGGCTCAAGCTGGCCGGCGCAGACGACGCAGGCATCGTGCGGATCCTCGACAAGCGATACGACAACGCCATCAAGCGCCTGGGCAAGACCACCAGTTCCGATGCATTCCAGGCGTTCATGAATGCCTACACGATGGCGATCGAACCGCATACCAACTACCTGGGACCCCGCGCCGCAGAGGACTTCGACATCGCCATGCGGCTGTCGCTGGTGGGTATTGGCGCGGTACTGACGGACATCGATGGCTACGCCACGATCCGGGAACTGGTGCCCGGTGGTCCTGCCAGCCTGTCGGGCCAACTGCAGGTGGGCGACCGCATCGTCGGCGTGGCGCAGGGTACGGCTGGACCGATGGAAGACGTGATCGGTGCGCGGCTGGACGACACAGTGGCCCTGATCCGCGGCACGGCAAGTTCAACGGTACGGCTGGACATCCTGCCTGCCGCCAGCGGGGTCGATGTGCCGATCAAGGCCGTCGTCCTGGTGCGCAACACCATCACGATGCAGGATCGGGCTGCCAAGGGCAAGATCTACTCGGTGACGGAAGGCGCCGCCAAGCGCCGGGTCGGCGTGATCACCCTGCCCTCGTTCTATGAAGACTTTGCCGGCAGACAAAACGGTGTCAAGAACTATCGCAGCGCAACCCGCGACGTGGCGCGGCTGATGGCCGACATGAAAGCGCAGAAAGTGGACAGCCTGCTGGTGGACCTGCGCAACAACGGCGGCGGCTCTCTCAGGGAGGCGGTCGAATTGACGGGTATGTTCGTGGGCAAGGTGCCGGTCGTCCAGGCGCGTAACGCACAGGGCGCCATCACCGTGGAGAAGAATGTCGGCACCGACATCGCCTGGCAGGGACCTGTGGGCGTTTTGATCAACCGGGGTTCGGCTTCGGCGTCCGAGATTTTCGCCGCGGCCATTCAGGACTACGGCCGCGGCCTGATCATTGGCGAGCCCAGCTTTGGCAAGGGCACGGTGCAGACCGTGGCCAGCCTTGACCAGATCGCCAGGAATGCCAAGCCGGCGTATGGGGAACTGAAGTTGACCATTGCTCAGTTCTTCCGCGTGGATGGGGGTACGACCCAGTTGCGCGGCGTGACGCCGGACATTGCCTTCCCCGGCACGATGGACTCGGCCGACTTCGGTGAATCGAGCTTCGACAATGCCTTGCCCTGGACCAGCATCAAGCCCGCCAACTATGCGCCGATCGGCAACATGAAAAGCCAGCTTCCCGCCCTGCTTGCACTGCACGAGAACCGGGTGCGACGCGACAAGGACTTCCAGAGCCGGCTGGAGGACGTTGCCCGAGCGCAGGAACTGCGCAAGAGCAATGTCCTCTCGCTGAACGAAGTGGCCAGGCGCAAGGAACGCGACGAGCAGCAAAAGCGCCTGGTGGCCCTGCAGGGTGCGGCTGGATCAGGCGCGGCGCGGAGCGCAGCCGGCGCACTGGCAGACGATGGCCTGCAGGCGAACGAACGCAATCTGCGCAAGGACCTGGCTGCTGAAAAGACGCGCGATTCCGCCAAGGACGTGCTGCTCAACGAGGCGGTCAGCATCCTGTCCGACGTCGCTGCGCTGAAACGGGGAGACAAGCCCAGGCTGGCAGCGAGCAACTCCCTGTTGACGGGTCCGGTGCTGGTGATGGAATTGCCGGCAGGCACGGCAAGCCGATAAATCGGACAGGAGGAATGCCGAGCGCAATGCCGGCCCCGGAGGATGACGGTGCCGGAACCGATCGCGCCGATGCTCCGAGTCCAACCGCCCTGGTCAGCGGTCAGAGCGGCGTCGCTGCGACCGGATACCGGAGACCACCAGGGTGACCAGGGTAAGCGGCAACAGAAAGCCCAGCATGACGCCGCTGAACGCGGGCAGTGCTTCGTGCTGCCGGGCGGCCAGGATCAGATAGGCCGTGTAGGCGATATAGAACAGCAGAAACAGCACGCCTTCCCATCGCGCGACCTCGCGCCCGGTCAAGAAGATCGGCAGGCAGGCTCCCAAGGCGGCCAGCATCACCCAGAGATCGAAGTTCAGCACCGACGTCGGCACCGGCAGACCGACACCCCCGGCAGAGAATGCGGCTGCAATGCCGCTCAGACCCAGCACGCCCAGCAGGTTGAAGACGCAGCTGCCGACGACGTTACCCACCGCGATGTCGCGTTCACCCTTCAATGCCGCGGTGACCGAGGCCGCGACTTCCGGCAGCGAGGTGCCAATGGCGACGATCGTCAGGCCGACGATCACATCGCTGACACCCAGTTGGCGGGCGAAGAACACGGCCGCATTGACCATCAGTTCAGAGCCGACAACCAACAATGCCAGCCCGGCGCCGACCATCAGGATCTGAATGCCCCACGCGGAACGGGTGGCCGCGGTGCGTTCGGCAGCATAGTCGCCGGTCTCGACACCCTGGGCGCGCGACTGCACGACCAGGAACACGGTGTACGCCAACAGCAGCCCCGTCAGCAGCACGCCGTCAGCCAGTCCGATGCGTCCGTCCTGGCTGAGCAGGATGACCAGCAGCGCCACGCCGATCATGATGGGCATCTCCTGGCGAATCACCTGCAAGTTGACGGCCAGCGGCATGATCACCGCGGCCAGGCCCAGGATACCCAGCACGTTGAAAATATTGCTGCCGACCACGTTACCCAACGCCAGCCCGGTCTGACCATTGAGCACGGCACCCACCGACACCGTCATTTCCGGCGCGCTGGTTCCAAACGCCACCACGGTCAAGCCGACCACCAGCGACGAGATCCCGAACGACAACGCCAGCCGCGAGGCACCGCGCACCAGCAGCTCGGCGCCGCCGACCAGCGCGGCGAGCCCGGCAACGAACAACAGCGCTTGCATCATCTCGAGGTTCCTGGTGAATAACGCAGTATTGCACGCAACTCCGCGATCTCGCCGCGCAGCGCGCGCACCTCGGTGTGCAGGTCGGTTTCGATATGGTCCCGCGCCTGCTCGACCGCGGCCACGGTGTCGGCGTGTTCCGATTCGGTGAAGCTTTGCATGGCGCTCACGATGACGCCAATGAACAGGTTCAGCATGGTGAAGGTCGCTATCAGGATGAAGGGCACGAAGAAGGCCCACGCGTAGGGGTAGAGCTCCATCACCGGCCGCACAATGCCCATCGACCAGCTTTCCAGCGTCATGATCTGGAACAGGGTGTAGAGCGAGCGGCCGAGCGTGCCGAACCAGTCGGGGAAGGCGTCGCTGAACAGCTTGGTCGCGATGACCGCGAAGACGTAGAACAGCAGCCCGAGCACCGCCGCGATCGACGACAGTCCCGGCACCGCTGCCAGCAGCCCGCCAACCACGCGGCGCATCGACGGCACGATGGTCAGTACCCGCAGCACCCGCAGCACCCGCAGCGCGCGCAGCACCGCGAACGGACCGCTGGCCGGCATCAAGGCGATCGCCACGACCAGGAAGTCAAACACGTTCCAGGGGTCGCGGAAGAAGGCGCCACGCCAGGCCCAGAGGCGCAGCGCGATCTCGACCATGAACACCGCCAGCAGCGACTTGTCCAGCAGCATCAACCAGTAGCCCCAGGCAAACATCACGGTGTCCGATGTCTCCAGGCCCAGCGTCACCGCGTTGGCGATGATCAGTGCCAGTACCGTGTTCTGGACCCGCGCGCTGTTCAGCCAGGCCTTCAGGCCGGCGCGAGGTTGGGGAGCAGTAGCATCGGCAGATGAAGTGGGCACGGCGGGCTCCGGGTAATACGACGCGCAACAGGACGAGCGCGCAGCATTATGCCAAGACCCGTTACTTCCCGTAAACCCACTGCGGCAGCCACATGAAAGACTGAGGTACGTAGGTCAGCACCACGAGCACCAGCATCAGCGGAACCAGCATGGGCATGATCTCCTGGATTAGATCTCGCAGCGCAATATCCCCCACTTTGGCAACCGTGAACAACGCCACGCCGAAGGGTGGAGTGAGAAGTCCGATCATCAGGTTCATCACGACAACCACGCCGAAATGCACCGGATCGATCCCGAACTGCGCGGCTGCGGGTAACAGAACCGGGGCCACGAGAAGCAGGATCGGAATCGCGTCCATGAAGCACCCCAGCAGCAGCAGCAGGATGTTGGTCACTGTCAGGAAGACCCAGGCCTGATCACTGAACGCCATGAGTTGGTCCGCGAGCATCTGTGGCACACGTTCCCGTGCGATCACCCAGGAGAACAGCGAGGAGCAGGCCACCACCGTGCCGACCACGGCAGATATCGTGACTGCTTCGCGAAAAATCGCCGGCAACCGGCGCAGCGGCAGTGTCCGGTAGACAAGCACGCCCAGGAACAGGGCATACAAGGCCGCCACGCCAGCGGCCTCGGTCGGCGTGAAGACACCGCCGAAGATTCCGCCCAGAATGATCAATGGCGCCATCAGAGGAAGCGTGGCACCACGCGCTGCCGTCACGCGTGCGGCCCACGGGGCTGGCGGATCGCGGTGTATGCCGCGTTTCCTGGCCCAGAAGTACACATACACCATCAAGGCCACTGCCGTCAGCACCCCGGGCACGATTCCGCCCAGAAACAGTGCGCCGACCGACACATTGGCGACCATGCCGTACAGCACCATCGGGATCGATGGCGGTACCAAAGGCCCGATGATGCAGGATGCACAGGTCAGCGCGCCTGCAAACGAGGCCGGATATCCATGCTCTTTCATCGAGCGTATCTCCAGCACGCCCAGCCCGCCAGCATCCGCAACCGCAGAGCCACTCATGCCCGAGAAAAGCAGGCTTCCCATGACGTTTACCTGACCCATGCCGCCATGCAGGTGACCAACGAAGGCGTGGGCCAGCCGGAAAATCCGGTCGCTCACGCCCGAGTAGTTCATCAACAGACCGGCAAGCGTGAAAAACGGCACGGCGAGCAGCACAAACGAATCCACCCCGGCCACCAGCCGTTGTGTCACCGAGGCCAGGCTCATTCCCTGCGACAGCAGCCACAGCACCGATGCAACCGCCAACGTGAACGCCACCGGCATCGCCGACAGCATCAGGGCAAACCATCCGGCAAAGAAGCTGCTCATGTCGGCACGACCCGGTTCACACGACCGCCTTCTGGCTGAAGTCCGGCGTGCTGTCCCCGCGATGGTCTTGCCAGTCGCGCTTCATCCTGGCGACGATCCGCACCAGCATGGTGGCGCAGCTGATGGGAATGACCAGGTAGACGACAGAATACGGCACCCAGTCCAGCACGGACAAAGGGTAGTGGTGGTATCGCATGGTCGCCTGCGCGCCCAGGTAGAAGAGCAGCCCGACATAAGCCGCCAACAGGGTATCTGTCGCAAGATGCAGATACAGCCGGCCTCTGGGGGGCAGCATGTCGCTGAACACCGTCATCGCGATGTGTCCCCGATCGCTGAATGCAGCGCTGCCGCCCAGGAAGACCATCCAGACATACATATAGCGCAAGGCCTCCTCCGTCCATGCCAGCGGACTGTTGAAGACATACCGGGAGGTCACCTGAGCCGACATGACCAGCAGCATGCCCGCCATCAGCAACGTAGCGACCGTGCCCTCGTCGAACCGGCGAAGCAGTCGCATGCACCACGCTGCGCTCACGATGACCGAATGGACTGCATCTGGGCGTAGACACCCGCGCCCCATATGGACTCGTAGCGCGGATAGATGCTCTGCATCGCGGAGCGGAACGAACCCACATCGGGCTCTGTCACCTGCATCCCCGACTTCCTGAATTGTTCGACCAGGCTGCCCTCGAGCGCCAACGTCAGACGATTGTTTTCCTCGCCTCCTTCCTTGATGGCCTCCAACAGGCTTTGCTTGTCCGCGACAGCCAGGTCGTTCCAGATTCGCGCGGACAGGGTCGGAAGATAGGGAACAATGACATGGCCAGTGAGATTGAGGTGCTTCTGCACCTCGAAAAACTTCTGATTCCCGATCGTCGCCAGCGGATTCTCCTGTCCGTCCACGACGCCGGTCTGCAAGGCCAGGTACACCTCGGCCAGCGCCATGGGAGTCGGGGTGGCGCCAATCGAGCGCACCATGTCCAGAAAAATGGCAATCTCGGGAACACGCAGCTTGAGCCCCTTGGCATCGGCCGCCGTGCGCAAGGGCGCCTTGCCAGTGGTGAAATGCCGCACTCCGTAATACCAGACGTCCAGGTTGCTCACCAAGCCCCGCGACCGCGTCAGCTCCAGCAGCTGGGCCTGGCCATGTGCCGATGCGATCATCCGGGTCAGGTGGTCAAAGCTTCTGGGGACAAACGCAGCCTCGAAGATGGACAACGGGCGATGCAACTGGGAAAGTGCTCCAGCACCTTCGGTTGTCATGTCCAGCGTGCCCTCCATCACCTGCGACAGCAACTCGCGTGCATTGCCGAGTTGGGCATTCGGAAAGATTTCGATCGACATCCGGCCTGCCGTGCGGCGCTGCATGGCCGCCGCGGTGACAACCAGGCCCTTGTGTACCGGATGGTCAACTGCGAACAGATGACCGACGCGAAGTTTTCGGGTCTGCGCCAGCACGAGCATCGGCGCTCCCAGGGCGATGGAAGCGGCTGTTCGCAGGATCGTCCTGCGCTGGACCTGGCGGATGGTGGATGTCTGCATGATCATGTCTCCTGGGTAGTTGCGGCATTGGCGTCGCAGTGTAGGAGTGGCATCGCCATCGGGCGAACGGTATTTTTCGTTGCACCGATTCATTAAATCGATGCGGTGCCAGCCCTGCAGGCGGTTCATCCCTTGCGCGCAGTTCCTGCAGGCGCTCGCCAGTTGCCCGCCTGCAGCACCGCCATGTCCTGGATCCAGTGACGCAAGGCATCGATCGGGGGCGACCCTCTTCGGCGCTCCGGATAGATGAGGTGGTAACCCAGGCCGCAGGTGTAGGGCGCGTTGAAGGCGATCGCAATCTGACGCGAGTTGAGCTCCGGATCGATGATGCACCGGGGTACCAGCGCCACTCCGAGTCCGGCCGCCGACGCCTTGATCAACATGGAGAAGGGATCGAACCGCGGCCCCAGACGCGCCGACGGATGCACGGCGCCGACGCTGTCGAACCACCGCTCCCAGCCAAGCGGATCCCCCTCGTGCTGCAGCAATGTGAACTGCTCCAACTGGGAAGGCTTCCTGAGCCGGTCCTTGCCGCGCAGGTGATGGGGGCTGCATATGACCACCATCTCATGGCCCATCAGGTAATGACTGACCAGCCCCGGCCACTGTCCGTCACCGAACCGGATTGCCGCATCGACATTGGGTGCCCAGGCTTCATCCAGCTTCGGATACCTGACCAGGGTCAGGCTCACATTGTGGTGCGCTTCGCTGAACTGTGGCAGCCGCGGAATCAACCAGCTGACCCCGAAAGTCGTGGGGCAAGCCACATTGAGCGATCCACCTTGTCCCCCGTGGGTCAGCATTTCAATGGTGGCGGCCTCGAGTTGCTTGAGCAGCGGCTCCACGCGTTCCAGGTAGACCCGGCCCGCCTCGGTCAGTGTCAGGCCAGGGTGACCGCGGTCGAACAACTTGACTCCAATGAGGCCTTCGAGCTTGGCCACATGGTGACTGACAGCGCTTTGGGTCACGTGCAATTCGCGGCCCGCGCGCGTAAAGCTCAGATGTCGTGCCGACGCTTCGAATGCCTGCAACTCCAGCAGGGTTGGAACGTACTTGCGCATGATGTGAGTACCGCGATGGTTCAAGCCTGCGAATCATGCCTCTGCGACAAAGCCGGCAGGAAAAAATTCAGGTATAGACTGATCTGACTTCGGAGAAACGACGCTCCGGCAAAGGTCCTGGCCCCTTCGGATTCAGCCCTTCGCAGCAAAGGACTCGACCGGCTCGACAGACTGGTATCGGCCAGCCAGAGACCAGCACGAAACTGCGACCGCGACAAGCGGTCCGTCACCGACAGTCGGTCCGCATGGAACACCACCAGATCATGCTCGTGGCAGTTGCGCGCGGAAGGCGCACAGCTTACCGGGTAGCGCTCCATCAGGCGTCGCGAAAGCGCCTGCGTGGCAGCGGTATCCCAATGGTCGATCTCGATCGACGCAACCCCAAGGGATGCCAGCGCAACGGCGATCGACGCTGCCTCCAGTGGATAGCCTGTCAGCAGCACTCGGGTGCCGGCAGGCTCGAAGCCAGCTTGCCCGAGGTGCCGGACGAAGCCGACGCCATCGAAAATGGCCGCGCGCACGCCTCTCGGACTGTTGTTGTCTCGCCGCAGTGCACTGACAGCGCCAGCCAGAAGAGCATCCGGCTCCACGCTTGCCTCTGGCAGTTGCCCCGAAAACTCCAGGGGCTCGGCGCTGCATGCCGCGACAACGAGTGGATCGGCAAAGGCATGGATGGCAATTTCGGCATCGACATGGCGGGTCGATCGCGCAATCGCCAGGGCCGAGATTCCCAGCGACTCGAACGCGACGTTGAACTGCGTCACGATCCGGGCCTGGGCCACCGGGTTGCCAAAGACCACGACATGCTGCTCGTCAGCCATGCGCGAGGTGAACGAGGCGCTCGATCGGGCTGTTCCGGCAGCGCCCGGGGCATCCCCTTCAGAGCAGGTGCGGGCCATCGTTCGGCAGTCGGGGTGGAAGACCCTGCTGAAAGAGCCGGAGCGCATCCAGGGCCATGGGTGGGGTCGATTCCAGCCGCGCGCACACCTCTCGCAGGGTCGGTGCGCCCAGCCGGCCCCACGGCCGTTCACACTTGATGGCTGCTGCAGCATTGGCAAATTGCACCCGCTGCGCCAGCGGCATGGCACGCACCAGCCCCAGGGCATAGGCGCCGTGCCATACATCTCCGGCATTGAGCGTGTCGACCACACGGACCGCATGACCCGGGTAGTGCGCGAGCACAGGATCACCCTGGCGCGCCCAGATCAGAGCGCCGTCAGACCCGAGCGTCACACCAATCACCTGAGCTTTCGGGAGCCTGGCGACGATGAACTGCAAGGCCTGATGGGCGGGCGCGCCATCTGCAAGAGACTGCAGTGCTGGCTCGGAGAACAGCACGTGGTCCGCCAGTGGCAACAGCTGCCACAGGACCTCGGGGGCCGCTACGTCGGCATCCAGCACGGTCGGCACCGAACTCTCGCGGGCAAGACGCAGCGCAAGCTCTGCTCCCTCGACCCACCGCACGTCGGCCAGCACGGCAGCCGCGCGCCCGACTTCCGCGGCTGGCAAGTGGTGGATGGCCCCGCGCAGCGTTGGATCGAAGTACGGCACCACCAGACGCTCACCTCGGGTATCCACCAGAATCGACGAAAACGCGGTAACGCCGCCCTGGACTTCGACCAGCGCCTCGACCGCGATACCTTCGGCGGACAACTGCTGGCGCACCGTCCTGCCATTGGCATCATTGCCGCAAGCGCCCCACAGAGATGCCTGTCCGCCCAGTCGCACGATGCTTGCCGCGGCACTGGGTGCCATTCCAGAGGCCAACTGCATCGCAGAGCGTGGCATCAGCTTGACGCCACGGCCCGGGATGGTATCCACATTGAAGATGGACTCCAGCACCACACCGCCCACACAGATGATGGTCTCAGACATCGACACCCCGTCCGACACGGAGCGCCTGACCGAGAAGGTCCCACGGCGGTCGCACCCATGGCACAGGCGCGCGATTCATGCCG
>JBBRVD010000119.1:0-11861 GCA_038247175.1 Burkholderiales bacterium | reverse complement strand
GTACCAGAAATTCCATGACCGCCACGAGGCGTGGGAACATGCCCGTGCCGTGGCACGTCAGGTCGGCATGGAGGCCTTGCTGGCGCAATCGGCTTGCGGGCTGACGGTGGTCGGGCGCAAGCGACTGGAACTGGCCCGTGCGCTGGCCGCCGGACCGAAACTGCTGCTGCTGGACGAGGTGATGGCCGGGCTCAATCCGACCGAGATCCTGGAGATCATCGGCATCATCCGCGCGATCCGCGACAGCGGCGTCACGGTGCTGCTGATCGAACACGTCATGCATGCGGTGATGAGCCTGTCGGACCATATTCACGTGCTGTCCTACGGCAAGATCATTGCGCAGGGCAGCCCCCGGGAGGTGGTGAACAACCCGGCCGTGATCGAGGCCTATCTGGGGCGCGGCAGCGCCAACCCCTCCGGCAGACCGCCGAAAGAGGTGGCCCATGCTTGAAATTCGCGCGCTGCACGCCGGCTATGGCAGCATCGAGATCCTGCGCGGCATCGACCTGGACGTGGGCACGGGCGAGATTGTTGCCGTGCTGGGCAGTAACGGTGTCGGCAAGTCGACGCTGAACAACAATATCTCGGCCCTGTACCGGCCATTCTCGGGATCGATCAAGTTCCAGGGCGAGGAGTTGGTGGGCCAGAGCTCGACCGAAATTGTCAAGCGGGGCCTGATCCACGTGCCCGAAGGCCGGCGTGTGTTCCCGAACCTGAACGTGCGAGAAAACCTGGAGACCGGCAGCCTGGTGCGTGCGCGCGCGCGGCGTGCCGACAATCTGGAGAAGGTGGTCGCCATCTTCCCGCGTCTGAAGGAGCGTTTCAGCCAGGCGGCGGGAACCTTGTCCGGCGGCGAGCAGCAGATGCTGGCGATCGGGCGCGGCCTGATGGCCGAGCCGGTGCTGCTGATCATGGACGAGCCCTCGCTGGGCCTGTCGCCGCTGCTGGTCGAGGAGATGTTTGCGCTGATCGTGCGCATGAACCGCGAGGGCCAGTCCATCCTGCTGATGGAGCAGAACGCCGTGCAGACACTCGCGATCGCGCACCGCGGCTACATCATCGAGAACGGCGCGGTGGCGATGCAGGGCGCGGCACGCGACCTGGCAAACGACCCGGACCTGCGCAAGAACTACCTGGGTCTGTAACCGATGCCTGGTGCTCCGTCCATGCCGATACCGCCCGAGCTGGCGGGCCGGCGCGTGCTGGTCACCGGAGCCGGCTCCGGTATCGGCCTGGCCACGGCCGTTGTGCTGCAGCGCGCGGGCGCCCGGGTCGCGGCGGCGGTGCAAGACGAAGTGCAGGCCGCATGGGCGCGCCAAGCGATGCCCGATGCGCTGGTGATACAGCAAGATCTGCTCGACGACGCCGGCTGTGTCGCATTACCCGACGCGGCCGCGAGCGGGCTCGGTGGTCTGGACGGCCTTGCCTGCTGCGCCGGCATCTTCTTCAAGAAGGGCTCCGACGACACCCGTGTGCAGGAGTGGCGCCAGACCCTGGAGCTGAACCTGACATCGACCTTCCTGTTGACGCGCGCGGCGATCGCCCGCATGCGCCAGGATCGCGCGCCCCACGCCAGTGTGGTCGTGGTCACCAGCCAGATCGGCCTGGTCGGGCATGCCCGCGGCGCGGCGTATGCCGCCTCCAAGGCCGGACTCAACGGCATGGTCAAGTCGCTGGCGCTGGAGTGGGCGAGCGAGGGCATCCGGATCAACGCCGTCGGTCCGGGCCCGGTGCGCACGGCCATGGTCGCCGCTGTCACCGCCGATCCGGTGGCGCTGGCCGCGATGGAGCAGAGTATTCCGATGGCCCGGCTCGGCGAGCCGCACGAGATCGGCGAGTTGATCAGTTTCCTGTTGTCCAGCCGTGCGGCGTTCATCACCGGGCAGCTGGTCTGCGCCGACGGCGGGTTCACGGCGCGATGACTGCGGCAACCCCCCATGCGCGCAGGCTGGCCGACATGGCGCAGGTGATCCGCAGCAAGAATGCCGGACCGACGCAGCTGACGATCGACGTGTTCCTGAATGATGCCGCCATGTACGCCCTGGCCGCGCACAGCCCGGCCCTGTCAGGCGCTGCCGTCGCATCGCGGTACGGGCTGGCGGAGCAGCAGGTGCAACGCCACCTGCTGGCGAACATCCATGCCATCAAATTCGTGTTGCCGCGCCGGATCGTCGCCGGCAGCCCTGGTGACGGTGACGTCTATGGCGCGCAGCAGCATGGGCCGATGCTGGACATCGTCGTATGAACGCGACCGCGCGCCTGCTGCAGTCCCACCGGCCTGGCGACGGCGTGTTGCGCGTGTTGTCGGCCTCCGGACAGCTGGGTTACGGCATCCCCGAAGACGCGTTTCGCCGCGGCATGGCGCGTGCGCCCCATGTCATCGGCTGCGACATGGGTTCCGTCGATCCCGGGCCGTATTACCTGGGTGCCGGCGTCATGGCCGCGCCCGAGCCCATGGTCGAGCGCGATCTCGAACTGGTGCTGTGTGCTGCGCGCGAGGCTGGGGTGCCACTGCTGATTGGCAGCGCGGGCACCGCCGGTGCAGCAGCGCACCTGGATGCGACGCTGGCCATCGTGCGCCGTATCGTGGCTCGCCGCGGCCTGCAGCTGCGCCTGGCCACGATACGCAGCGACATTCCTGCCGACGCAGTGGTTGCGGCGCTGCAGGCCGGCCGGCTCGATCCGATCGGAGCCATCGAGCAGCCCGACGCCGCGCAAATCGAGGCCTGCAGCCCGATCGTCGGCCAGTGCGGCACGGAAACCTTCGCGCGTGCGCTGGCGCTGGACCCGGACGTCCTGATCGCCGGGCGCGCCTGTGACACCGCGATCTTTGCCACGCTGCCGGCCATGCTCGGCTATCCGCTCGGCTTGAGCCTGCACATGGCCAAGATCGTCGAATGCACTTCATTGTGTTGCCGCCCCGGCGGTCGCGACGCGATGCTGGCCGAGTTGACACCGGAACATTTCACCCTCGAGAGCATGAATCCGGATGCGCACGCCACGCCGGCCTCGGTGGCGGCGCATGCGCTCTACGAGCAGGCCGACCCGCTGCAGGTCGAGGAGCCGGGCGGCAGCCTGATGCTGCACGACGCCTGGTATGAGGCACTCGATTCCCATCGCACGCGCGTCGGTGGGGCTCGTTTCGTGCCGCGCGACAAGCCCAGCCTGAAGGTCGAAGGGGCTCTGTGGCAGGGTGAACGCGTAGTGCTGCTGGCGGGCGTCGCCGACCCGACGTTGCTGCGTGTGTTGCCGCAGGTGATCGCCGCGGTCGAGCAGCGGGTGCGGGCCCTGCTGCCGGGCAGCTGGCAGCTGTTTCCGCATATCTACGGGCAAGGCGCCGTACACCCGCTGGCCCCGGCGCAGCGGGCGACCCACGAGGCCGGGCTGGTGCTGGAGTTCATCGCAGCGCAGACCGCCCTGGCGCGCACTGCTGCAGCGGTGTTCAAACAGAACCTGCTGCACCATGCTTATCCGGGTCGGATCGCAACCGGTGGCAACCTGGCGTTCGCATTCACGCCAAGCGAGATTGACGCGCATTCCGCCTACCGGTTTGCGCTCTACCACGTGATGCGCGATGCGCCGCTGGAGCGGCTGTTTCAGGTGGATGCCATCGACCTGGACGGACGCACCCGCCATTGAAGACACGCCATGCCCACCGTACTGCCGCTGCCCAAGTACCACCAGATCTATCTGGTGCTGCGCGAGCAGTTGCAAGAAGGGCGATTTGCCCAGGGCCTGCCGCCGGAGATGGTGCTGAGCAAGGAGTTCAGCGCCGGGCGCGTCACCGTGCGCCGGGCGCTGGAACAACTATCCGACGAGGGCCTGATCGTGCGCCGCGCCGGACGCGGAACCCATCCAGCGCCCGCCGACGTGGCGCCGTCCGGCGAGCGGCCGCAGGGCGGGCGGCGGCGCAGCGCCAAGGGCATGAGCGGCCTGCTGGAGAACATCGTCAGCATGAGCATGCGCACCTCCGTCAAGGTGATCGAGGTGCGCACCATCCAGGCCTCGCGCAGCGTGGCCGAGGCCTTGCAGATACCGTTGGGTGCCAAGGTGCAGAAGGCGGTGCGCCGGCGCAGCTCCAAGCTGGGCCCGGTGTCGCACATCACGACCTATGTGCCGGACGAACTGGCGCAGCGTTTCGGACGCAAGGACCTGCTGCGCAAGCCGATCCTGCGGTTGATCGAGGAATCCGGCGTCGAGATGGGGCGGGCGCGGCAGACGGTGTCGGCGCGGCAGGCCGACGCCACGGTCGCCCGCGAACTGGAAGTGGCGGTGGGCACGGCGTTGCTCGCGGTCAATCGCCTGGTGTTCGACGTGAACGACCGGCCGGTGCAGTGGCTGCATGGCCTGTATCGCCCGGACCGCTACGAATACCAGATGGACGTGTCGCAGGTCGGCAGCGTCGATGCACGCATATCGGTCAAGGAGAGTCTGTCGGAGTGAGCGCGGCGACCGAATACCCGCGCCCCTGCCGGTGAAACCCCATGGATGTCATGACCCTTACCCCTACCCCCACCCCCGCGCGCACCCTGGCGCAGAAACTGATTGCCCGTGCGGCCGCACGGCCCCATGTCGACATTGGCGAGATCGTCAATTGCCAGGTCGATCTGGCGATGTTCCACGACTCGTCGGGGCCGCGCCGGCTCAAGCCGATGCTAGAGGAACTGGGTGCGACGATCTGGGACAAGTCGCGGGTTGTGCTGGTGATGGACCACTATGTGCCCGAGCAGGACGATGAATCGCGCCGCATCGTGCGGATCGCGCGCGACTGGGCGCGCGAGCAGGATCTGCCGCATGTCTACGACAGCATCGGCATCTGCCATGTGGTGCTGCCGCAGAAGGGGCATATCCGGCCCGGCATGTTCTGTGTCGGCGGAGATTCGCATTCACCCACCGGCGGCGCATTTGGTGCCTATATGTTCGGTATCGGCTCCACCGAGATGCTCGGTGTCGTCGTCACCGGCCAATTGTGGGTCCGGGTACCACAGACGCTGCGCATGGTGTGGAACAACCGGCTGGCGCCGGGGCTCACCGCCAAGGACATGGTGCTGCACATGGTCGGGCGGCTCGGCATGAATGGGGGTCGGTACCAGGCGGTGGAGTTCTGCGGCTCGGCCGTGCAGGCCCTGTCGATGCAGGAGCGCATGACCCTGTCCAACATGAGCGCGGAGATGGGGGCCCAGGTCGGACTGATCGCGCCCGACGCGACGACGCAGGCCTGGCTGGCCGAGCGCGGTGTCGCCGTGGACGATGGGTCCGGCTGGTGCACCGATCCGGGCGCGGTCACGGTGGACCAGGTGTTCGATGCCGCACGCTTGTCGCCCCAGGTGGCCGCGCCGCACAGCCCGGCCAACAGCCGTGGCGTGCAGGACTTTGCCGACGTGGCGGTGCAGGTAGCCTATATCGGTGCCTGCACCGGCGCCAAGCTCGATGACCTGCGCGCCGCAGCCCAGGTGCTGCGCGGGCACAGGGCGGCAACGGGCGTGCGCCTCATGGTGGCGCCGGCCAGCCTGCACGATCAGGAGCAGGCCGAGCAGGAGGGTTTGATGGGTGTGCTGCGCGATGCCGGCGCCGAAGTGCTGCCCACGGCCTGCGGCGCCTGTGCCGGTTATGGCGGCAGCATTCCGGATGGGGCCAACGTCATCGCCACCACCGCGCGCAACTTCAAGGGGCGCATGGGCTCGGCCACGGCGCAGGTGTATCTGGCCTCGCCGTATACGGTGGCGGCATCGGCCTTGCGCGGGCGCATCAGCGATCCGCGGGAGCACCTGCCATGAACACACAGCCGACACCGGGGGCGACCCGGCACCGGGTCTGGACCTTCGGCGACGACGTCGATACCGACGTGCTGGCGCCTGGCGCCTACATGAAGCTGGGCATCGACGGCATCGCACCGCATTGCCTGGAGGCGGTACGTCCGGAGTTCGCCACCCAGGTACGCCCTGGCGACCTGCTGGTGGCCGGCGTCAATTTCGGTATCGGCTCCTCCCGCGAGCAGGCCGCTGCGGCGCTGGTGCACCTGGGTGTACGGGCGGTGATCGCGCTTTCCTACAGCGGTCTGTATTTCCGCAATGCGTTCAACCTCGGTCTCTTGCTGCTGACCTGCGCACGTGCCGGTGAACTGGTCGATGGCGAATCGGTCACGCTCGACCTGCAGGCGCTGACGGTCACCAGCGCCGCCGGCGTGGTGTTGTGCTGCGATCCGATCCCGGACTTCCTGCTCGACATGGTGGCCGCTGGCGGACTGCTGAACCAGCTGCGCCAGCGACTGGGCCGCAACGCATGACAACCGCCCGCGCCGACGCAATGCCATTGCCAGCGACACGACGAACGAGCGGCCCGGCCCCATTCCATCTTCCAGGAGCCTATCGATGAGTCCCACGACTGTGCAACGCGGCGACCTTCCTGCCGATACGCCCCATGTGCCGGTGGTGATCGTTGGCGCTGGTGCCTGCGGCCTGACGGCTGCGATCGGGCTGCGCGCGCGCGGCGTTGACTGCGTGCTGCTCGAGCGCGATGCCCGGCCGACCGGTTCGACGGCGCTGTCCTCGGGCTTCATACCCGCGGCTGAAACCCGGCTGCAGCGGTCGCTGGGCATCGTGGATTCGCGCGAGACGTTCGCCCAGGACGTGCAGACCAAGGCGCACGGCGATGCCGCGCAGCACCTGGTGGATGCCTACACCGCAGCGGTGGCGCAGGCCATCGACGCGCTGGAGCAGCACGGCATCGTGTTCGAGGTGCTCGACGGTTTCCTGTATCCGGGCCATCGGGCGCGGCGCATGCATGCGGTGCCCGAACGCACCGGTGCCGCGCTGATGGTTGGCCTGGAGCGCACCGCGCTGGCCGTGGGCGCCGATATCCTGACCCACGCGCTGGTGCGCGTGCTGTACCTGGATGCGAACGACCGGATCCAGGGTGTCGGATATACCCGTCCCGACGGCACGCTGGAACAGTTGCGGTGTGACGTATTGCTGCTGGCTTGCAACGGCTTTGCCGGAGATGCGACCATGGTCCGCGAATGGTTGCCCGAGATGCGCGAAGCGGCATTTGCCGGCCATGTCGGGAACGACGGCAGCGCGATCCGGTGGGCGCGCCAGATCGGCGCGAGGCTGGCGGACCTCGGTGGTTACCAGGGCCACGGTTCCTGGGCGACGCCGCAAAATGCGCTGATGAGCTGGGCCATGATGATGCAGGGCGGGGTGCAGATCAATGCGCAGGGGGAACGTTTCCACGACGAGACCCAGGGCTATTCCGAGGCCGCGGTGCATGTGCTGGCCCAAAGCGGTGGCGTGGCCTGGAATGTGTTCGATCCTCCCTTGCTGGCGCTGGCGCGCAGTTTCCCCGATTTTGTCGAGCTCGAGAAGACCGGCGCCGTCAGGACCGCCGACGATGTCGATGCGTTGGCACGGCTGATCGGTTGCGAACTGCAGGCGTTGAGGCAGGCGCTGGCGGCGGTGGCGCCGGGCGAGCCGGACGCGATGGGGCGCAGTTTCCCACGGGCGCTGCAGCCGCCCTACCATGCCGTCAAGGTCACCGGTGCGTTGTTCCATACCCAGGGTGGCCTGGACATTGATGCCGATTGCCGTGTGCTGCACACCGACGGCGCGCCCTTTGCCAACCTGCTGGCCGCGGGAGGTGCCGCCCGTGGCGTATCGGGCAACGCGGTGTGGGGCTACCTGTCGGGCAACGGACTGCTCAGCGCGTTGGGCGGCGGCTGGATCGCGGCTCGCAGTGCTGCCGATATGCTGGAGCGTGCCGACGGATGAAACCCATGGACGAAAGCCCCACCATGACCAAGAACCTCCAGCACCGATTGCGACAAGACCGGGTGCTGTTGGCGCCTGGCGTTTACGACGCCTTCACAGCCCTGATCGCAGAGCAAAGCGGCTTCGAGGCACTGTACCTGTCTGGCGCATCGATCGCCTACACCCGGCTGGGCCGCTCCGACATCGGCCTGACGACGGCCACCGAGGTCGCCGATACGCTGGCACGCATCACCGAGCGGGTATCGGCGCCGGTCATCGTCGATGCCGACACCGGCTTCGGCAATGCACTCAACACCATGCGCACCGTACGCGCGTTCGAGCGCGCCGGCGCGGCCATGCTGCAACTCGAGGACCAGACCTTTCCGAAACGTTGCGGCCACCTGGACGGCAAGACCGTGGTGCCGCAGGCCGAGATGTGCGGCAAGCTCAAGGCGGCACTCGACGCGCGCCAGTCGGACCGCACGCTGATCCTGGCGCGCACCGACGCGCTGGCGGTCGAGGGCTGGGAGGCCACGATGGAGCGGGCCGAGGCCTACCTGGCCTGTGGGGTTGATGCCTTGTTCATCGAGGCCCTGCGCTCGCCCGAACAGATGGAACAGGCCTGCACGCGTTTCGCCGGACGCATTCCGCTGCTGGCCAACATGGTCGAGGGCGGCAAGACACCCGTGCACAGCGCGGCCGAACTCGGCGCCAAGGGATTCCGGATCGTGATCTTTCCCGGTGGTACGGCCCGGGCCGCGGCATATGCGTTGCAGAAATACTACGCTAGCCTGCACCGGCACCAGACCACTGCGCCGATGCAGGGCGCGATGCTCGACTTCGACCAGCTCAACGCACTGATCGGCACACCCGAACTGCTGGCCCTGGGGCAGCAGTACGAATAGCCGCCAGCGCGGGCTTGCCCGGGCCGGGGCACAATGGCGGCTGGCGACCCGTCGCCGGAAACGACTTGTGCAGCTGCCCATGACCGACGACATCACGATCTGGCTCGACGCCCACGGCATGGGCAAGTATGCGGCGCAGTTCGTTGCGCAGGACATCACGGTCGACCTGCTGCCCGACCTGCTCGATGCCGACCTGCGCGAACTCGGCGTGGTATCGCTGGGCGACCGCAAGCGGCTGCTCAAGGCCGTCGCGGGCGCTGTCGCGCCAGCGCAGCAGGCCACCGCAGAGGCACGGAAGGCGGGCACCGCGCCTGCGTCGGTCGTACCGGCCGGCGTCGGCGAGGAGGGCGAGCGACGCCATGCCACCGTGATGTTTTCGGACCTGACCGGTTACACGGCGCTCAACGAGGCGTTCGATCCGGAGGAAGTCGAGCAGGTCATGGCGCGGATCAAGCGCGAGGCCAGCCGGATCATCGAGCGCCATGGCGGGCGGGTCAACCAGTTCGTCGGCGATGAGGTGATGGCCCTGTTCGGCGTTCCATTGACGCGCCGGGACGACGCGCGCCATGCGGTGCGGGCAGCGCTGGAACTGCACGCTGCTGTCGACGGTATCGCGGCCAGCCTGGCCGCACGGCTGGGTCGGCACCTGTCAATGCACACCGGTGTGCATACCGGACTGGTGATCGCCCGGCGCAGCGACACCCGCTCCGGCGACTACACGCTGACCGGCGATACGGTGAACACCGCCGCGCGCCTGCGTGGCCTGGCCGAGCCGGGTGAGGTGGTGGTGAGCCCGCAGACCTGGCAGCAGGTGGCCGACTATTTTGAAGCGCAAGCGGGCACAGCCGTCGAGGTCAAGGGCAAGGAGCGACCGCTGCTACCGTATCGCATCCTGTCCGAGCGACCGGTTCCGCAGGGCGGCAGCCGGCCACTGATCGGTCGCGCGGAAGAGCTCCAGCAATTCGGCATGGTACTGCAGGGCTGTGTGCAGCGTCGGCGTGGCCGTGTCGTGCTCGTGCGTGGCGACCCCGGCATGGGCAAGTCGCGCCTGGTTGCGGAGTTCGCCGACACCGCGCGCGAGCAGGGCCTGACCTGCAACCTCACGACGATCCAGGACTTCGGCGCACGTACCGGGCATGACGCGATCCGCGGCCTGGTGCAGGACTGGATGGGACTGGCGCCCGATGCCGACGAGGCCAGTCGCGCGGCCGCGATCGCGTTGCAGTTCGGCGCCGGCACCGACGGCGCCGTGCACCAGCCCTTTCTGTACGAATTACTCGATGTCACGCCGCCGACCGAGGCGCGCGCCGTGCTGTCGGCCGTCGATGCGGCAGTGCGCCAGCGATCGACACTCGATGCGTTGACCTTCCTGCTGCGCTCGGAACTCGAGCAGGGGCCGACCCTGGTCCTGGTCGAGGACATCCACTGGGCCGACGCCTGGACGCTGCAGCAGATCGCGTCGCTGCTTGCACTCGCTGCCGAGGGGCCCTTGCTGGCGATCCTGACAACCCGGTTCGCGGGCGATCCCACCGCGGGCGAGTGGCGCACCGTGCTGCATGGCATGGCGCTGACCAGCATGGACCTGCAGCCGCTGGAGCGGGACGACGCCTTGCGCCTGGCGGCCGGAGCAGCGTCCATTTCCGATGCGCTGCTGCGCAGCTGTGTCGAACGCGCCGAAGGCAACCCTTTGTTCCTCGAGCAGTTGCTGCTCAACGCCGGGGACGAGAGTTCGGCCAACCTGCCCGGGTCGATCCAGGCGCTGGTGCAGGCGCGCATGGATCGGCTGTCGAGCACCGACAAGCATGCGCTGCACGCGGCTGCGGTCTGGGGCCAGCGCGTGCCACTGTCGGTGGTCCGCCATCTGCTGGACGACCCGCAATACGACGCGCGCGCGCTGGCCGAGCAGTTCCTGGTGCGGCTTCAGGGTGACGAATTGCAGTTCAGCCATGCGTTGATCCGCGACGGTGCCTATGGATCGATGCTGCACGCCCGGCGGCGCCAGTTGCATTGCGGTGCGGCCGAGTGGGTGCGCGAACGCGACGTGGCCCTGGCCGCCGAGCATTTCGAGCGGGCCGAAGACGTGCGCGCCGCGGGTGCCTATCTGCAGGCCAGCGATCAGCAATCGCGCCAGTACCACTACAGCGAGGCGCTGGCATTGGTCGACCGCGCACTGGCGTTGCCCGATGCCGGCGACGCGGGATTCGGCCTGCGGCTGGCGCGTGCACGGTTGTTGCTCGAGATCGGGCATGCCAACGCGTCGATTGCCGCTGCCGGCGCGGCGATCGACGCCGCACGCAGCGACGGTGATCGTGCGCTGGGACTGATCGCGATGGCCTCGGGCATGCGTATCGTCGACCGCATGGCCGAGGGGCTGGAGCTGCTGCAGGAAGCGCAGCCGCTGGCCGAGCGGGCGGGCCTGGTGCTCGACTTGTCGCATCTGCACGAGTTGCGCGGCAACCTGCTGTTCACGCAGGGACGTTCGGACGACTGCCGGCAGGCGCACGAACAGGCACTGGCGCTGGCGCGCGAGGCCGGATCGGCCGAGGCCGAGTGTGCCGCGCTCGGCGGGCTGGGCGATGCGAGCTATTCAAGCGGCAATGTCCTGCGGGGTACGGGGCTGATCCAGCAGTGTGTGGACATGGCGCGCGAGCAGGGTTTTCTGAAGGTCGAGATGGCGTACCTGCCCATGGTGTCGTGGTCGATGTACTACATGCTGGAATTGCCACAGGCACTCGCAGTCAGCGAGCGTGCGATCACGCTGGCAGGCCGGGTCCACAACCCGCGCGCGGAAATGCTGGCGCGTGCCCAGATGGTGATGGTCGACGGCTGCATCCGGGGCAACCATCAACAGGCGATGGCACATGTGGATCGCGCGCTGGAACTGGCGCAGATGATGGGCAGCCGCCGTTTCGAGGCCATCACCTGGTTCTTCCGTTCCTTGCTGGTGATGCGTGGCGGCGACATCGTTGGCGCGCGCGCGCACCTTGCCACCGCCTTCAACATGATCGGAGAGGGCATGAGTTTCCAGGGAGCCCAGCTCTATGGCTTGAAGGGCTTGCTGGCCGAGGATGCGTCCGAGCTGCATGATGCGCTCGCGGCAGGCGAGGACCTCCTCGCGCAAGGTGCGTTGAGCCACAACTACTTCGTGTACTACGACTTTGCAATCCAGGCCTGTATCGGTGTCGCACGCTGGGACGAGGCGCTGCGTTAT
>JBBRVD010000118.1:0-11934 GCA_038247175.1 Burkholderiales bacterium | reverse complement strand
TCCTATAGCGTCTATTTTTATTTTCACTAAATGTGCCTTAAACACTCCCACCCCGTCGTTTACCATCAGGCCCGGCTTTATTTTTAATTGTTTGGTCGCGGGGGACTACTGTTTTTTTACTGACTCATGCCGGGCCTGATGTTCACCGACGGGTTCGGAGAGATGACGGCAGATGACGTGAAATTCTCCTTCGAGCGTATCGGTCTGCCGCCCGCAGCAGGCGCCAAGGAGTCGGCCTACAAGGGCGACTGGCTGCACCTGGTGGGGGTCGAGGTGAAAAGCAAATACGAGGGCCGCATCGTGCTCAAGCAGCCGCGCGCCAACATTTACGACGTTGTGATTGCCGACGGCTCCGGTTGCATCGTCAGCAAGAAGGCCGTGGAGCAGCGCGGTGTGGAATTTGGTCTCAAGCCGGTGGGCTCCGGGCCCTACCAGGTGGTGTCGCTGGACAAGCAAAAGGGCGCTGTCCTCAAGCGCAACCCGGAATACAAGGGAGCGCGGCGCGGAAGTTTCGACGAAATCAATGTGCGGGTCATCACCGATCCCAAAACAACCGATCTGGCTTTGCGTGCGGGTGAACTCGATTTTGCGATCTTGTCGCCGGCCCAGGCCGAGCCGATACGCGGCGTTGCTGGTTTGAATGTGTCGATCCAGCCCTCGATGGCGTATGTCTGGCTGGGCATGAACATGGAGAAGGCCCCTTTGAACGATCTGCGCGTACGCCAGGCGATTCGCCTGGGGCTGGACGTCGACCAGATGCTGCTGGCTGGGTACAACGGCAAGGTCGGCCGGCTCAACACGGCGTTGCCGCCGCCGGTGATGGGGCATTGGAAAGAAGCGCCGGCCTACAAGCGCAACGTGGCCGAAGCCAAGGCCTTGCTGGCCGCAGCAGGGCAGTCCAACATCAAGCTCAGACTGACGCTGCTCAACAACCCGGAGTTCCAGAACATGGCGCTGGTGGCGCGCGCGTTGCTCGCCGAAGTGGGCGTCACCGTCGAAGTCGATGCCCAGCCCGGCGGTACCTACTGGAGTTCCGGCAAAGGTGACACCGGCAAGAACCTGGAACTGTATATATCGCGCTTCAACGCCAAGTTCGATCCGAATTTCGTTTTGCAGTGGTTTACCCCTGATCAGATCGGCAACTGGAACTGGTCGCGTTGGAACAGCCCGGAATTCGACACCTTGTTCAAGGCCGCCATCGGCGAGATGGATTTGGCCAAACGCCGCCAGATGGTGCTCGACATGCAAAAGGAGATGGACAAGACCAGTGCTTACGTGTGGCTGACCAACGAAGCCAGCGCCTTGGTGCACAAGAGCTGGCTCAAGCCGGCGTCGGTCCCGGGCTGGGGTGATTGGCAGTACGCCGACTTCAGTGCAAGCTGATACCGCCAGATACCTGGTCAGCCGTCTCATCACCACGGCGCTGATTGTTTTCGGCGCCATGGTGCTGCTGTTTGCGCTGACCAGCCTGGTGCCCGGTGATCCTGCCGCGATCTTGCTCGGCCCGCAGGCGACGCCGGAGTATTCGCAGCGCATGATCGACGAGATGGGGTTGAACCAGCCGATCCATATTCGTTTGTGGCGATTTTTCAGCAATGTGCTGCAGGGCAATCTGGGTATCGACATCGTTTCCGGCAAGCCGGTGTTGAAGATGATCCTCGAGGTGATGCCCTACACCATCGCGCTGACCTTCGCGGCGATCGTGCTGGCCGTGCTCACCGGTGTGCCACTGGGTGTGTATGCGGCCACGCACCGGGGCTCGGTGCTGGACAATGTGCTGGCGTTCATCTCGGTGGCGTTCATCGCGGTGCCATCGTTCGTGATCGCGATCTTCCTGCTGCTCATCTTCGCGATCTGGCTCGACTGGTTGCCGGTGCTGGGCACCAGCCGAACGGGCGACTGGCTCGATGAATTGCGTCGCATGATCCTGCCCACGGTGGCATTGGCGCTGGGCTGGATCGGTTTCATCGCACGCCTGGTGCGGACCTCCATGCTCGAGGTGATGGGTGAGAACTACATTCGCACTTCGCGCGCCTACGGCCTGTCCGAACGCCTGATCACCTACAAGTACGCGCTGAAGAACGCCTGTATTCCCACCATCACCATTCTGGGACTGGGTATCGGACGGCTGTTGGGTGGTGCGGTACTGATCGAGATCGTGTTCGCCCGTCCCGGCCTGGGCCGATTGATCTACAGCGCGATTTCCGAGCGCAACTATCCCGTGGTGCAGGGGGCGGTGCTGGTGGTGGTCGTCATCTTCGTGGTGGTCAACCTGCTGGTTGACTTGTCCTACTCCGCGATCGACCCGCGTATTCGGCATGCCGACTCCACCAACAGGGCTGGCGCATGAGGGGCTTCGCGCTCCTCGTTGCCACGCTGCGCAAGGTCTGCGGAAGCCTGACCGGGGTGGTCGGATTCGCGATCGTCGCCCTGGTGCTGGCGTGCGCCGTGTTCGCGCCCTGGCTGGCGACTCATGACCCGGATGCCCTGGATGTCCTGAACCGGTTCAGCCCACCGTCCGGCAGCCATTGGCTGGGCACCGACCAACTCGGACGCGATCTGTATTCGCGCATGGTGCATGGCGCGGCGGTGGCGATGCAGGTGGCCTTGTCGTCGATCGCCATTGCGCTGACGCTCGGCATGACGCTGGGAATATTGGCAGCCTATCTTCCCGCGCGCAGCGAGCGTTTCGTGCTGATCGTTTTTGATGTCATCGCCTCGTTTCCGAGTCTGGTGCTCGCGCTGGCGGTGGTGGCAGTGTTCGGCCCGTCCACCTTGATCGTGGTGATCGTCGTGGCTGTGACGCTGGTGCCGCATTTTGGCCGGGTGGCCCGCTCCCAGGTTCTGACACTCAAGAACGCGCCGTTTCTGGAGGCCGAACGCATTCTGGGCGCGTCCTGGCCCCGGATCGTCTTCTTTCATGTGATGCCCAATATCCTTGGGCCGCTGGTTATCCTGGCCTCGATGGATATTCCGGTGGTGATCACGATCGAGGCGGGTTTGTCGTTCCTGGGTCTGGGGGTGCGGCCGCCGCTGGCCAGTTGGGGTAGCCTGATTCAGGACGGTTACCAGTACCTGTCGGAGTCCTGGGTGCCGGTGGTGGTTTCCAGCGTGGCGCTGGGCGTGGCCACACTAGGGTTCACGTTGTTTGGCGAATCCCTGCGGGATGCGGTGGATCCGCGCATCGGGCGGGAGCACGGATGACCGATCGGGTCGGCTCCCCGGTGCCAGCGCTGGTCGAGATCCGCGATCTCGTGCTGGAAGCGGCGACACCCCGCGGCACCGCCCATATTCTGCGCGGGGTCAGTCTGGACATCGGTCGTGGCCGCATCCTGGGCGTGGTCGGCGAATCCGGTTCGGGCAAGTCCAGCCTGGCCAGTTGCCTGCTCAAGCTGCTGCCCTCCAACATGACCCGGCTCTCAGGCAGCATCGAGTTCGATGGCATCGATCTGTTACCGCTTGCGGAGGCCCGGATGCGGGAGTGGCGCGGACGGCGGATCGCGATGATCTTCCAGGATCCAATGACAGCGCTGAACCCGCTGTTCACGGTGGCAACCCATCTGGTCGATGTCTTGCGCCGCCGGTATCCTGGCCTGCAAGCCGATGCGGCGATGCAGCGTGCCCGGGCGGCGTTGGTCAGCGTGGGCATCGCCGACGCCGATCTGCGGCTGCGGGCGTATCCGCACGAACTGTCCGGTGGCATGCGCCAACGCGTGATGATCGCGATGGCGTTGCTGGTCGAGCCCGATCTGCTGCTCGCCGACGAACCCACGACCGCGCTCGATGCAACCGTCGAGGCGCAGATCGTCGATTTGCTCGATCAGCTGCGGCGCAGGTTTTCCGGCTCCATCATGTTCATATCGCACCATCTGGGGCTGGTCGCGCAATTGTGCGACGATATCTGCGTGATGTATGGCGGGACCGTGGTCGAGGCCGGCCCGGTGGCCGATGTGCTGGCAGCGCCGCGCCATCCGTACACGCGCGCATTGCTGGCGTGCGAGATTGACGCGCAGGACCAGGGCGACCGCCTGGTGTCGATTCCCGGCGAGGTGCAGGACCCGGTCGCGCCGCATGTGGGTTGTGTGTTCGCGCCGCGCTGCAGCCACGTCCGGGATGCCTGCCGTACCGGCGTGCCGCCTCTGCGCGATATCGCGGGACTGCGCAAGGTGGCCTGCATCCGGGCGGAGGAAATCGCGTGACGCCCGCGCAACCCGTCTCCGTGCCCTCCGGCATCGGGGCTGCCCGAGCCGGGTTGGTGTCGGCGCCCCTGGTGTCCATGCGCGGCATCAGCGTCGTGTTTGGCGGCGCGGTGCGGGCGCTCGACGATGTGTCGCTGGATATCGCCGAGGGAGATATCGTCGGCCTGGTCGGTGAGTCCGGCTCCGGCAAGACAACCCTGTGCCGTGTTCTGGTCGGCCTGACCCAGGCCAGCACCGGCACTGTCGAGGTTGGCGGCGCGGCGGTGGCGGCGCAGCTGGCGCGCGACGCGCTCGCGTTCCGGCGCAAGGTGCAGATGCTGCTGCAGGATGCGGTGGCCTCCTTGTCGCCGCGCATGACCGTGGGCCGCTCGCTGCGCGAACCGATCGCCATCCACAGCCTGCCGCAGCGGGAGTCGCTGGCGCGGCTTGACACGATCCTGCGCCGGCTCGGCTTGCCGCCGGACGTGCTGGCCAAGTTTCCGCACCAGATCTCGGGTGGCCAGGCGCGTCGGGTCGGCGTCGCGCGGGCGTTGGTGATGCAGCCGCAACTCATCGTGGCCGACGAGCCGACGGCCGGGCTCGACGTGTCGGTGCAAGGCGAGTTGCTCAACCTGCTGCTCGACCTGCAGCAGGAGTTCGGCCTGACCTACCTGCTGGTGAGCCACAACCTGAACGTCATCCGGCGTGTGACCCGGCGCACCGCGGTGATGTATTTGGGTCAGATTGTCGAGGAGGCGCCGACGCGCCAATTGTTCGATCGGCCTGCGCATCCGTATTCAGCTGCGTTGCTGTCGACCAACCCGGTCATCGATCCGCGGCAGCGGCGGACCCGTATTGTTCTGCAGGGCGAGATACCGAGCGTCGTCAACCCGCCATCGGGTTGCCGCTTCCATACCCGCTGCCCGGTGGCACAGCCGCGCTGCAGCAGTGAGCCGCCGCCATTGGTCGCCATTGACTTGTCGCGCACCGTGCGCTGCCACTTTCCGTATTCGCTCGACCTTCAGCGATGAAAGCGGTGGCGCAGTTTGCGCGCCCGGTGCGCGAAATCATGACGGCCTGGATTCCGATGACCGACGGCACCCGGTTGGCCGCGCGTATCTGGCTGCCGGTCGACGCCGAGCGCGATCCCGTCCCGGCACTGCTCGAATATCTGCCGTACCGTCGGCGCGACGGCACCAGCTACCGCGATTCGGTGAACCAGCCCTACATGGCCGGTCATGGTTACGCGGCGGTGCGAGTCGATATCCGCGGTAGCGGCGACTCCGACGGACTGCTGCTGGACGAATACGACCGGCCCGAACTGGATGACGGCGTGCAGGTCATTGCCTGGCTGGCGCGCCAGCCCTGGTGCAACGGCCGGGTCGGCCTGTGGGGCATCAGCTGGGGCGGCATCAATGCGCTGCAGATCGCCGCGCTGCGGCCGCCGGCACTGGCCGCCATCATGCCGATGGGATTTGCCCACGACCGCTACCACGGTGACTGCCACTTCATGGGAGGCTGCCTGCTCGAGGGCAACATCAGCTGGGGCGGCAGCTTTTTTGCCGGCAACACGCGTCCACCCGACCCGGCCGTGGTCGGCGAGCGCTGGCGTGCGATGTGGCTGGAGCGACTGGAGCATGCCCGACCGCCGTTGGCGATCTGGCTGGCGCACCAGCGCCGCGATGCCTACTGGACGGCCGCGTCGGTGTGCGAAGACATCAGCCGCATCCAGGTACCGGTGTATGCGGTCAATGGCTGGCAGGACAGTTATGCGCGCAACGTGTTGCCCTTGCTGGAGCAACTGTCGGTGCCGAAAAAGGCCCTGATCGGTCCCTGGGCCCACGACTGGCCGCACATGGCCCGTCCCGGCCCGGTGATCGGATTCCTGCAGGAGGCGCTGCGCTGGTGGGACCACTGGCTCAAGGACGTCGACACCGGCATCATGGACGAACCGTTATTGCGGGTCTGGATGGGCTCATGGATCACACCCGCCAAGCGGGTTGCCGCATGGCCGGGTCGCTGGGCCGCCGAAGCATGCTGGCCACCACCGCAGGCCAGGCGCAGCACGCTGATGCTGGCGGCCGAGGGCCTGCGACTGGAAGCGGGCGAACCCGGCGACCTGCTGATCTGCAGTCCACAGACCACGGGCATGCGTGCCGGCTACCAGTGCTCCTATGGGCAGGGCCCCGATCTGTCGGACGACCAGCGCACCGACGACGCGATGAGTCTGTGTTTCGACAGCCAGCCGCTGGAGCAGGAATGGCAATTGCTCGGCGAACCCGAGATCGAACTGGAACTGGTCAGCGACCAGCCCCAGGCCTTGCTGGCGGCTCGGCTGTGCGAGGTCGCGCCCGACGGCCGCTCGCTGCGTCTGAGTTACGGCCTGCTGAATCTGTCGCACCGCAACGGCTCCGCCTCGCCGCAGCCGCTCGAGCCAGGCCGCTGTTACCGGGTGCGGCTGCGCCTGTGCGCGCTGGCGCATGCGATCGCGCCGGGCCACCGCATCCGGCTGGCGTTGTCCAACGCCTACTGGCCGATTGCCTGGCCTGCGCCTGCAGCGGGCAGCTTGCGGGTCGCGGCGGGTCGTGGCATGTTGCATCTGCCCATGCGCGACGGCGCTGCTCTGGCGCAGCAGGATGCGCAACTGGCGCCGTTCGGCGAGGCGCAAGGCGCGCCGCCGTCGGCCCTGGTCGAGATCCGACCGCGGACCACCGATCGTTCGCAGGATCGCATGACCGAGCACCTGGGCGAGGGGCTGGTCGAGCTGGTGCGTTCGCGGGACCGCGGCGCCTGGCGCACGCTGGACAGCGACGTCAGCTACGACACACGGGGCGAGCATCGGTTCTCGATCCAGGTCGATGACCCGTTGTCGGCGCAGCAGCAGTTGACCCTGACCAGCACGCTGGGACGTGCCGGATGGCAGGTGCGCACCGACGTGACGACCCGGCTCAGCGCCAGCGCCGATGCGTTTCGCATCGAAGCCAGACTCGATGCCTGGGAGGGCGAGACCCCGGTTTTCAGCCGCGACTGGCTGCTGGAATTCCCGCGCGACAACCTGTAGCCATGACGGTGATTGCGCCAGTCTCCTCGGCCGGGTCCGATCGGCAGCATCATGGACTGTATCTGGCGCGGCGTGCGCGGCTGCAGGCGGTGATGCGCCAGATGGACGTGCCGGCGGCGGTGATCGTCGACCCGATCAACATCCTGTACGCGACCGGCGCACGCAACATGACCGTGTGGACCGCGCGCACGCCGGCGCGCTATCTGTTGGTGTTTGCCGACGGCCCCTGCATCTTGTACGACTTTTTCGGCTGTGAGCATCTGGCCAGCAGCCTGCCAACGGTGGACGAGATCCGGCCGGCTTTGGGCCTGTGCCATGTCAGCTCGCTGGCCGATCCCCAGGCCGCCGGGCGCCAGTTCGCCGCCGAGATCGACGCGCTGGTACGCGGGCGGCAGGGACAGGATCGGCGGTTGGCGGTGGACCGGTTTCCGTTCCAGACCATCGATGCGCTGCGCGCGCTTGGCCTGCAGTTGCAAGACGCCGACGCGGTATTTGCCCGTGCCCGGGCGATCAAGCTGGCGATCGAGTTGCCCTATATCCGCGAGGCAGTGCGCCGCGTCGAAGTGGCGGCTTGCGAGATGCAGCAGCAGATCGCGCCGGGTCGCAGCGAGGTCGCAATCTGGGCCGATTTCCAGCGCCGGTTTCTGGCGCTGGAGGGCCAGTACACGACGACGCGCCTGATGCAAAGCGGCCCGCGAAGCTTCCCCTATTTCCAGGAGTGCAGCGACCGGGTGCTCGAGTCGGGCGACCTGCTGTGTTTCGACACCGATGCATTGGGATATCTGGGGTATGCGGTTGATTTCTCGCGTACCTTCCTGTGCGGGTCCTCTGCGCCGACGGCAGTGCAGCGACTGCTGCATGCGCGTGCCCGTGACCAACTCGAGCACAATGCCGCGCTGATCGGCCCTGGCGTCGCCTACGCCGAGATCGCCGATCGCGCATGGGTCGTGCCGGGTGAGCATCAGGCCAGCCGGTACTACGCGGTGGGCCACGGCCTGGGCATGTCGGGCGAGTTCCCGAACATACCGCACAAGAAGGCGGGCCAGGCCTACCCGCTGCCGGGCACGGTCGAGCCGGGCATGGTGATCTGCATCGAGAGCTACATTGGCTGCGCCGCGGCAGGCCAGGGCGTCAAGCTGGAGGAGCAGTTGCTGGTCACCGACACCGGCTGCGAGCGTTTGAGTCGCATGCCCTTCGACCACCGGCTCGATGGCGGTGCCTGACGGCGGCATCGGTCTGCCGCCGTCTGGAAAACGGCCTGAGACGTGCAGTCTGCACAACACCGTACAAAGACCGGGGTAAATGCCGTTGCAGACAGCTATTCTTGTCGTATGATCGCCGCCGGCACAGCTCGATCCCGGTCGATTGCAAACATTCCGGATCGGTGCGAACAGGTTGCAGGCCTTGCCCCTGCGGCTGCTGTGCCGGCCCCCATCGTTCGTCGGGGCGACACGCGCCAGACGCAGCCGCGTGGATATCGCCTGATGAACTGATGCTTGGGATGGGTGTGCACGATGTCTGAATATCTGAGTCCGCAACAGGAAGCCGTGGTCGCGCGTCTGTTGTCCTCGCCCACGGCGCGCACCGAATGGCCGACCTGGTTGCTGATCCCGGTCGTGTATGCGGCCTGGCTCGCCCCCCTGGTCTGGTCGCACACGCTGGGACTCGTGGCAACGACGCTGCTGCTTATATTGGCCTGCACCTGGTATATGTCGCTGCAGCACGAACTGGTGCATGGGCATCCGACGCGCCACCGCTGGCTCAACAAAAGCCTGGTTTTCGCGCCGCTGGCGGTCTGGTTTCCGTACACGCTGTACCTGGAAAGCCACCTGCGCCACCATAACGACGCACACCTGACCCTGCCCGGCGTCGACCCGGAGACGCACTATGTGTCGGACGAGGTCTGGCAACGCAGCGGATGGCTGATGCGCGCGTTGTTCGTGCACCGCAAGCGGTTCTGGGGCCGCTTCGTTTTCGGGCCGGCGATGGCGATCTCAGCCGTGGTGCAGGAAGCGGTGGACCAACTGCGCGAGCGCAACTACCGGTATCTGGGCATGTGGTCGTTGCATCTGATCCTGCTGGTCGTGATGCTCGCGGCGATCGAGCACTGGACCATCGTGCCGGCCTGGTACTACCTGCTGGTGGTGGCCTACCCGGCCTTGTCACTGGCGATGGTGCGTTCCTATTACGAGCACCGTGCCGCTGACGACTGCAAGCACCGGATCGCGATCAACGAGGCCTCCTGGCCGATGCGCCTGCTGTACTTGAACAACAACTATCACCTGGTGCATCACGATCTGCCGGGGCTGCCGTGGTACTTGCTGCCCCGGGTTTACCGGGCCGACCGCGAGGCCTACATCGCGCGCTGCGGCGGCTTTCGTATTGGCGGATATACCGAGTTGATCCGGCGCTACGGCCTGACACCGGTGGATGCGCCGGTGCATCCGCTGGCACAGGATCGGCAGCTTTGACCATCGTCACGCGCTCCTGGCGCCTGGCTCTGCCGATGTACAACGTCACGCCCGCATTGGGCGCTGCGTGGGAGGCACTGCTCGGCGCCGTGGTCAACGGTTTGCGCCGGCGCGGCTGGACTGATCCGATGCGCATCGTGCCGCCACCGGACGACCTGATGGCGTTGTGGCGCGCGCCCGACCTGCTGCTGTCGCAGACCTGCGGCTACCCGCTGGTGACGGAGCTGGAACAGCATGTGCGGGTGCTGGCGGTGCCCGAGTTCGGGTTGGCAGGATGCGAAGGTGCAGACTACCGCAGCCTGATCCTGGTGCCGCAGCAGGGCGCGCGTTCGCTGGAAGCATTGCGCGGCACGGTGGCTGTCATCAACCAGCCGCATTCGCACAGCGGCATGAACGCACTGCGCCACACCATTGCGCCGCTGGCCCGCGACGGCCGCTTCTTTTCGCGCGTCATCGTATCCGGCAGCCACATGGCCAGCATCGCGGCGCTGCAGCAGGGGCAGGCGGCGGTGGCCGCGGTTGACTGCGCGACCTACGGGCTGGCCGCAGTCGCTGCGCCTGAACGGCTCGCCGGCGTGCGGCAATTGCAGGCGACAGCTCCGGCACCCGGTTTGCCTCTGGTTGCATCGCGCGCGCTGACCGATGTCCAGGCACGGGATCTGCGGGAGGTGTTGTTGTCGCTGCATGAAGACGCACCATCCGTGCTTGCGAATCTGTGGATCCGTCGCCTGCACCCGATCGACCTGGACGGCTACATGCCGATCCGGCTACAGGCGCTCGAAGCCGAGCAGCGCTGTTACCCCGTCCTGGCCTGATGGTTTTCGGTA
The DNA here is from genome assembly GCA_038247175.1 of Burkholderiales bacterium. GTDB lineage: Bacteria > Pseudomonadota > Gammaproteobacteria > Burkholderiales > Burkholderiaceae_C > CAISIP01. Next base: position 1,397 of record JBBRVD010000118.1, on the reverse strand, counting down.
CTCGGGGTGACCAGGCGACCGGTGTCGGTCCCGTGTTTCCTACTTGATCGGCATGATCATGCGCAGGCAAAGGCGACATTCGATGTTCGCCAGACGACGACTGCCCTCCAGTCAATTCAACTAATTGACGCCCGCACCCGTCAATCGTCGATCGACTAAGGGATTGTCTGTATCCTCGTAACTGAATCCGGTGGTTACGATGTCTGCGGAGTCCCGGCTCGACCTGCGCCGTCGTCGTGCGTTTGCCCGTCGTTTTTCACCGGGCGCACCAGAATCCTGTTTACCGACCCTCAAGGAGATTCGAAAAATGAGTACGAATGAAACAACCACCGAGTCCGGAATCATCCTGGACCGGCGCCAGGTGATTGCGGGCGCATCCGCGGTCGGACTGGGTGCTGCATTTGCCAGCATGCCGGCGATGGCGCAGGGCACACCGAAAAAGGGCGGCACCTTGCGCCTGGGCATGGAGGGAGGCTCGGCATCGGACAGCCTGGACCCCCGCACCTACGCCGACTCGATCCCGATCGCCTACAGCCTGATGATCTGGAACACGCTGGTCGAGATCGATACCAAGGGTAACGCCACGCCGGAACTGGCCGAGAGCTGGGAGTCCAAGCCCGGTGCGACCGATTGGACCTTCAACATCCGCAAAGGCATCACCTTCGGCTCCGGCAAGACGCTGGATGCAGACGACGTGATCTACTCGATTAACCTGCACCGCGGCGAGACCAAGTCGCCGGCCAAGGGTTTGCTGGAGTCGATCAAGGACATCACCAAGGTCAACGCCAACCAGATCCGGATCACGTTGTCGGCCGGCAATGCCGACCTGCCGTTCATCCTGTCCGACTATCACTTGATCATCGTGCCCAACGGCATGACCGATTTCCAGAAAGCCGACGGTACCGGCGCGTTCACGCTGGCCGAATGGCAACCAGGTGTGCGCATTGTGGCCAAGCGCAAGCCGGGCAATTACTGGAAGCCGGGCCGCGGTAACTTCGAGACGGTCGAGTTGCGCTACATCGGTGACGCTGCGGTGCGCACCCAGGCGCTTATCACCAACCAGGTGGATGCGATCAACCGGGTCAACCAGAAGACGGTCGATCTGCTGTCCAAGAACAAGGCGGTCAAGATCGTGCGCTCTCAGGGTGCCGGCAACCGGTTTTGCTTTGTGGCGCATACCGATACCGATCCGTACAAGAGTCGCGACCTGATGCTGGGCCTGAAGTATGGTATCGACCGCAAGACCATCATCAAGAACGTATTCTCGGGTTATGCGACCGAAGGCAACGACCACACCGTCGGCCCATTGAACAAGTACTACGACAAGACGCAGAAGCCGCGCGCCTTTGATCCGGACAAGGCCGCATTTCACTTCAAGAAGGCTGGCACGAGCGGCC
>JBBRVD010000117.1:0-11991 GCA_038247175.1 Burkholderiales bacterium | reverse complement strand
GGCGCCTGAACGCAGTCGTCAACGCGGCCGGCATCATCACGCGCAAGACCGGCGTGGACACCGACGATGCCGACTGGGCCCGTTCCATGGCCGTCAATGCCGGCGGCGTGTTCCATCTGAGCCGGGCCACGGCGCGCCACATGCGCGGACACGGTGGCGGCGCGGTGGTCAACTTCGGCAGTATCTGGGGCGAGCTGGGCGGCAAGGGCGCTTTGGCATATGCCGCCAGCAAGGGCGCGGTGCACCAGGTCACACGCGGCTTCGCGCTGGAGCTCGCGCGCGAGGGCGTGCGGTTCAACTGCGTCTGCCCGGGCGAGGTCGACACGCCGATGTTGCGCGGCGCCGGCCGTGTCGTGCCTTTGACCGACGCGCAGCTGCAGGAGATCGGCGAGCGGGTGGTGCCGATGGGGCGGCTGGCGCAGCCCGAGGAGATCGCGCGTGTGGCGGTGTTCCTGTGCAGCGACGCGGCCAGCTACATGACCGGTGCCATGGTCTATGTGGATGGCGGTTACAGCACGCAGTAGGAAATACGGCCGTGCAATACCGTGCGTTCGGCCGCACCGGCCTGAAAGTCTCGTCGCTGGTGCTGGGCACCGACAACCTGGCCAATCCCACACCCGAGGCCGAGAGCCTGTCCATCCTGGACGCCGCGGTCGAGGGTGGTATCAATCTGATCGACACCAGCAACAGTTATGCCGGCGGAGAGGCAGAGCGCCTGATCGGCCGGTGGCTCCAGCGCCGCGCCCAGCGCGACGACGTGTTGATCGCGACCAAGGTGTTCTACCCGGTCGGCCCCGGCGTCAACGACCGGGGCCTCAGCCGCAACCATATCCTGCGCGCCTGCGAGGATTCGTTGCGCCGGCTGGGCACCGACCATATCGACCTGTACCAGACCCACCGGCCCGACCCGGATACGCCGATCGAGGAAACCCTGTCGGCGCTGGACCTGCTGGTGCGCCAGGGCAAGGTCCGCCATATCGGCTCGAGCACGACGCCCGCCTGGCAACTGGCGCAGGCGCAACACGTCAGCGCCGCGCGCTCTCTGGCGGCGTTCGTGTCGGAGCAGTCGCCCTACAACCTGCTGGAGCGGCGCATCGAGAACGAACTGATTCCTGCCTGCCAGCGCTACGGCCAGGCCTTGTTCACCTGGTCGCCGATGGCCATGGGCATGCTGGCCGGGCGGTATGGGTCGGGCAGTGCGCCGGCGCCGGAGAGCCGCGCGGCGTTGCGCGGTGGCATCTATGCACAGCGGGTGACCGAACGCGGCATCGCGGTCGGTCAGCAGTTCGCCGCGCTGGCACGCCAGCACGGGTACGACCCGGCGCAGGCCGCTTACCTGTGGGCCAAGGACCAGCCGGGCGTGACCGCGCCGATCATCGGCCCACGCACGCTGGCGCAGCTGAAACAGGCCTTGCCGGTGGCCAACATGGTGTTGTCGGATGAACTGCGCGCGGCCTGCGACGCGCTGGTGTCGCCGGGTAGCGTGGTCGCGAGTTTCTTCAATTCGGCAGCCTGGATGCGCTGGAAGATCGTTTGACTGATCTGATCTGATCTGATCTGAGCCGATCTGAGCCGATCCGCATCCCCATCCGCATCCGCATCCTCTGCCGCTCCAGCGCCAGGCTCAGGCCATTCCCTTGAGCGCTGCCTCGCTGCCCGGCGTCTTGCTGCAGTCTTCGATGTACTGCCGGATGATGTCGGCAAAACTGTCGTCCGGATGCAGCCCGAGGCCCGCCGCGCGTTTTGCGGTGGCGCCGGTCGGCCAGTTGGCGACCATGCCGGCGATACGTTCATCGCGTACGAACTTGACGCGGTCGCGCACCGCCTTTCCGGCCACTGCTTCGAGTGCATCGAGCATGTCGGACACCCGCACGTTGATCGACGGCAGGTTCATGCCCAGGCGCCCGAGGAACTGCTCGCGGCTGGCCTCGAACACCTTGATCAAACCCTCGACTGTCTTGCCGGGCGAGGCCAGCGGATGCGACACGCTGGCATCGACCGGGCAGATCGCCTCCACACCGGCCAGCGGCTCGCGGATGATGCCCGAGAAAAATGACGAGGCTGCGCCATTGGGCCGGCCCGGGCGTACCGAAACCGTCATCAGCCGCGCAGCACGGCCGTCGATGAAGCCCTTGCGGGTGTAGTCGGAGATCAGGTGCTCGCAGATCAGTTTCTGGATGCCGTACGAGGACTGCGGCGCCGGCAAGGTGTCGTCCGCCACGGGCGAGGGCATCGGAAGCGCAGCGTCGGGCCCGAACACGGCGACCGAGCTGGAAAACACGAAGCGGGTCGGCGTGCCGCTGGATTGACCACTCGCGCGCAGCGCATCGAGCAGGGCGCGGGTGCTGTCCAGGTTCGAACGCATGCCGAGTTCGAAATCGAGTTCGCATTCTCCGGACACGGCCGAGGCCAGGTGGAACACGCCGTCGAACGGTTCCGTCCGGAGCGTTTCGCATTGCGACAACAACGGGCCGGTGCGGTCCTGCACCCGTGGGTCGGCCAACAGGTCGGACGGGGACGCGATCTGGTCGGTCAGCACCAGCGTCTTGATGGTCTGCCCGGCGAGTGCGCCGTGTGCGAGCAGGGTGCGGGCCAGGCGGGCGCCGACGAATCCGCCGCCACCGGTGATCAGCAATTTCATGATTGCAAGTCCTTCAAGGTTCAGGGAGCGGACAGTGTAGTACCCGTGCGGGCCGGTGTCGGCTTCGTCACAGGGACGGATCGATGATGCCCGGCATGGCGATGAACCCCGGCCGGTGGCGCATGGCGTGGAGCCAGGCCTGCACTGCGGGATACCGGCGCAGGTCGAGCCGCGCCTCGCCGGCCAGAGCGGCATACGGAAAACATGCGATGTCCGCGATGCTGGGCATGGTGCCACCTGCCAGCCATGGTGTGCCTCGGTAGTGGTTCTCGGCCAACGTGTCGTCGAGCAGGCGTAGCGTTGCAGGGCCTTGCCGGTCGCAGGCTGCGATGTCGGCTGGATAGCCGAAGCTGTAATGCAGCCGGGCTACCGAAATGCTGCGGGTGAGGTCGTCGGCCGTGGCCAGCCACAGCTGGATCAGGGCCCGGGTCTGTGCGTCCTCGGGGTACCAGTGCCCGCCCGGAGTGTCGTACCGGCTTGCCAGATAGACCAGGCAGGCCTGCGCGTCGCGCAGCAAAAAGCCGTCGTCGTCGAGCACCGGCAACTGGCCTTGCGGGTTGATGTTCTGCATGAACCACGCGCACTTGTGCGCCCGCCCGGGGTGGAAGTCGACCGCAATGCGTTCGTACGTCAGGCCGAGCCAGTGCATCAGCAGCCGCAGCTTGTAGCAATTGCCCGAGAGTTCGTAGTCGTACAGCCGGATCATGGAAGCGGCTGCGCATGAGCGCCGAATGTCACGCCGCGCTGGTGCAACCAGCGCCGGTAGGTGGTGGACGTGAGGTCGCATCGCATGTGGGCTTCCAGCGACCCGGTCAGCGGCAGGCGGCGCGGGCGCTGGCTCTCGAGGATGGGTTTGTCCTGGCCGAAGATCATGTGCTGGAACGCGATCATCTCGGCGTCCGGCAGCACGTCTTCGTCATAGACCAGCAGCACGTGCGCGATCACCTGCTCCTGGTCCAGCGGCTGCACGAACAGGCCGATCACGTCCCATTCTCCGGCGCGATTCGGGCAGGTCTTGTACAGCGCTGCGGTAAGGGGCTGCATCACCCGGTAGCGGTAGTGGGCGTCGATGCCGTCGCCGGCCGACGCCGATGCGCGGGGCTGGAAGAAGTGGCACTCCGTGGCCCAGATCTCGCCATGGGCTGGGTTCACCACCGCGCGGTAGGGTGCGACCTCGGTATGCGGCACCTTGCCCAGCGTGCCGGTGTGCACATACGGGAAATGCGCGATGTCCAGGAAGTTCTCCACCACCCGCAGTCCGGAGGTGGCCACGCCGATGCCGCCGCAGTCGACGATGCGCCTGCCCGGCTGCGCGAACTCGGGCAGTTCAAACAATGCCGGCGCCGGCCCGTCACCGGTATGGACCCACAAATAGTCATAGCGGCAGATGATGGGCAGTGCACGGCCGTCGGCGCTGCAGTGCGGCGCTCCGGCATCGTCCTGCCACAGCAACAGATCGTTGCCCAGCAGCCGTACCGACACTGGGCGGGCAGCGGATACCTGGCGCAGTTGCGACGCGGCGCCGACGGTCAGCCAGTCGTTGCGCAGGTTCGGGTCGGTGGTGCAGAACGGCATGGTGTTCAGGTGTCGGCTGCGCTGTGCAGCTGTTCGCGCAGGAGCCGCAGCGCGCCGAACAGGCTCGGCAACTCTGTCTGCGGCGGCGGTGCAGCGCTGGCGACATGCAGCAGGCACCAGTGGGCGGCAGCGTCGAGCGTCCACAGCAGCAGCCCACCGTGGCCGGCCCAGTGGCCACGCCATTGGCAGGGGCCGGCGGTTGTGAAACCCAGTGGGTCCGCCAGCGCGGCCTCGACCGTCGCCCAGGGCGCTGCAATGGCCATCGACCGCAGGAAATGCGGTGCCGTGTCGGTTGCTGCCACTGGCGGAGGGTCGCGGGGCGGGGTTGCGCCCAGCGCGACCCAGACCATGCCCTGGCACTCGGCCGCCGCAAAAGTCTTGACGCAGACTTTGCCTGGCACCGGCTGCTGCGGCATGGCCGGAATCGCAACGCAGCGGCCGTCGCCTGCGGCGTACTCCCAGCCATGGTAGGCGCAGGCCAGCCGGTCGCCCAGCACCCGGCCCAGGCTCAGCGCGACGCCGCGGTGCGGACAGCGGTCTTCCCAGGCCTGTACCGAGCCGGATGCGCTGCGCCACAAGGCCAGGTCCTGGCCATGCACCGACGCGGCCAGCACGGCGCCGGCCGCTGGCAAGGACTGGGCGGGAAGGGCGGGATACCAGTTGCCGGGCTGGGTCATTGGTTGATTGTCTTCAATTGCGGCGCTGGTGCGGTTGCCGATGCTGTTGCTGTTGCTGTTGCTGTTGCTGTTGCTGTTGCTGTTGCTGGTGCTGGTGCTGGTGCTGGTGCTGGTGCTGGTGCTGTTGCTGTTGCTGTTGCCGCCGTGCTCCGTTGATCGAATCCGTGCGCCGTCTGCTGCGTCAGCGTCGCGGCCTGGCATCCAGCAGGCCGTCGACCTCGACGCGCGTCGGCATCGACGCCGCGGTTCCGGGCCGCGTCACCGAGAGAGCGGCGACTGCGCTGGCGAAACCGGCCGCGTCGGCCAGCGATCGGCCTTCGGCGAGCGCGGTGCACAGGCCGCCGATGAAAGCGTCGCCCGCGCCGGTGGTGTCGCGCAGGACGCCGGCATCGACCGCTGGAATATGCAGCCGCGCCGTTGGCGTGCGCAGCAAGGCACCATGGCCACCGAGCGTCACGATGACATTGCCGGCTCCCCTGGCGATCAGAATGTCGGCTGCGGCCGCAGCAGCATCGGGACCATCGACATCGACGCCGGTCAACATCGATGCCTCCACCTCGTTGGGCACGACGACATCGCACAGCCGCCAAAGCGCTTGCGGCAGCGCCGCCGCGGGGGCGGGGGCCGGGTTGAAGACCGTCGTTGCTCCCGCAGCGCGCGCGATCTCCAGCCCGCGCAGCGCCGCTGCGACCGGCTGCTCCAGCTGCGTCGCGAACACGCGCGCAGCAGCGATGAGCTGCCGTGCGCGATCGACGAATGACCGGTCGATCCCGCGTGCCGCGCCCGGGTTGACGATGATCGCGTTCTGCCCGTTCGTCTCGTCGACGAAGATGAAGGCGGCACCGGTCGGCTCGTCGCTCAGCTCGACGCCATCCGTGTCGATGCCCGCTTGCTGCCACGTCTGCAACGCCATTTCGCCGAAGACGTCGCGGCCGATGCGGGTCAGCAGCGCCACCCGTGCGCCGCTGCGTGCGCAGGCAACGGCCTGGTTCGATCCCTTGCCACCGGCACCGATCGCGAAATCGCTACCGAGCAGCGTCTCGCCGATCCGCGGCAGGCGCTCGGCGCGGAACGACAGGTCGGCTGCGAAGATGCCGAGAAAGCACACCTGCACGGCTGGGGATGCGGTCATCGAAATGCCTCGTCAGTTTGATCAGTAGGCCAGCGCGGTACCGTCCTTGCGCGGGTCCGATCCGGCGCGCAGCACACCGGTCGCCGGATCGATCGCAATCACCTGGCCACCGCCCAGGGGCACGGTCGCGCGCGCGACCGTATGACCGCGCCGCGCGAGGTCCTGCAGCACCGAGTCGCAGATGCCGCGTTCGGCCTCGAAAGCGCCGGTGAAGCGAAATCCGCGTGGCGCGTCCAGCGCCTGCTGCACGTCCATGCCGAAGTCCACGATGTTCTGCAGCACATGGACCACGCCGGCAGGCTGGTACGGCCCTCCCATCACGCCAAAGCACAGCACCGGCAGGCCGTCGCGCAGCGCCAGCGCCGGGATGATCGTGTGCAGCGGTCGTTTGCGCGGCTGCACGCTGTTCGGGTGCCCGGGCTGCACGCGGAAACCGGCGCCGCGATTCTGGAACGCGATCCCGGTCTGCGGGCAGACGCGGCCGCTGCCGAAGGCGAAGAACAGCGAGCTGATCAGCGAGCATGCATTGCCTGCGCCGTCGACCACGGTCAGATAGACCGTGTCGCGTTGCGCCAGCGCCGGCAGTGCAAAGTCGTCCGGCAGGGCGCGGTCACGCGAGATGCGCGCGGCGAGCGCATCGGCGAAACGGTCCGACAGCAACTCGGCGACCGGTACGTCGGCAAACGCGGGGTCGGCCACGAAGGTGTCACGTACCCGGTAGGCGAGCCGGGCCGCTTCCGCCTGCAGGTGGAAGCGGTCGGCTCCGGCTGGGTCGAGCCCCCGGTGATCGAATCGCGCCAGGATGTTGAGCATCACCAGTGCCGTCAGCCCGTGCCCGCTGGGCGGCAACTGCACGAGTTCGACGCCGCGGTACGCCGTGCGCAATGGCTCGACATAACAGCTCGCATAGTCGGCGAAGTCGGCTCGTGCATGCCGGCCTCCCATCGCGTTCAGCGAAGCGACCAGCGTCGCCGCAAGGTCACCGCGATAGAAGTCGTCCGCGCCTGTCTGTGCGATGCGCCGCATCGTCCGTGCCAGGGCCGGCAGCCGCACCAGATCGCCAGCGCGCGGCGCACTGCCATCCGATCGCAGGAAGTGCGCTCGCGCGCCGGCGTCGCGGCCGAGTTTGCCGGCCTCGACCGCCCAATCGGCGGCGGCTCGCTCGGCGAGCACGAAACCACGCTCGGCATAGTCGATCGCGGGCTCGAGGGCGCTCGACAGCGAGACCGTGCCATGGTCGGCGAGCAGCCGCTGCCAGGCGTCGAGCGCGCCGGGAACCGTTACCGCGTGCACGTCCTCGGTGCCAATGGTGCCGATGCCTTGTGCCAGCAACCAGTCATCGCTCAGGCCCTGCGGCGCATGACCGGCGCCGTTCAATGCAAAAATCCGGCGCTCTGCGGCATTCCAGACGAGCGCGAAGCAATCGCCGCCAAGACCGGCGTTGTGCGGTTCGAGCACCGATTGCAGGATGCACGCAGTGACTGCCGCGTCGACGGCATTGCCGCCGTGACGCAGCGTCTCGATCGCGATGGTGGTGGACAACGGGTGCGACGTTGCCGCGGCGCCCCGTACGCCCATCGCAACCGACCGGCCCGGCAGATGCAGGTCACGCACGGCAGCGCTCCTGCGCGTCTGGCGCGCAATTGGCGCGCAACCCGGCGATCTCGGCGCGGGTCGGGAACGAGGGGGTCGTTCCCGACCGGGTGACCGACAGCGACGCTGCGGCCACCGCCACCTCCAGCGCTACCGCGATGCCGATGCCCTGCGCGAGCAGACCGGCCAGGGTGCCGGCCATCACGTCGCCGGCCCCGGCAGTATCGACCGCGGCAACCGCGGGCGCGGCAACGACGCACCGGCCGCGGCCCGTCGCGAGCACCGCGCCGGCGCGGCCGCGGCTCACGATCACTGCGCCTGCGCCGGCACCCAGCAGCGCCGCCTCGCAATCGCTGGCGCAGTCGCTGCCGTTGGCGCTGCCGTTGCCGTTGCCGTTGCCGTTGAAGTCGACGCGAGTGCTGGCGGCGAGTTGGTCCGCCTCCACTGCATTGGCGACGACGACATCGACTGCGGCCAGCAGCGACCCCATCCACGGCCGCATCGGCGCGGTGTTCAGCACGATCCGCGCGCCATTGGCGTGGGCCCGCTTGATCGCCGCTGCGGTCGTCGCCTCCGACAGGTTGCCCTGGATCAGCAGAACGTCACCGTCACCTAGCGCCGCACAGGCCGCAATGGCGTGTGCCGGCTCCATGGCTGCGGCGGCAGCGACGGAACTGACAATCACGTTCTCGCCGTCGGCATTGATCCAGATCGTCGAGATATCTGTCGGCGGCGCGGTGGCGAGCCAGTCGGCATCGAGGCCGGCTTGCGCTGCCACCGCACGCGCCAGCAATTCGCCGTTGGCGTCGGCCGCAGCCGGCGCGCACAACAGCGTCGGTGCCCCGGTCCGCGCCGAAGCGATCGCCTGGTTCAGCCCCTTGCCGCCGGCGCAGACGAGCATCGCGTCGCAGAGCAGCGTTTCGCCCGGCAACGGAAATCGCTCGACGCGCAAAATGACATCGACCGTCGCGTTGCCAATCACGACCACCCGTGTCATGGGTCAACGCTCGTCTCGCGCACCTGCCGAACCACTGACATGAAGTGCGCGAGGCGCTCGGGGTCGACCGGATTCCACCAGCTGCCACCGTGCTTGAGCGCGCTGGCGACGATGACGGCGTCGGCGTGGCCGAAGATGGCGGCCACGTTGTCGGGGTTGACGCCGCTGCCCACCAGCACTGGCAGCCGGGTCGCCGACCGGACGCCCTGCAAGTCGTCGAGCTTGGCGCTGTCGCCGGTGCGCTGGCCGGTGACGATCACCGCGTCGGCATCGAAGAACTCGGCGTCCTGGGTCAGCTGCGCGAGCGTGCGGTCGGCAACGATCGCATGCGCGCCGTGCTTGACATGCACATCGGTAAACACGGCGATGTCGCGCGCGCGCAGCGCAGCGCGGTAGCGGCTGGCAGCACCCGCCTTGCCTTCCATGAAACCTTCGTTGGCGACATAGGCGTTGGCCCACTGGTTGACCCTGATGAATGAGGCGCCGCATGCCTTGGCGACCGCAATGCTGGCGATGGCGGCGTTGGCGAGCACGTTGATGCCGATCGGCAATCGACTTGCTCTGCGCACGCGCTCGGCCATCACCGCCATGCAGGCGGCGGTCTCGGGCCCCAGCTCGTCGGGCTTCGCGAACGGAATGTCGCCGTGGTTCTCGACGATGAGCCCGTCGACCCCGCCGGCGCCATAACGTTCGGCTTCGTCGCAGGCATAACGGTAGATGGTCTCGACCGGCTCGCCGTCGTAATGCGGCGAGCCCGGCAGCGGCAGCGAGTGGATCACGCCGATGACGGCCTTGCCGCGGCCGAAGATGCGCTCGATCGCCGATTCCCTGGCCCGAAAGATGGAAGTGTTCATGGTGCTGTTCCCTGTCGTTGTCGTGCGGTTGTCGGGTTTGTTGCCGTGGCCTGCGGTGCGGGGCTGGCAAGGCCGGCGAGACGACGCAGCGTCGCGGCGTCGGGCCGAACCTCCTGCGCGCCGAAGCGTGTGACCTGCAGGCTGCCGGCGGCACACGCCAGCCGGATCGATTCTTCGGCGCCGCAGCCGTTCAGCCAGGCGGCGAGAAAGCAGCCGACGAACGAGTCCCCGGCACCCGTCGTGTCGACGACGGAGACGGGAACGGCCGGCGCGCGAAAGACCGCGCCGTCGGCGGTCACGGCGGCGGCGCCGTCCTTGCCAAGCGTCACGACGACCACGCGTGGCCAGTGGCCTGCCGCGGCCATCGCCTGTTCGGCCAGCCGTGCGATGCCAGCTGCTGCGCTGTCGCCGAGGTCCAGGTGGTCGAGCGACTCGCGGTGCAGCGTCACGATGTCGAAGCGGCCGAAAACCTCGTCTCGGTGCTTGTGCAGCCAGTCCGCCGGCAGGCCGGTCGCCTGCATGCTGGTGATGAAGCCGCGCGAGCGCGCCTTTGACAGCAGCGCTGCCTGCGCCGGCAGTTGATAGCCCTCGAAATGCAGGCACCAGGTGAGTCCGGCCGGGTCGACCGCGTCAAGAAATCGATCGACGTCGACACCCCCCAGCCGGGAGGGTTCGTAGACGATCGTCCTTCGTCCGTCGCCTTCGACCAGCACCAGCGCGCGGTTGATGCGCCCTTCGCGCCGATCGGGCGGCACGATCAGGTCGACATGGCGGCTCGAGAGTTCTGCGGCCGCCCAGTCGCTGTCCTGGTCGACGCCGATCGCGGTGATCAGCGAGGCTGCCACGGCGTAAGGCCCGCCGATGTTGGCGGCGATCGCGGCGACGTTCGCTGCTGGGCCGCCGATCGATTTGTCGATCGTGCTCGCGAGTCGGCGTTCCTCGCGGTTCGGCAGGCGGTCGAGCGCAGCGGTGAAGTCGACGCTGACGTAACCGACCGTTGTCAGTCGCACCAGCGACGGATCGAGCCTGCGGTCGAAGTCGGTCGGCCGCTTGCGCGCGGTCAGCGACCGCGCCGATTCCGCCGGTCGGTAGCCGAGCTCGGCGATCGCGGCATCGACCCGTGCCTTGGTTGCCGGCGCGACATGGACCTTGCCATTGAGCACGTTCGACACGGTGCCCTTGGAGACGCCCGCGCGACTGGCGACGTCGTCGATCGTCCAGTGGGTTGTCGGACCGCTGCGCGCGGCGCCGCGGTCCGCATGCCGCACCGGCCCGGACCGGTTGTCAGCCATTTGCGGTCCAGGCCAGGCGCGCGTCGCGCAGCAGCGTCAGCCGGCGCCGGTAGCGATCGGACATCAGGCTCTCACTGTCGCCCAGGGCGGCGAACGGCGGCAGCGTCTGTGTATGCAGGCAGGCGACCTGGCGCTGCGCAGGGTGCAGACCCGCCAGTGGACGCAGCGGCGGCACAGCGGCATCGCAGTCACGCTGCCGGTGCGGACAGCGCGAGCTGAAGGGGCATCCCGAAGGCTCGTTGAAAGGGCTTGGCGGTTCGCCTTCGATTGCCGCTGTCCGCGTTCGCGATCCGGGGACCGGGCTCGGGGTCGCGGCCAGCAGCATGCGGGTGTACGGATGGCGCGGATCGGAGAAGATTGTTTCCGCCGGGCCGACTTCCACCAGCCGCCCCGCATAGAGCACGCCGACGGTGGTCGCCAGGTGGCGCACCACAGCCATGTCGTGCGAGATGAACACGTAGGCCAGTCCGAGCCGGTCGCGCAGGTCGGCGAGCAGGTTGACGACTTGTGCCTGGATCGACAGGTCGAGTGCCGACACCGGCTCGTCGCAGACGATCAGTTCGGGCTCGACCGCGAGCGCGCGCGCGATGGCGATGCGCTGTCGTTGACCACCCGAGAACTCGTGCGCAAAGCGGCCGGCTTGGGCGGGATCGAGCCCGACCAGCGACATCAGTTCGGCGACGCGCGCGTTGACCGCCTGCGGCGGTCGCAGCCGGTGCAGGCGGATCGGCTGCGCAATCGCCTCGCCGATGCGTACGCGCGGGTCGAGCGAGCCGACCGGGTCCTGAAAGATGATCTGGATGCGCCGGCGCATCGCGCGCAGTTCCGTCGGCGGCAACGCGACGAGGTCGATGCCGTCGAAGACGACCGCACCGGCATCGGGTTCGATCAGGCGCAGCAGCATCCGTCCGATCGTGGTCTTGCCCGACCCGCTCTCGCCGACCAGCGCGAAGGTCTGGCCGCGGTCGAGGGTAAAGCTGACGTCCTTCACGACCCGGGCCAATCGCTCGCGCGCGAACAGCCCGCCGGACGACGAGTAGGTCTTGGACAGCCCCCGGACTTCGAGCAGCACGGTCATGAAAGCACCTCCGCCCTGCGGGCTGCGGTGCGAGCTTGCTTGGGGCGGCCCGGCGCGGCGCTCATGGGAGCACCTCCGCCCTGCGGGCTGCGGTGCGAGCTTGCTTGGGGCGGCCCGGCGCGGCGCTCATGGGAGCACCTCCGCCCTGCGGG
>JBBRVD010000116.1:0-12096 GCA_038247175.1 Burkholderiales bacterium | reverse complement strand
TGCACACCGAGTTTGTCACCTGGACGTTCATCCACACCCGGCCGGCCGCGACCCTGGACATGCGCGATCCGCAGACGGCGCTGCGCGAGGTGCCGCGCGAATGGTTCGCGGCCTTGCCGGGCAGCGCGGTAGCCTGCCTGCACCTGTGGATGTTGCCGGCCGGTGCCAGCGACACCGACGCGCTGGTGCGCGCCCTGCTGCAGGAGGAAACGCTGGTCGGCTCGACCGTTGCCGATGGCTTCGGCGAGCTCTATACCGATTTTGCGATCCACGCCGACGGTTTCTCGCGCATGTTGCTGCTCACCGGCAGCATGGCGCCGCGCCGTATCGGCCGGCTGGTACAGCGTCTGCTGGAGATCGAGACTTACCGGATGGCGGCCCTCCTGGGTTTGCCGGCCGCCCGTGATGTGTCCGCGGTCTTGGCGAGCGCGGAACGGGAACTGGCCGAACTGGCCGAACTGATACGCTCCGCCACGCGCGCCGACGAGCCGATGCTGCTCGACCGCCTGACTCGGCTGGCCGGACAGGTGGAGAGCCAGCATGCAGCCACCCATTCGCGCCTGTCAGCCAGCGCCGCGTATTTCGAACTCGTCGACCGCCGCATCCAGGACGTTGCCGAGTCGCGCCTGGCCGGGATGCAGACGATACGCGAGTTCATGGATCGGCGCCTGAGCCCGGCGCGCAGCACCTGCGAATGGGCCACGCGCCGCCAGGACGCCTTGTCGCAGCGGGTGTCGCGCATCAGCAATCTGTTGCGCACCCGGGTCGAGATCGAGCAGCAGCAAAGCAGCCAGGAATTGCTCACTGCGATGAACCGGCGCCAGGGCATGCAGCTCAAGATGCAGTCGACGGTCGAGGGCCTGTCAGTGGTGGCGATCACCTACTACGTGGTGGGTCTGGTGATTTATCTGGCCAAGGCCGCGCAGCCTCTGGGCTGGCCGCTGAGCCCGGAGGGCAGCGCGGCAATTGCGATTCCGGTCGTGGCACTATGGGTGTGGCGATCCATGCGCCGGCTGACCCGGCGCATGGGCCGCGGCGACCGGGACAGCGCCTGAGGCTGGCGCAGCGCCACCTTGTACGGGGCGAGTCCGGACTACGGTTTGGGTGATCTGGCCGGGGACGGCTTGGGCACTGGCAGGCGTACGGCTGGTGGAGGCTTGGCGACTGGCGCCGGCGTTGCTGCTGTAGCCGGTGCTACTGCTGCTGCCGGTGCTGCTGCTGCTGCTGCCGGTGCTACTGCTGTTGCCGCCCGCTCGTTCTGACGTCCCGCCAGTTGCTCCATGCGCTGGGCCAGCGTCACAGCGGGTTTGCCGCTCCAGGCGTCGAGCCGGTTGCCCATGGCCAGCGCCATCTGGTCGATGCGCAATTGGGCTGGTGGGTGGGTGCTCAGCGACAGGCTGAACACCGGGTCGTCGGGCGTCGCGGAGCGCAGCAACTGCAGCACTGCCGGCAGGCCGTAAGGGTCGAAACCCGCACTGGCGGCCAGCGTGACGCCGAGCCGGTCGGCTTCGTATTCGTCCCCCTGGTCCAGGCCCCTGGAGTACAGGTTGCGTCCGAATCCAATCAATTGCGCTGACACTGCACCGCCGAGGTTGTTGTTCAGTTGCGATCCGATCAGCTGGGTGACAATGCCGGCGCGCGCGTTCTTGCGGATGGCCTCGAGATGGTGGCGCTGTACCACGTGGCTGATCTCGTGCGCCAGGATACCGGCCAGCTCGGATTCATCGGCCACGCGGTCGATCAGGCCCTTGGTCACGAACACGAAGCCGCCAGGCGCCGCGAAGGCGTTGAATCCGTTGTCGTCGAGCACGCCAAAGGTCCAGGGCAGGTCGGGCCGGCTAGTCTGCAGGCTGAGCCAACGTCCGAGCTGGTTCAGGTAACGTTGCAATTGCATGTCCGGATGCAGGGGCTTGCTGCCGAGCAACACCGCCGAAAGCTGCCGTCCGATCTCGATTTCCTGGGCCGGTTCGATCTGCGTTGACGACTGGGACAACAGATTCATCAGATCGGCGGCCATGGCGGCATTGCCGGTCGCCATGCCGGTACTGCCGGCCAGGGCATTGCCGAGCATTGCGGCCGGACTGGCAGGTAGCACCGATGCAGCCGCAGCGGCTGGGGCCAGCGGCAACGCGGGGTTGACGGGCTGCGGCGGGGGGGCCGCGTTCTGGGCTGGCCGCAGCAATTGCTGGAACAGGTTGAGCGCCCTGGCCGCGTCCTGGTTTTGCGCCCAGGCGACGCCGCAGAACAATGCGCCTGCGATCGCCGCGGCGGCGCCGCAGGCGATCGATCGCGTGGGAGGCAGGCGCAATGCCGTGTGCAATGCCGTGTGCAATGCCGTGTGCGATCGGGTCATCGGTCGCTCCCAGGGTTGCCAGCGGCGCCTGGAATGGCGGGACTGGTCGGCGTCGGCGGCGCCGGAAGGGGCGCGATGGCCTGGGAGGTCAATCCGGCAACGGCACCGAACTGCTGCGCCTGTGCGGCGTTCATCTGCAGTGCCTCCATCAGCGTGACAGCCATCAGGTTGGGCTGGGCGTTGGTGATCTCTTCAGCGCCCAGGCCCCGGATGCCGATGGTGGCAGTGGCGGTGCGGGTGACGGGTGCGAGGGTATTGCCGCCACCAAACAGGCCGGTCAGGCCACGCAAGGCGCCAGTGGCGAAATTGCCGCCGGGTGGCGCCGGAACGGTACCGACGTCAAACAGGTGTACCCAGCCGGTCTGGCCTTGCGCAGTGCGCACTTCGATCCAGGGCCCACGCCGTGCTGTCAGCCGGCTGAGCGGCGTTTGCACCGGCAGCACGGCCAGGCTGGGCGCCGATTCCGTTGGCGATTCGCGCAACTGCGCTTCCCGCTTGACCGTGACCGTATCCGATTGCGCCAGCACGCCCTGGCTGATCAGCAGCCCCGACGCGATGGCCCCCATGTGCTTCCAGGATCGATTGCCCATCACCTCACCCCCGTTTCCCGCCATTATTGTCGGATTCGCGACGCGTTGGCATGGTGTCGCGTGATCGATTACCCAAAGCAGCCACGGAGTTGCGTTGACGGATCGTGCGATGCTTGCGCGCGCCGACCCGCGGAGTCGGCGCCGGCTATCAGTCCTGAGCGTCGAGCACCGACTTCTTGAGCCGGTTGGGTGCCAGCGCCCCAGCGGAGTCGAGAATCGGATAGGCGATCGAGCAGATGTGGGAGTTGATCCGCTTGAGGTCGCTGATCAGGTCCAGATGCAGCGAACTGGTTTCGATGCTCTGCAGAGTCTTGTCGGCCAGGCGGCCCAGGTGGGTCGATGCGTATTGGCGCTCCAGGTCACGAAAACGGGTCTTTTCCTCGAGCAGGCGCTGGGCATCACGCACATTGCCATGCAGGAAAACGCTCATGCCCAGGCGCAGGTTCCCCACCAGGTGCCCGTGCATGTCGCAGATTTCCTTCATCCCGGCGTCCGAGAAGCTCCGGCCGGTGCGGATTTTCTTGTCCTCGATGTCGATCAGCACCCGCTCGACAATGTCGGCGATCTGCTCCATGTTGATCGTGAAGCTGATGATGTCGGTCCAGCGCTGGCCTTCACTGTCGCTGAGCGCTTCGCGCGAGATCTTGGTCAGGTAGTACTTGATGTCGGAGTAGAGCTCATCGACAGTGTCGTCCATCTTGCGCAATTCTTGCGACAGGTTGCTGTCGTTGTTCTTGATCACCCGCAGCACGCCGGTCAGCATGGTCTCGACCACGTCGGCCTGGTGCATGGCCTCGCGCACCGCACACGAGATGGCCAGCGACGGCGTGGCCAGCGCGGTCGCGTCAAGGTGGCGCTGGCGGCCGGCTACGGTGGAGACTTCCGGCTTGGGCAGCAGCAACTGGCTCCAGCGCGCCACGAACGGCGTCAGGCCGACAAACACAGCCCCCACTGCCAGGTTGAAGCACAGGTGGTAGAGCACGACCACGGTTGCCGCATCCGTCAACCAGCCGTCCAGGAACTCGATCCAGAAGCCGACGAACGGAATCGCCATCGCGATACCGATGATCTTGAACATCAGGTTGCCCAGCGGCACCTGGCGTGTCTCTATGCTGGCTCCCAGCGTGGTCAATACGCCCAGCAGCCCACTGCCCAGGTTGGCACCGAGCACCAGGCCCAGAGCCACGTCCAGCGGAATCACGTTGGTGGTGGCCAGCGTCGCGGTCAGCAGCACCATGGCCAGGCTGGAGTAGCACAGCACGGTCAGCACGGCGCCGGTGAAGATCTCGAGCATCAGGTCACTGGTGAGCGACGCGAGCAAGGCCTTGATTGCTGG
Organism: Burkholderiales bacterium; assembly: GCA_038247175.1. Taxonomy (GTDB): domain Bacteria; phylum Pseudomonadota; class Gammaproteobacteria; order Burkholderiales; family Burkholderiaceae_C; genus CAISIP01. The sequence goes on along the minus strand of JBBRVD010000116.1, from coordinate 7,817 downwards.
CGCCTGCGTCAGCACGTTCGCCGATTGCGACACCAGGCTCAGCGCAAGCAGCATCAGGCCCAGGCCGATCAGGATGCGGCCGATGCGCCCGACCGTGGTGGACTGGCGCGCAATGAACAACACGACGCCGACAAAGATGAACAGCGGCGATAACCAGGACAGATCGCGCGAGAAGACGACGGCCATCAGGCTGGTGCCGATATCGGCTCCCAGCATGACGGTCAGAGCCGATGGCAGGGTCATCAGGCCCTTGCCGACGAAGGAGGCCACGATCAGCGCGGTGGCGGTGCTCGACTGCACAAGTGCCGTGACGCCCAGGCCCGATATCAACGCCTTGAACCGGTTGCCGACGCTCTTGGCCAGCACATTGCGCAGGTTGCCGCCAAAGACTCGCAGGATTCCGGTTCGTACCAGTTGGGTGCCCCACACCAGCAAGGCAATTGCGGCGAGGAGATTGAGCAGATGGGTCAAGTGGGATTTTTCAGCGGGAGCGTCTCACCCGCAGGAGTTCGTCAAGGATCATCGAGACCGCCCCGATGGTAATCGCGCTGTCGGCCACGTTGAAAGAGGGGAAATACCAGCCGGCGTAGTGAAACTGTAGAAAATCCACGACATAACCGTGCACCAGTCGGTCGATCACGTTGCCGATCGCGCCGCCCAGTATGCAGGCCATCGCAAAAGCAAACAGGCGCTGGCCCGGATGCGATTTCAGCATCCACACGATGAAGATGGCCGCGCCCACGCCGACGGCGGTGAAAAACCAGCGTTGCCAGCCGGAGGCATCAGCCAGGAAGGAGAACGCCGCACCTTCGTTGTGCACCCGCACCAGGTTGAAGAAACTGTTGACGCGCAGGCTGTCGCCGAGCCGGAAATAACCCAGCACCATGATCTTGGTGAACTGGTCGGCGATCAGGATCAGCAAAGACAGGCCCAGCCAGGGCAACATGTCCCCGGCGCCGCGCGGGGTTGGGCGTATCGACATCAGGCGAAGCGGCGCGCTTCGCCGGCACCGTAAAGGTTGCTGATGCAACGCGCGCACAGGCCTGGATGCGCGGCGTCGTGACCGACATCGGCGCGGTAGTGCCAGCAGCGTTCGCACTTGGGGTCCGACACTGGCGACGGCGTGGTCTTCAGGGCCGTGCCAGCCACCACGCTGGCGCCCGAGGTGATGAAGACGAAGCGCAGGTCGTCGCCCAGGCTTTGCAGCGCCGCCAGCAGGTCGGCCTGGCTGTCGGCCGGCACTTCGATATCCAATCGTGCCTGCAGCGACGATCCGACCTTGCCCGCTTCGCGCAAGGCCTCGATCTGTTTGTTGGCCATGTCACGCACCGTCCGGATTGCGCTCCATTTGCCCAGCAGCGCAGTGTCCGGCGGCGGCATGTCGGCGAATACGGCGGTAAAGATCGACACGCGGTTCGCCTCGGGTATCTTGCCGGCGGCGGACAACACGCTCCAGGCCTCCTCAGCGGTGAAGCTCAGGAACGGCGCCATCCAGCGCAGCATCGCCTGCGTGATCTGCCACAGCGCGCTTTGGGCCGACCGGCGTGCGTGCGAGTCCGCCGGGGTGGTGTACAGCCGGTCTTTCAGGATATCGAGGTAGAACGCACCGAGGTCTTCGCTGCAATAGATCTGCAGCTTGGCCACCACCGGGTGGAACTCGTACACCTTGTAGTGGGCCAGGATGTCGGCCTGCAGCTGCGCGACCCTGGCCAGCGCATAACGGTCGATCTCCAGCATGTCCTGCGGCGCCACCGATTGGGTGGCCGGATCGAAGTCGCTGGTGTTGGCGAGCAGGAACTTCAGGGTGTTGCGAATGCGGCGGTAGGTATCGACGACCCGCGCCAGGATCTTTTCGTCGCCAGCGATGTCGCCCGAGTAGTCGCTGGCGGCCACCCACAGCCGGATGATCTCGGCGCCGAGCTTCTTCGACGTCTCTTGCGGGTCGACGCCGTTACCCAGGCTCTTGCTCATCTTGCGCCCCTGGCTGTCCACGGTAAAGCCGTGGGTCAGCAAGCCGCGGTAAGGCGCGCGGTCGACCATCGCACAGGCGGTCAGCAACGAGGAGTGGAACCAGCCGCGATGCTGGTCATGGCCTTCCAGGTACAGGTCGGCCTCGGGGCCGCTTTCGTGGCCGCTGCCCGGATGCGAACCCTTGAGCACGGTCGTATGGGTGGTGCCGGAGTCGAACCAGACCTCCAGGATGTCGTTGCTCTTGTTGTAATGGCGCGCGTCTTCTACGCCGATGATGGATTCGGCGCTGGCCTTGCTCCAGGCCTCGATGCCGCCGCGCTCGACCATGCCGGCGGCCTGATCCAGGATCACCATCGTGCGTGGATGCAACTCGCCGCTATCGCGGTGGATGAACAACGGCAGCGGCACACCCCAGCTGCGCTGGCGGCTGATGCACCAGTCGGGCCGGCCGGCGATCATGTCGCGCAGCCGGGTGCGGCCGTTTTCGGGATAGAAAGCAGTCTGCTCGATGGCGTCCAGGGCCAGTTGGCGCAAGGTCTTGGGCGCCTTGTCCTTGGTGAAGACACCCTCGCCTTCGTCCATGCGGATGAACCACTGCGCAGCCGCGCGGTAGATCACCGGCGTCTTGTGGCGCCAGCAATGCGGGTAGCTGTGGCTGATAGCTGCGGTGGCGAACAGGCGGTCGGATTGCTGCAGTACCTCGATGATGCGCGGGCAGGCCTTCCAGATGTTCATGCCACCGAACAATGGCAACTCCGCGGCGTACTGGCCATTGCCCTGGACCGGATTGAGGATATCGTCCAGCGCCATGCCGTGGGACACGCAGCTGTTGAAGTCCTCCACGCCATACGCTGGCGAGGAGTGCACCAGGCCGGTGCCGTCGTCGGCGGTGGCGTAGTCGGCCAGGTAGATCGGCGCGCGCCGATCGTAGCCCGGGTCGACATGGGCCAGTGGATGTTGGAATTCGATGCCGGCCAGGGCCTTGCCCTGGGTCCTGGCGATGACGGTTCCGGTCAGCTGGTAGCGCTCCAGGCATGCATCGACCAGGCTGGCTGCCAGCAGCAGCAGGCCGCGCTCGCTATCGACCAGCGCATATTCCAGTTCGGGATTGAGGTTGAGCGCCTGGTTGGCGGGAATGGTCCAGGCCGTGGTGGTCCAGATCACGGCAAAGGCAGGCTTGTCCAGGGAACCCAGGCCAAACGCCGAAGCCAGCCGCTCGGGCTGCGCACAGGGAAAGCCGACGTCCAGCGTTTGCGACTTCTTGTCGGCGTATTCGATTTCAAACTCGGCCAGCGAGGAGCCACAGTCGAAACACCAGTACACCGGCTTGAGGCCGCGATAGACGAAGCCGCGCTCGATCACCCGCTTGAATGCGCGGATCTCCTCGGCCTCGTTCTTGAAGTCCATCGTGCGATAGGGGTGGTCCCACTCGCCCAGCACGCCCAGGCGCTTGAAGTCGCCCATCTGCAGCGCGATCTGTTCGGTCGCAAAGGCGCGGCTTTTGGCCTGCATTTCGTCTCGCGGCAGGTTGCGACCGTACTTTTTCTCGATCGCGTTCTCGATCGGCAGGCCGTGGCAGTCCCAGCCCGGGATATAACGTGCGTCGAAGCCCTCGAGCTGTCGTTCCTTGACGATCATGTCCTTGAGGATCTTGTTGACGGCATGACCCATGTGGATCTGACCGTTCGCATAGGGAGGGCCATCGTGCAGGATGAACTTCGGCGCGCCCCGGCGCGCATCGCGCAGCTGCTTGTAGATGCCTTTCTCGTCCCACTCCTGGGCCCAGACGGGTTCGCGCTTGGGCAGGTCGCCCCGCATCGGGAACGGCGTCTCGGTCAGGTTCAGGGTATTGCGGTAGTCGGTTTTTTCGGTCATGGTACTGAGCCCGCTCTGTCGGAGGCGGGCCTCCTGGAGGCGGTGAAGACGGGCGCGCCGCTCAGGCGGGTCGCCATCGGGGCGGTTGGGCTGGCTGAGGCGTAACGCTTCGCAATCTGGCGCTGGCGGGGCGCCCGGGTGTGGCGTTGCGCCCGTTAAATTCGATCGCGGGTGGTCTGCCGGTGGGTTTGCGCGTACGTCGGCGCAAAATACGCCCGGGCTGCGTCGCGGTCCCTGGAGATGCCGTGTTCGAGCGCCTCCAGGCTGTCGTACCGGAGTTCGTCGTGCAGTTTGTGCAGCAGTTCCACCCGGATGAGTTTACCGTAGCCATGCGTGTGTCCCCAAGCCACAGGCCAGTTCAGGCAATGGGTTTCGAGCAGCACGCGGCCACCATTGACGTCTGTGGGGTCGAGCGACGGGCGCACACCCAGGTTCGCCACACCAGGCAGCGGCCTGTCGCCCAGCCCGTGCACCAGCACGACGCAGATGCCGCTGGCCGCCGGCTTCCAGTGGGCAAAGCGCAGGTTCAGTGTCGGAAATCCCAGCTCACGCCCGAGCTTGCGGCCATGCAAAACATGGCCGGAGATCCGGTACGGACGGCCGAGCAGCCGCTTGGCATCGGCCATGCGTCCTTCGGACAGCGCGTCTCGCACCGCCGAGCTCGAGACCCGCAGGCCGTGAACCTCGTAGCTGTTCATGCGCGCCACATCGAAACCATGCGCCTCACCGGCGCCCTCGAGCATCGCGCAGTCACCTGCGCGCCGTGCGCCGAAGCGAAAATCGTCGCCGACCAGCACATAACGGGATTTCAGACCGCCGACCAGCACCGATGTGATGAAGGCCTGCGGAGACTGCGCGGCGAGATCGGCGTTGAACCGCATCACCACCGCCTGGTCGATGCCGCAGTGCGCCAGGTCCATCAGCTTGTCCCGCACACTGGCGATACGCGCTGGCGCATGTTCTGGCTGTTCGGTGGCGGCTGCGAAATAGTCGCGCGGATGGGGCTCGAACGTCAGCACGCAACTGCGGATGCCGCGCTGGGCGGCTTCCGCCCGCAGCAAGGAGAGCATGGCCTGGTGACCGCGGTGCACACCGTCGAAATTGCCGATCGTCAGCGCGCACTCGGGTGCCAGGTTGGCGTGGTGCACGCCGCGAAAGACTTTCATCGTGTCGAACGGTTGTTGTTGGGAATGGCAGGCAGGCCGCCCCACTGGGGTCTGCCAAAGGACTGTCGTGGAAAGCATGTATATTGTGTCCCACCACCGGGTGGCCCCTGGCGCCTCTGTCCTGCCAGGCCGTGTCAACCCGTACCCGCGTTGCAAGGCGTTGTTTCAGGAGGCGTATCTTGAAGGTCTTGAAGCTGTCTGCCCAGGGTTTGCCACAATCCTGGATTTCGCTCGAACAAGCCGTGATCCATTATGCGGCGGGTGAAGTGCGCTGGGAGTCTGGCGGCGAGGTGGCGGTATTTCATGGCGGGCATAACGCACAGACCGGGCAGCAGTCGGTGATCGCGGTCAACAGCATCATCGGCACCAAGGGTGTGCCCAACATCAACCCCTTCAACCTCAGGCCGAGCCTGACCAACAGCAAGCTGTTCGCCCGTGACCGGAACATCTGTGCCTACTGCGGCCAGCAGCATCATGAGGAAACCCTGACCCGCGAGCACATCGTCCCGTTCGCGCAAAACGGGGTCGACACCTGGATGAACGTGGTGACCGCCTGCCGCGCCTGCAACCACCGCAAGAGCAGCCGTACTCCGGAGCAGGCACACATGCCACTGTTGTATGCGCCCTATGTCCCCAGCCTGTGGGAGGACTTCATCCTGCGCAACCGGCGCATTCTGGCTGACCAGATGGAATTCCTGATGACGCATCTGCCCAAGTCGTCGCGGCTGACGGCCTGACGCCGGTCAGGCCGTCGCGGACGTCTGCTCCGCGCTGGGTCTTTGGCTGATTTCCAGGAGCCTTCGTTCGCCGGCGGTAGCCTGATCGAGCAGGTAGAACGTGCACATCGGGCCCTTGTCCTTGACCGCGATCGTGCCTCGGCACCGGAAGCGGAACGCCAAGCGCAGTTCCTGCCATACCGCGGTGCTGACCTGGATCCGGCCGGCAGTTCCGCCGGACTCCATGCGGCTTGCGATGTTGACCGCGTCGCCCCAGACGTCGTAGTGCAGGCGCTTGTGGCCGATGACGCCCGTGATCGCCGGACCGACATGCATACCGGCACGGATCTGCAGCGAGGCTCCGGTACGACGGTTGTATGCGGCAACCGCGGCCAGCATGTCCAGTGCGAGCTGCGCCACCGGCGCGGCTGCGTTCTTGCCGATCACCATGTAGGCGTCGCCGATGGTCTTGATCTTCTCGACGCCGTGACGGTCCACCAGGGTATCGAATGCAGAGAAGACCGTGTCGAGCACCTGCAGCACCACGTCGGGTGGATGATCAGCGGCAAAGCGGGTAAACCCGACAATGTCGACGAACAGCACCGCGACCCGTTCGTGCTTGCGGGGCGTCACCGCATTGCCGCGCTTGAGTTCGTTGGCGATCGGCATCGGCAAGGCGTCGAACAGCACCGCATCGGCGCGTGCGCGTTCATGTTCGACCAACTGCTTCTCGTCGTACAGCGCCCGGTTCATCTCCATCAGGTGTGCGTCCAGCAGCAGCGCGACCACCGCGAGCGCAACCAGGTTGATCGCCGCTCCGCTGGTGAGGAACACGCTGGCGCCATCGAACCACAGGATCGACGACGCCAAGGCTGCGGTACTGGCGACTGCCAGTGCCCGGCGCAAGGCGCCGGGGTAGCTGAAGACGCAGACCATGGTGAGCAGGAAGATGGCATAGGTCGACATGTCGCCGCTCAGGACCCATGAGAGATAGCCGAACCAGGTAAACAGGGCGGCGCCCAGGCTCATGCACCAGGCCAGGCACTGTTTGCGCGCCGTGTGACCGGCCAACCGCGGCGCCAGACACAGGAACAACGCGAAGTAGAGCCCGGCTGAGGCATGCCAGGCTGGCAGCAGCAGATGCTGCGGCCGGTGGCCCCAGGTGCCGTTGGTGAACAGCAGGGGGTCTATCACCATCAGCATGAGGGTGGCGACAAACAACCCCAGGCGGCACAGTGGTACCACCATCCGGAACGAGCGGGCGATCAGCCAGCGTTCGAAGTCGGAGCAATTGTTGACGGCCAGCCACGACTCGGCCGTGCGGGTGATATCCACGATAGTGCCTCCCTGCGCGGCATGGTCCGGAACACGGGTTCCGGTTGTTGCGCCGCAGAGACGATGGTCGCGCGAATCGGCTCCGCCGCGGCTTCAACGCGCGCGGAACATGCCCTATTGGATGGACAAAATGCGCCTGGGCTCAGGCAAAGACCCCGGCGCCGTCCTGCATCCGGCCGGAAACTTCACCCAGATGGTGCAGCGTGTCGCCGAACAGCATCTCCATCTGTGTCAGACGCTTGAAGTAGTGGCTGACCACATATTCGTCGGTCATGCCGATTCCGCCATGAAGCTGGACCGCCTGTTGCCCGATGAAACGCATCGACTGCCCGAGCTGGTATTTGGCCCGTGCCATCGCAGCGCGCCGCTCCGGTGCTGGCGAATTGAGCTTGAGCGAAGCGTAATAGCTCATCGAGCGTGCCAGTTCGAGCTGCATCTTCATGTCGGCCACCCGATGTTTCAAGGCCTGGAAACTGCTGATGACAACGCCGAACTGCTTGCGGGTGTTCATGTAATCGACCGTGAAGGACATGGTCTGGTCCATCACGCCGACCGCTTCGGCGCAGGTCACCGCGATGCCGATATCGACCGCGTGCTCTAGCACGGCAAGTCCGTCCCGGCTGACCAGCTGCGCCGGGGTCTGGGCCAACGTCAACTCGGCCGCGCAGGCGCCATCGATCGTGCCATAGCCGCGCGCGCCTGCTCCCTGGCTGGCGCGTTCGACCAGGAACAGGCCCAGTGTGCCGTCGATGGT
>JBBRVD010000115.1:0-12114 GCA_038247175.1 Burkholderiales bacterium | reverse complement strand
ACACCTCGCCAATGGAACTCGATTCACTGGGCGCCCACCTGTCGCACTGCAGCTCGCTCCATGGTCGCTTCTTTGCCGTGCACTGCGCTGCCGAACGCATGAATGCCTACGTCTCGACCCGCCTGGTCACCAGCGTGGTGGTTACTGCCGTACTGACGGTGGGCATCAGCTCGCTGGTGCTGTAGGGTGTCCGCCAGGGGCGCCGCGGTACTGGGCGCCACCCGGTCGCTGCGCGCCATCCTGGACGGCGCACGCGGTGCGGTCGAGCCACCGATCCGCTCCGAGATCTTCGGCCCGCAGCGATTTGCGCAGCACGGCCGCAGCCTGGGTGCGACCCATCGTGCCACGTCGGCGCCTGGCTGGGGCGGGGGCTTCTTCCCGCGGCTGCGCGACAACATTCAGGTGCTGCGCGAGGCGCATGCCTATATCGCCGAGCAGGCGTCCACTGGGTACGACATCAGCCCGGCGGCGGAATGGCTGCTGGATAACTTTCACCTGATCGATGCCCAATTGCGCGAAATACGCGAAGGCTTGCCGCGTAGCTACTTCCGCGCGCTGCCGATACTGCAGGATCCCCCGCTGGCGGGCCTGCCGAGGGTCTATGGCATCGCCTGGGCCTTCGTGGCGCACACGGACGGTGCGTTCGACGAGGAACTGCTGGTGCGGTTCCTTGATGCCTACCAGGAGACACGCGAGCTCAAGCTGAGCGAGATGTGGGCGTTGCCGACCACGTTGCGCGTCGTCCTGGTAGAAAACCTGCGCCGGCTCGCTGAACGGGTGGCCACCAACAAGGCAGCGCGCGCGGTTGCCAACCTGTGCTGCGACAACATTGCGGGCACCCCTGTGTCCACACTGGACGAAGTGCTGCTCTGGACGCAGCAGCGCGGCGCGGGAAGGGTGTTCCTGGTGCAGGTGGCGCAGCGCTTTCAGGACCATCGCACGGGCGCGGATACCCAGCAACTGGCCTGGCTGCAGCAGGCGATGCCCGATCCGGCTGCGTTCCTGGTGCAGCAGCCCATCGATCAGGCGGCCGACAACCTCAGCGTCAGCAACGCCGTCACATCGCTGCGTGCGATCGGTGGCGCCGACTGGCCCGACATCGTCGCACGCACCAGCCGCCTGATGCAGCTGATGCGCAGCTCCCCGGTGTTCGAGGCCGAGGACCTGGGCACGCGCGACCAGACGTTGCACTCGATCGAACGACTGGCGCGCGCCGGCCGCTGTGGTGAAGTGTCGGTGGCCCAGACGCTGCTGGCGATGATGCGCGGCGGGGCTGGCGAAATGGCCGTCGCCAGTCACTGGCTGCGGGGCCCCGGCCGGCCCGAACTGGTCAAGGCCTTGGGCCTGCAGGACAGTCGGGTGATCGCCTGGCGCGCCGCCTGGCGGCGTCTGGTGGTGCCGGTTTACCTCGGCACGCTGGCTCTGGGCACCGCGGGCCTGGTGAGCTGGATGCTGCTCGGCCCGACCACGCCGCGCCTGGAGCCAGCCTGGTTGACGCTGCTGGGGATGCTGCTGATGCTGTTCCCGGCATCCGAGGCGGTGGTGGCGGTGATCAACCGGCTGATCAGCGAATCGGTGCGTCCGGGCCACCTGCCGCGACTGGCCCTGGCCGGTGGTATCCCGATCGAGCACCGGGTGCTGGTGGTGATTCCCGGCATGTTGTCCTCCGCGGCCGCCGTACAGGCGCTGGCGCATCGGCTGGAACTGCACTACTTGGCCAACCCGGAGCGCCAGGCGCAGTTCGCGCTGCTCAGCGACTGGATCGATGCCGACGCCGAGCAACAGGGCGCCGACGCGGTGCTGCTGGACGACGCGTGTGCACGCATGCGCACCCTCAACATGCGCCACCCGTTGCCGGCCGGTACCGCACCGCGTTTCATCGTGCTGCACCGCGCACGGTCGTTCAGCCCCACTGAGAGGCGCTGGATCGGCTGGGAGCGCAAGCGCGGCAAGCTTGAACTGCTGATCACCGCGCTGGCCACCGGCCAGCGTGAACCGTTCCTGGAGCGGGGCGAGGAGACGCGTCTGGCCGAGGCGATCCGTTACATCGTGACGCTGGACAGCGACACCGAGCTGCCGCCCGGGCGGCTGCGCGAACTGGTGGGTGTGGCCGCCCATCCCCACAACCAGCCACGGGTCGACCCGTCAACACGCACCGTGGTGCAAGGCTACGGGATCCTGCAGCCCCGGATATCCAGCCCTCTACCGGACCGGCGCGATTTCACGCTGTTCCACTGGCTTTTTGCTGGTCAAGGCGGCATCGACCCCTATAGTGCGGCCACCTCCGAGGTTTACCAGGACCTGTTTGGCGAGGGCAGCTTCACCGGCAAGGGCCTGCTGCATGTGCAGGCACTGCACGAGGTGCTGTCGGCGCGGCTGCCCAGCGGGCAGGTGCTCAGCCATGATCTGCTCGAAGGCGCTATCGCACGTTGCGCCACGGTCACCGATATCACCGTGATCGAGGACGCTCCGTTCCACGCCGACGTCGCCGCATCGCGGATGCATCGCTGGATGCGTGGCGACTGGCAGTTGCTGCCCTTCCTGCTGCGCCCGCGTGCATACCGCCTGCGCGCCATCAACCGGTGGAAGATGTTCGACAACCTGCGCCGCTCGCTGGTGGCGCCGATGTCGCTGGCCCTGATGGTGCTGGCCCTGGCCGGTTACCTGGCCTCGCCGTGGGAGGCGCTGGCGCTGGTGCTGGCGGCCTACTCGGCCGGCCCGCTGATGGGTGCCGTGGCCGGCTTCTCGCCGAGCCGGGACGACGTGGCCTTGCGCCACTTCTACCGCCAGGCTCTCACCGGTCTGATGCGCATGGCGTCCGGTGCACTGTGGCATCTGGCGCAGTTGCTGCAGCAGGCCTTCCTGTCGCTGGACGCGATCGTGCGTTCGCTCTACCGCATGGCATGGAGCCGACGCGGCCTGCTGCAATGGACCACCGCCGAGACGGCGCTGTCACAGGCCCGCATCACGCTGCCAGGGCTTTTGCGCATGCACTGGCGCGAGCCGCTGGCGGCGGCAATGGTGCTGGCCGGTTTGCTGCTGGCCGCAACGCCGAACCCGGTTGCGGCAGCGCTGCTGTGCCTGCTGTGGGGTGCGTCACCGCTGTGGACCTGGTGGGTCAGCCGGCCCTGGCCGGGTCGGGACGATGCCCGATTACCGCAGCGCGATCGGGTCACGCTGGAGGCCGTCGCGCGCGACACCTGGAGCTTTTTCGAGCGATGCGTCGGAGCACAGGACAACCACCTGCCACCCGACAACCTGCAGACGGTGCCTTATGACATGGTGGCCCACCGCACCTCGCCCACCAACATCGGCCTTTACCTGCTGTCGGTGGCCTGTGCACGCGCGTTCGGCTGGATCGCCACGGCCGAGATGGTGTCACGCCTGGAGGCGACGCTGGCCACCTTGCAGCGCCTGCAGCGTCACCGGGGTCATTTTCTGAACTGGTATGACACCCAGAGCTGCGCCCCGCTGCTGCCAATGTATGTGTCGACGGTGGACAGCGGCAACCTGTGTGGCCATCTGCTGGCGGCGGCACAGGCCTGCCTGGAGCGCTGTGCGCCCGATACCGACGCCAGCCTGGGGCAGGTCGCGCGTCTTCAGGCGCTGGCACGCGCCTTCGAGCAACTGGCCTGGCAGGCTGAATTCGGCTTCCTGTATGACCCTCGGCGCCACCTGTTCCACATCGGTTACCGGGTTGCCGAGCAGCAACTCGACGCCGGTTACTACGACCTGCTGGCCTCGGAATCACGCCTGACAAGCTTGTGGGCCATTGCCAAGGGCGACGTGCCGGTGCGCCACTGGGCGGCCCTGGGACGTCCGTTCTTTGCAGTCGGAGCCCTGGCGGGCCTGCGCTCCTGGTCGGGTTCGATGTTCGAGTACCTGATGCCCGGTCTGGTGCTGCAGGAGCCTTATGGCAGCGCGCTGCAGGGAGCGTGCCGCGCGGCGGTGATCGAGCAGATGGCGTTTGCGGCCAAGCTGGGCGTGCCCTGGGGCATGTCCGAGTCCGCCTATGCGGCGAGCGACCACACGCTGGCCTACCAGTACGCACCCCAAGGCGTGCCGCGACTCGCCTTGCGCCGCACGCCGCCGGACGAACTCGTGATCGCGCCGTATGCCACCGTGCTGGCCGCGCAGGTCGCGCCGCGCGATGCATTGTCCAACCTGTCTGTCTTGCAGAGCATGGCACCGCGCACGGCCCTGGGCTTCATCGAGGCGCTGGACTTCACGGCCTCGCGCCAGGGCGGCGGTGAAGCCTTCACGCCGGTGAGCACTTTCATGGCGCACCATCAGGGCATGAGCCTGGTGTCACTGGCCAACTTGCTGCTCGACGGCGTGGCGCAGCGCTGGGGCATGGCCAACCCGGCGATCGAGGCGGTGGCCTCGCTGCTGCACGAACGCGCGCCGCGCGAAGTGTCGGTGCTGTTCGAGGCGCAGCGCGAACGCGTTGCGCCGTCGCAGCGCCGGCGTGCGGCCCGGTTGCTGCGCGAGGTGGTGCCCGGCGCCCAGGCGCTGGAGCCTACCCATATCCTGTCGAACGGCCGCTATGGCGTCACGCTGCGGTCCAATGGCGCAGGCTGGAGCCGCCTGGGCCAGATCGGTATCACGCGTTCGCGCGACGACGCACTGCGCGACGACTGCGGCAGCTTCATTTACCTGCGCTGGCCAGATCCCGGGCGCGCCGCCGGCGCCGCGCGACTGGCCTCGATCACGCAGCACCCCGCGCCCGACTCTCAGGCCACGTACCACAGCACCTACCACGCTGATCGGGTGTGCTTCGACGCGCGCTGGCCACAGCTGCATGCGCTCACCACCGTGTGGGTCAGCCCCGAAGACGACATCGAGTTCCGCCAGGTCGAATTGCACAACCTGGGTGAGCAGCCGCTCGACATCGAACTGCTCTCGGCCTTTGAAGTGACGCTGGTAGACCCCCGCGCGGACGCGTCACACCCCGCCTTCAGCAACCTGTTCGTGCGCTGCGAGTGGCATGCACAACAGCAGGCGCTGGTATTCTCACGCACGCCACGGCTGACGACCGAGCAGGGCCTGATGGCAGCCCATTTCCTGGCCGACGTGCGCGCGCAGGTGCGTGGCGTCAGTGTTCAGGCGGACCGCCAGCGCTGGCTCGGCCGCAATCACACGCACTCGGCGCCCATAGCCCAGTTCGATCCGGCGCCTGTGGCTTTTGAGTCAGCCGGCGATCCTGGCCCGGGTCGCGTGACGCTGTCAACCGGCCTGGACCCCTGTGCGGCCCTGGCGGTGCGCCTGCAGATTGCGCCACATGGCAAGGCACAAGTCACCTTTGCCACCACGGCCAGCGCCGACGCCGGCACCCTGCATGCGGTGATCGACAAATATCGGCAGTCCAGCCATGTGCAGCGGGCCTCCTTGATGTCGGCCACACTGGCCGGCATCCGCCTGCGCAGCATGCGCATCAGCAGCGGGAACTACGGCGCCATCCAGAGCCTGACGACAGCGCTGGTGCTGGCCCTGACGCGCGCACCGGGCAATGCCACCGGTCCGCCAGCCGACCTGTGCGACAAGCGCCTGTTGTGGCGCCTGGGTATCTCGGGTGACCGGCCGCTGCTGCTGGTATGGGCGGCGTCGATCGAAGGCCTGGGGCTGCTGCGGGTGATGGTGCAGGCGTTGCGTTTGTGGGCCTGGGGCGGCATTGCATGCGACCTGGTGCTGCTCAACAGCGAACCCGCGTCCTACCAGATGGGCCTGCAACGCGAAATCGCCGGTCTGCGCGAGCGCTACCTGGCCGATACCGGCGCGCAAGCCGGCGCCGAGCAGACGCAACTGCATGTGCTGCGCGCGCCGGATCTCTCGCAAGACGAGATCTCTACATTGCAGAGCCTGGCACGGATGCAGTTGCGGGCCGATGGCCGTCCGTTCCTGCACCACGTGGAGCAGTGGTGCGGCTGGCACCAGCAGGCGCTGGAGCAGCGTCGCGCGGATGCTGGCAGGGCCGTGCCGGTGACGCGCGTGGCCGCCGTCCTGCCGGCGCCGCAAGGCGCGTTCGACGCTGCGTCGGGTGACTTTCGCTTCGCGGCCGGCGACACGCTGCGGCCGCTGCGTCCCTGGGTCAACGTTCTGGCCAATCCCGGATTCGGCGCCCAGCTGTCCGAAGCCGGCGGCGGCTACAGCTGGGCGCTCAACAGCCGGCTCATGCAGCTCACCGGCTGGTCCAACGACCCGGTGGCCGATCCGCCGTCGGAGTGGTTCCTGCTGCAGGACCGGCGCACCCGCGAAGTCTGGAGCCTGACGCCTGGCGCCTGGGGCGCCGCTGGCGTGGCTTACGAGGTGGTGCACGGCCAGGGGCGCAGCACGATCGCGCATCGGCGCGGCGATGCCGACGTCACGGCATCGTGGTGCGTGGACCCGTCCAGTGCGCTCAAGCAGGTCCGGGTGCGCATCGTCAACCGCGGAAACCGCCGGCTGCACCTGCGCCTGGTGAGCCTGGTGGAATGGACGATGGGTGGCAGCCGCGATGCGCGCAGAACCACGCGCAGCGCCAAACACGACACGGCTGCGGGCACCACCTTGGTGTGCACGCAGGCCGAACGCGCCGATGGTTTTGCCGGCGCGACCGCCTTCCTCGCTGTGACGCCGCGTACCGGCGATGCGCCCGACTGGAGTTGCGACCGGCGCGAGTGGTTCGATAGCAGCGGCTCGCTGTTGCTGCCCGAAGTGCTAGGGCAGCGCCAGGGCGAAGGCCTGGACCCGTGTGCGGCCCTGGGGGTGCGTTTGCACCTGGAGCCTGGCGCGCAGATGGAGCAGGTGTTCCTGCTCGGATTCGGCGCCGACCTGCCAGCGGCACTGGCAGTGGCGGACGCAGCGATGCAGGTCGGCGCTGACACACGGTTGGCGTCGGTGCGCGACCACTGGGACCGGCTGCTGGGCGCAACCAGCGTCCGCACGCCTGATCCGCTGTTCGACGCCCTCGTCAACCGCTGGCTGCTGTACCAGAACGTGGTGTGCCGGCTGTGGGCCAAGGCGGGCTTCTACCAGGCTGGCGGCGCCACCGGCTTTCGCGACCAGTTGCAGGATGCGATGGCGCTGGCCTGGGCGGCGCCCGACATGCTGCGCGCGCAGATCCTGACGGCTGCGGCGCGCCAGTTCCCCGAGGGCGATGTGCAGCACTGGTGGCACGCGCCGCAGGGCGCGGGTGTGCGCACCCGATTCTCCGACGATCTGCTGTGGCTTCCCTTCACCAGCCTGCATTACCTGCAGACCACGGGCGACGCGACGGTGCTCGACGAATTATTGCCGTTCATCGAGGGCGCGCTGATCGCCGAGGGTGCCGAAGACGCGTATTACGTGCCCGTGGTCGGGACGCAGATGGCCTCTGTCTTCGAACACGCGGCGCGCGCGATCGACCACAGCCTGCGCGTGGGCGCACACGGGCTGCCGCTGATGGGCAGTGGCGACTGGAACGACGGCATGAACCGCGTCGGTATCGAGGGGCGCGGCGAGTCGGTCTGGCTGGGCTGGTTCCTGTGCGCGGTGGTGGCGGGTTACGCGCCGCTGGCACGCGCGCGCGGTGAAGTGGAGCGTGCCGACACCTGGGAGCGGGCCGCTGCCGGCTGGAAAGCTGCGTTGGCGGGCCCGGCCTGGGACGGCCAGTGGTTCCGGCGCGCCTACTTCGATGACGGTCAGGTGCTGGGCTCCGCAGCCAACTCGCAGGCCCGTATCGACCTGATTGCGCAAGCCTGGGCGGTGCTGTCCAAGGCCGCCCACGCGGGGCAGGCGCATCAGGCGATGGCGGCCGTCGAGCTGCATCTGATGGACCCCATTGCGGGGCTGATCCGGCTGCTCGACCCCCCGCTGACCGACGCACAGCCGAGCGCGGGCTACATCCAGGCGTATCCGCCCGGCGTGCGCGAGAACGGCGGCCAGTATTCCCATGCGGGTGTGTGGGCGCTGATGGCGCAGGCCGAGCAGGCGCTGCACGATCCGAACGCCGGTGCCGGTGCCGGCGACCTGCCCTGGCGCAGTTTCACCTGGCTCAGCCCGGCGCACCGCGCCGCCGATCCGGTGTACGGTGCGGTCTACGGGCTGGAGCCCTATGTGATGGCAGGCGACGTGTATTCCCAGCCGCCCTACACCGGCCGCGGTGGCTGGAGCTGGTACACCGGCTCCGCGGCGTGGATGCACCGCAGCGCAATCGAGTCGCTGTTTGGTTTGCACCAGGGACCGGCCGAGCTGTATTTCACCCCGTGCCTGCCCTCGCACTGGCCACGCGCCGAACTCACGCTCAAGCGTGACGGGCGCCAGTGGCACTTTGTGTTGTGGCAGGGGCCGGCGCATGAGGCACTGGCAGCGGTCGGTATCGCCGACGCCCGCCTGTTGCTGCCCGCGCAGCCGCTGGCATGGCCAGACTGCGCGCCGGACGCGTGTTTTGTCGTCCCCTGGGAGCGTATTGATTGATCCGGGCGCCGATGCGGTCGAGGCCAGTCATCGGATCGATCGCGGCGGATGTGCATCACGGCGCGGCAATCGCCTTGTCGACGATCGCTTGCGCCTGCTTCAGGATGTCTTGCAGGTGATCATTGCCGATGAAACTCTCGGCGTAGATCTTGTAGATGTCCTCGGTGCCCGATGGCCGCGCGGCAAACCAGCCGTTCTCGGTGACGACCTTGATGCCGCCGATGGCAGCGCCGTTGCCGGGTGCATGGTCGAGCACGGCCGTGATCGCTTCGCCAGCCAGTTCGCGCGCGCCGATGCGCGCCGGCGTCAGCGCCGCGAGCAACACTTTCTGCGCCGCCGTCGCCGGTGCTTCGACACGGTCGGCGACCGGCTCGCCGAGCTGTTGCACCAGATCCGCATAGACCCGGGCCGGGTCGCGCCCGCAGCCCGCCGTGATCTCGGCGGCCAGCAGCGCCGGCACCAGGCCGTCCTTGTCGGTGGTCCAGACGGTGCCGTCGCGGCGCAGGAAGGTGGCGCCAGCGCTCTCCTCGCCGCCGAATCCGAGCGAGCCGTCCAGCAGTCCGGCGGAGAACCATTTGAAGCCGACCGGTACTTCGCACAGCGTGCGGCCCAGCTTTGCCGCGATGCGATCGATCAGGCTCGTGCTGACCACCGTCTTGCCGATCGCAGCGTCCGCATGCCATGACAACCGATTCCTGAACAGGTAGTCGATCGCGACCGAGAGGAAGTGGTTCGGCGGCATCAGGCCGGCCGTCGGAGTGACGATGCCGTGCCGGTCGTGGTCGGTGTCGCACGCGAACGCGATGTCGAAGCGGTCCTTCATGCTCTGCAGTCGCTGCATCGCATACGGCGACGACGGATCCATGCGGATCTGGCCGTCCCAGTCGACCGTCATGAAGCCGAAGGTCGGATCCACCACGTCGCTGACCACCGTCAGGTCAAGCCGGTGCTGCTCGGCGATACGCGCCCAGTAGTGCACGCCGGCACCGCCGAGCGGATCGACGCCAATACGCACCTTCGCCACGCGGATCGCGTCGAAGTCGATCACGCTACCGAGGTCGGCGACGTAGGAGCCCAGGAAGTCGTATCGGTGCGTCGTCTTCGCACGCAGCGCCCGAGCGTACGGAACGCGTCGGACACCGACCAGTGCGGCTTCGAGAAGGCGGTTCGCCGCGGCCTCGATGCCAGCAGTGACCTCGGTGCCCGCCGGGCCGCCGTTCGGCGGGTTGTACTTGACGCCACCGCTGTCGGGTGGGTTGTGCGAGGGCGTCACGACAATGCCGTCGGCCAGCCTGGCGCTTCGCCCGCGGTTGTGACGCAGGATGGCATGCGAGACCGCAGGGGTCGGCGTGTATTCGTCATGGGTCGCCAGCATCACCTCGACGCCATTGGCGGCCAGCACCTCGAGCGCGCTCGCGCCGGCCGGCTGCGACAGTGCGTGGGTATCGACGCCCAGGAACAGCGGCCCGGTGATGCCCCGGCTCTGGCGGTAGTCGCAGATGGCCTGCGTGATCGCCAGCACATGCCATTCGTTGAACGATCCATCGAACGACGCGCCGCGATGGCCGGAGGTGCCGAAGGCGACGCGCTGCGACGCAGCCGACGCATCGGGAACGCCGGTGTAGTAGGCGGTGACGAGCCGGGGCACATCCACCAGCAGCGCACGGGGCGCCGGCTTGCCGGCCAGCGGGCTGATCAGGGTCGGCATCTTGGCTCCGTCAGGGTTGAATGGCGGCTCGATCGATCAGGCGTTGGCGAACAACGCTATTCCTGCATCGCGCGTTGCCCATGGGCGGGTTGGTTGATCCACCGCGAGAGATCGAGATCGGCGAGCTCACCGATGCGCTCGATCGTGACGTCGGCGGCCGGCTGCGCCGCGACCACCGCCGGGTCCAGCGCGTAGTGGCCCTGGCGCGGGAAGACGGTGGTGAGCCGCTCCCGCCAGATCGCCTTCATGGCCGCCAGAATGCGCAGCTTGTCGTCGACCATCACATAGTGCCGGGCCGGATACTGGCGTTGCACGGCGTCCAGCACCTTTTCCTTGTGCACATAGATCAGCGCGCGGCCGTCCACGGCGTCCCACAGACCCGAGCGCTGCAGCTTGCGCGGCTGGAGCACGACATCGCCATCGGTCAGGATCACGGTCGGACCCAAGCGGCGCAGATGGGTGATGACTTCCATCGCGCGGGGATACAAACGGTCGGCGAACGGATAGTCCATCAGGAACGACGACATCATCATCAGCCGCTGCTCGTCGGCGCTGCCCTGTTCGACGTCGAGCCGGTAGCGCTGCAAGGCGCCCAGGTAGTCGACATACCCGAGGTCTTCGCGCAGCACGTCGAAGATCGCCCAGTAGCGCCGCGCGCAGGCGACGCCGAACGTACGCTCCAGATGGTCGCGCAGATCGTCGACGATGCGGTCGGCGTCGAGCAAGGTGTTGTCGACGTCGAGCAGGAAGACCACGTCGCTCGTCATCGCGCATCGCCTGCGGGCTTCTCGTGATGGCCGCCGAAGGCATGCCGCATCGCCGACAGCACCTGGTTGGCGAAGTCAGCCTGGCCGCGCGACGCGAAGCGTGCATGCAAGGCAGCGCTGAGAATCGGCGTCGGCACCGCCTCGTCGATCGCCGCCTGAAGGGTCCAGCGGCCTTCGCCCGAATCGGACACGCGGCCGTCGTAGGCTTCGAGCCGCGGGTCCTGCAGCAGCGCGCCCGCCGTGAGGTCGAGCAGCCAGGAACCGATCACGCTGCCGCCAATGTCGGGCTGCGTGTCATGGACGACGCATTCGTGGCCCTTCATCATGACGCGCCGCGCCATGCTCGCACCCATCCGTCCCAGACCAATCATTCCCAGCTGCATGATGTTTGTGTGTGCGCCTAAACGCCGGAAATTTCGTCTTCGCGCACCGGATACCCCTTCCAGTAGCCGGCCCGACCATAGTGCTGGTAAAGCCGATCTTCAGCGTCACGGCTCATGGCTGCCTGCGAGTCGTAGGCGGGAGAGTCCTTGACGGCCTGGCGTGTCATCGCGATTGCAACGGTCTCGTCAAGCCAGTTCAAAGACTCGATCCACTGCGGCGAGATCAGAACCTGGTGTCCGAGCCACCAGTTGCTTGTATCGACGATGAAATAGCGCACGGCCCAGGTCTGCTCATCGATCAACATGCCCGCGACATGACCGATGTCGCCGTCGCTCGCATGGATGTGATAACCGACAACCACGTTGCAGCTGCGAAGGTGCGGATCGTCGTCCTCGTGCCGGGCCGATTCTCGTCGCGCCATTTCACCTCGCCCTTCGCCGGACGCAGAATGGGGGTCACCGGGCCCGGAGTAACCCGGCATCATCAGGTACGGATACATCCCGCCACCCCAGTAACCGCCGCCGCCCCAGTAATACGGATAGTCGTAGAAGCCCGAATAGGTCATCTCATGCTGGCGCGACACCGGCTGATCGGTATCGATATGCGGACTCTTGCTGACCTGGTCCCGGCTGATAGAGACCGGAAGCAGCTTTTGCTGCCAGTCTGGCGTACCGACGGCGATGGGCGAGATCAGCACCTTGCGGCTCGACAGCCAACCACCCGTCTCGACGACCAGATAGCGGATCACCCACTTCTCGTCGTCCAGGTAGAAATCCTTGACATGGCCAATGACGCCATCGGTGGCACTGACGGCGTACCCTT
>JBBRVD010000114.1:0-12248 GCA_038247175.1 Burkholderiales bacterium | reverse complement strand
CCGTAGTCGGTGATGTTGGTAACGCGGCCCTTGTGGACCGAGCCGTAGGGATACATCTTTTCGACCGAATCCCAGGGATCGGACTGAAGCTGTTTCATGCCGAGGCTGATGCGGTGGGTTTCCTTGTTGATCTTGATGACCTGCACTTTGACAGTTTCACCGATGGCAAGGATTTCCGACGGGTGGTTGACGCGGCGCCAGGCCATGTCGGTGACGTGCAGCAGGCCGTCCACACCGCCAAGGTCCACGAACGCACCGTATTCGGTGATGTTCTTGACCACGCCGTGAACAATGGCGCCTTCCTTCAGGGTGGACATCAGCTTGGCGCGCTCTTCGCCCATGCTGGCTTCAACCACGGCGCGACGCGACAACACGACGTTGTTGCGCTTGCGATCAAGCTTGATGACCTTGAACTCCAGGGTCTTGTTTTCGTACGGAGTCAGGTCCTTGGTCGGACGGGTGTCGACCAGCGAACCCGGCAGAAAGGCGCGGATGCCGTTGACCAGCACGGTCAGGCCACCCTTGACCTTGCCGCTGGTGGTGCCGGTCACGAATTCGCCGGATTCCAGCGCTTTCTCAAGGGCCATCCAGGATGCCAGGCGCTTGGCGGTGTCGCGGCTGACGATGGTGTCGCCGTAGCCGTTTTCCATCGCGACGATGGCCACGGAGACGAATTCGCCCACCTGAACTTCGAGGTCGCCCTTGTCGCTCTTGAACTCGGACAAGGGTACGTATGCTTCGGATTTGAGGCCGGCGTTGACGACCACAAAGTTGTGCTCGATACGCACCACTTCGGCGGTCACGACCTCGCCGATACGGGTTTCGGAGCGCTTCAGTGATTCTTCAAACAGATCGGCAAAAGATTCAGACATTGTGATGGCGGATGAACCGCGGGTTGTTAAGTGACTCCACCACACAACCAGTGCGCCATTGAGGCACGAGAGGAGTTGTGTGGACCACCACGACAGCCGGGGCTGTCGTGTTTTGTTCCTTGGCGCCTAGGCGTCCCGGAACGGCTGCATGCCTTGCCACCAATCCAACACCTGATCGACCGATGTTTCGACGGTCAGATCCGAGTTGTCCAGTAACCGGGCGTCTTGGGCTGGTTTCAAAGGAGCGGTGCTGCGACCCGTGTCGCGCGCATCACGTGCTTCCAAGTCAGCGCGAAGGCTGGCAAGTGTAGCCCAATTGCCCTTTGAAATCAATTGCTTATGCCGTCTTTCCGCGCGGCGCGCGGCGCTGGCTGTCAAAAACACCTTGAGGGGGGCCTGCGGGAAGATCACCGTTCCCATGTCACGCCCGTCGGCGACCAGTCCCGGCAGGCGCTGGGCAGCGTGTTGCAGGTCGATCAGGGCGTTGCGTACTGCCGGGAGGATCGACACCCGGGACGCGTTCATGCCCATCGCCTCGGTTCGCAGCTGATCGCTGACGTCTTCGTCGCCAAGCAGGATGCGGCCGACGACAAAGCGGATCCGCAAGCAGGTGACCATGGCCGCGATCGCTGACTCGCCGCTGGCGTCCAGCGGCAGGCCGGCCCGGGTGGCAGCCAGCGCGGTGATGCGGTACAGGGCGCCTGAGTCGAGGAATCGGTAACCAAGCCGCTTGGCCAGTTCGGCCGCCAGAGTGCCTTTGCCCGAGGCTGTCGGTCCGTCCACGCAGATGACCGGAATGCGCTGCAGCGGCGTCTGCACGACCGAGAACAAGGTTTCGAAGTAATCAGGGAAGGTCTTGGCCACGCAGTGCGGATCTCGGATGCGCACTGGCAGCGCAGCCGGATTGAAGGCTGCCAGCGACAGGCACATCGCCATCCGATGGTCGTCGTAGGTGTCGACACAGGCTGCGCGCCAGTCGGACGGGCTGGCTGGCGGCGTGATCCGGATGGAGTCGTGGCCTTCCTCGACCTGGGCGCCGAACTTGCGCAGTTCGGTCGTCATTGCCGCGATCCGGTCGGTTTCCTTGACGCGCCAACTGGCGATATTGCGCAAGGTACTGGTTCCATCCGCATACAAGGCCATGACGGCCAGCGTCATGGCTGCATCCGGAATATGGTTGCAGTCCAGGTCGATCGGACGCAATCGCCTGTCCGATGCGCGGGTCGGGCCCGACACTTCCAGCCAGTTCGGGCCGCTCACGACCTGCGCACCCATTGCCCGGGCGGCCTCGATGAAACGGATGTCTCCCTGGATCGAGTCGGCGCCCACACCATGGATGCGCAAGGGGTGTCCGCTGCCCGGCGCGATGGCACCCAGCGCGATGAAATAGCTCGCCGACGACGCATCGGCCTCGACATGCAGGTCGCCAGGCGAGACCAGCCGGCTGCCGGCGGGGATCGTGAACCGGCTCCAGCCGTCGCGACGCACCGCCACGCCATACCGCGCAAGCAGGTTCAGCGTGATCGCGATGTAGGGCTTGGAGATCAGTTCGCCCTGGACCTCGATGACGATGTCACGCGCCGCCACCAGCGGCAGGGCCATCAGCAGCGCGGTCAGGAACTGGCTCGATACGTCGCCGCGCACCGCAATCGGCTTGTCCAGTGCCAGTTGCGGGCGACCGATACGAAGCGGCGGGTAACCGGTGTTCTCGAGATAGTCGATCTGGCAACCGAACTGGCGCAGCGCGTCCACCAGGTCACCGATCGGACGCTCGTGCATGCGTGGCACGCCCCGCAATGTGAATGCGCCGCCGAGCACGGCCAATGCCGCGGTCAGCGGGCGCATGGCCGTACCCGCATTGCCCAGGAACAGGTCGGCCCGGTCCTGGGGCAGCATCGCACCGAGGCCGCCGATGGTGACGCCGGTATCGTGCACTTCCACGCGGCAGCCCAGCGCGCGCAGGGCCTGCAGCATCACGCGGGTATCGTCCGATTCGAGCAGGTCGTGCAGTGTCGTCTCGCCCTCGCACAGTGCGGACAACAGCAGAACACGGTTGGAAATGCTCTTGGAGCCCGGCAGTGTCAGATGGCCACCGGCGGTCGCGAGCGGGGGCAGGTCCAGGAAGGCAGTGGAGAACATTATTTCTGCTGCTTGGCCATGCTCCAATTGGCACGGATATCGCTGGCCTGCACGATCTGCTCGAGCAAGGCTTCGTCGTTGCCGTTGGCGATCATCAGCTCTAGCGCCTGCAGGTTGCGCTGGAAGATCTTGGACTGGGCCAGCAACTCTTCGCGGTTCGACATCATGATGTCGCGCCACATGGAGGGTTCGGCGGCAGCGATGCGGGTGAAGTCGCGGAAGCCGGGTCCCGCGAGCGACAGGAAATCGCGCCCCATGGGCTGGCCCGAGATGGCGTTCATCATCGCGAACGCAATCAGGTGCGGCAAGTGGCTGATCGCAGCGAACGCGGCGTCGTGCGATTCGGGCGTCATCTTGAGCACCCGGCATCCCAGCGCCGCCCAGACATCGACCGCCTGCTGGACCTGGATGCTATTGGTGCGTTCGATCGGCGTCAGCACCACCTGGCGGCCGAAATAGAGTTCGGCGTCGGCGTTCTCGACACCGGAGAGTTCCTTGCCGGTGATCGGATGCGCCGGAACGAAACAGCCGATCTGTTCGCGCAGCGATCGCCGGGCCGCATCGACGACGTCGCGTTTGGTCGAGCCGACATCCATGATCAACATTTGTGGCGTCACCAGATGCTTGATGGCCTTGAAGCTGGTTTCAGTGGACGCGACCGGAACCGCCAGCAACACGATGTCGGCGCCCGAGGCTGCAAGCAGCGCCGATGGCGCTTCGACATCGATGACGCCGAGTTGCCGTGCCCGTTCGGTGGTGGAGGGCGACTTGCTATAGCCAACGACCCGCTTGACCAGGCCGGCGCGCTTGAGCGCGAGCGCGAACGACCCGCCCATCAGGCCACAACCGATCAATCCGAGTTGTTCAAACATGTGCGGAAAACGGTGATGCCATCATGGGGCTGCGACCGGGTATGAGCCCAGGATCTTGTAGAACGCGCACAAGCCCTTGAGTTCGGCCAGTGCAAAGGAGACGTTATCCTGGTCCGGATGACCCTGGATGTCGATGTAGAAATAGTAGTCCCACTGCCCCAAACGTGCGGGGCGCGACTCGAAGCGTGTCATCGATACACCGTGGCGCTTGAGTGGCACCAGCAGGTCGTGCACCGCGCCGGGCGTGTTGGGCACCGATACCACCAGGCTGATGCGGTCGTTTCCACTGGCCGGCGGCTGCGCCATCACCTTGGGCATGCAGATCACGTTGAAGCGCGTGCGGTTGTGCGCGTCGTCCTGGATCGCGCTGGCAACCAGGTGCAGCCCGAACTCGCTGGCAGCCCGGTCGCCGGCAATGGCCGCCCAGGCTGGGTGGGAGGCCGCCAGTCGCGCACCTTCGGCGTTGCTGGACGCAGCGCGGCGTTCGGCATGGGGCAGGTGGGTGCCAAGCCATTGGTGGCACTGGGCCAGCGCCTGGGGGTGCGCCAGCACCACGTCGATGCCGTCCATCGCGTTGTCCAGCCGCATCAGGTGATGGCGTATCAGCAGGCTGACCTCGCCCACGATATGCAGCGGCGTGTTGAGCAGCAGATCCATCGAACGGGCGACCACGCCTTCGGTGTTGTTCTCGATCGGAACCACGCCGAAATCGGCGCGCCCGGAGGTGGTTGCATGGAAGACTTCGTCGAAGTTGGCACAAGCAACATGGTCGATGCTCGAGCCGAAGAACTGCACCGCCGCCTGCTCGCTGAAGGTGCCGGCCGGTCCGAGGTAGGCCACGCGCTGGCGGGCCTCCAGCGCGCGGCAGGACGACATGATCTCGCGCCAGACATGGGCGATACCGTCCGCCTTGAGCGGGCCGGTGTTGCAGTCCTGAAGCGTTTGGATGACCTGGGCCTCGCGTTCAGGGCGAAACACGGCCGATCCTTCGGCACGCTTGACTTCGCCAACCTCGAGTGCGAGCTCCGCCCGGCGGTTCAGCAGGTCCAGTAACTGGGTATCGACCGCATCGATCTGTTTGCGGAGCTCCGGCAGGTTTTGGGTCATGGGTCGGTTGCGCAGTCGTGTGCCGGGCTCAGGCGCCGGTGCGCTCAAATTCTCGCATGTAGTCCGCCAGGGCCTGCACGCCTTCGAGCGGCATCGCGTTATAGATGCTGGCGCGCATGCCACCGAGCGACTTGTGGCCCTTGAGCGACAACAGGCCATGCGCGTGCGCGCCAGCCAGAAAGGCGCCATTGCGCGATTCATCCTTGAGAAAAAACGGCACGTTCATGCGCGAACGACAGGCTGGGTCGACCCGGTTCTCGTACAGCTGCGACTGGTCGATCGCGGTGTACAGCATGTGCGCCTTGGCCATGTTGCGCTGCTCCAGCGCCGAAACACCACCCTGGCGCCGGATCCACTGGAACACCAGGCCGGCAATATAGATGGCGTAGGTGGGCGGCGTGTTGTACATCGACTGGTTGTCGGCGACCCGCTGGTAGTCGAAAGCGCTCGGACATACCGGCATGGCGTGGCCGAGCAGATCCTCGCGCACGACCACCACGGTCAGCCCGGCAGGCCCGAGGTTTTTCTGCGCGCCTGCGAACGCCAGGCCGACGCGTGACCAGTCCACCGGGCGGGATCCGACATGCGAGGAGAAGTCCACCACCAGCGGCGCCTCGCAACCCAGTGTCTTGAGGTCTGGCAGCGACTGGAACTCGACACCGTGGATGGTTTCGTTGCTGCAGAGGTGAACATAGGCCGCATCCGGGCTGAGCCGCCAGCTGGCAGGGTCCGGGATCTGGGTGTGGCCATCGGCCCGATTGGTTGCCGCAACGCGGGCTGCGAGGTATTTGTCGGCCTCGAGGCAGGACTTCTCGCTCCAGCCACCGGTGATCACGAAATCGGCCTGTGGGCGCTCGCCCGTCCTGGATCGAAACGCGGCGAGGTTCATCGGCACGATTGCGTTTTCGGCCAGTCCCCCGCCTTGCATGAACAGGATGCGAAACTGCTGCGGCACCGCGAGCAATTCGCGCAGCGCGGCTTGCGCTGCCTCATAGATTGAAATGAATTCCTTGCCGCGATGGCTCATTTCCATCACGCTCATGCCCGAGCGCCTGCCCTGTGGGTCGGGCCAGTCGAGCATCTCATCGGCAGCCTGCTCCAGTACCTCGGGCGCAATGGTGGCCGGTCCGGCCGAGAAGTTGTAGGGGCGTGGCGTCATGGCGGATTCAGGGCTGGTGCCGGCGACCGCCAGCGCCGTGCCGGCAGACAAGGCAGACAGTCAGCTTGTCTCGCCTCCCGCCGGGTCGTCGGCCACATCGCCGCTGTTGCCGGTCTCGCCGCTGTTGCCGGTCTCGCCGCTACTGCCGTTGCCGCCGTTACTGCCGTTACTGCCGTTACTGCCCTCGGAGTCCGCGGCGTCATTGTCGACCAGGCGTTGCACGCCGATGAGCTGCGAGCCGTCATCGAGCCCGATCAGTGTGACGCCCTGGGTCGCACGGCCCATCTCGCGGATCTCGCTGACACGGGTGCGCACCAGCACGCCCTTGTCGGTGATCAGCATGATCTCGTCGTCCACATGAACCAGGGTTGCCGCCACCACCTTGCCGTTGCGCTCGCTTTGCTGGATCGCGATCATGCCCTTGGTGCCGCGTCCGTGGCGGGTGTACTCGGTGATGCTGGTGCGTTTGCCGTAGCCGTTCTCGGTGGCGGTCAGTACGGATTGTTGTTCGTCCTCGGCCACCAGCATCGCAATCACGTTTTGTCCGTCGTCCAGCATCATGCCGCGCACGCCACGCGCCGTGCGGCCCATCGGCCGTACATCGTTCTCGTCGAAACGAACCGCCTTGCCGCCATCGGAGAACAGCATCACGTCGTGTTCGCCATCGGTGAGCGCAGCGCCGATAAGGTAGTCGCCCGGATCGAGGTCGACGGCGATGATGCCAGCCTTGCGCGGGTTGCTGAACTCGTCGAGCGTCGTTTTCTTGACGGTTCCCATGCTGGTGGCCATGAACACGTACTGGTCGGGCGGGAAACTGCGCTTTTCACCGGTGAGTGGCAAGACAACGGTGATCTTCTCGCCTTCCTGCAGCGGGAACATGTTGACGATCGGACGCCCGCGCGAGCCACGCGAGCCTTGCGGCACCTCCCAGACCTTGAGCCAGTACAGGCGGCCGCGGTTGGAGAAACACAGGATGTAGTCGTGCGTGTTGGCAATGAACAACTGTTCGATCCAGTCGTCTTCCTTGGTGGAGGTCGCCTGCTTGCCGCGCCCACCGCGCTTTTGCGCCCGGTATTCGGACAATGGCTGGCTTTTCACGTAACCGCTGTGGCTGAGCGTCACGACCATGTCGGTGGGCGTGATCAGGTCTTCGGTGCTCAAGTCGAACGAGCTGTGCTCGATCAGGCTGCGTCGCGCACCGAACTTGTTCTGGCCGAACTCCTGCTTGATATGGCCGAGGTCCTCGACGATGATGGTCGTGACCCGCTCGGGCTTGGACAGGATGTCCAGCAGGTCTTCGATCTCCGACATGACGTCCTTGTATTCGGCGACGATCTTGTCCTGCTCCAGGCCGGTCAGGCGTTGCAGACGCATCTGCAGGATTTCCTGGGCCTGGGTCTCGCTCAGGCGGTACAGACCGTCGGCACCCATGCCGTGCGACTTCTCCAGGCCGTCGGGCCGGTAGTCGTCGGCATTGACAACGCCACCATCGGCGCGGGTACGCGTCAGCATTTCGCGAACCAGCTTGCTGTCCCACGAATGGATCATCAGCTCGGCCTTGGCGACCGGCGGCGTGGGCGCATTGCGGATGATGGCGATGAACTCGTCGATGTTCGCCAACGCAACAGCCAAGCCTTCCAGCACATGGCCGCGTTCGCGCGCCTTGCGCAGGGTGAACACGGTGCGCCGGGTCACGACCTCGCGGCGGTGCTCCAGGAAGACCTCTATCAAGTCCTTCAGGTTGCACAGGCGGGGCTGACCGTTGATCAGCGCCACCATGTTGATGCCGAAGGTGTCCTGCAACTGCGTCTGTTTATAAAGGTTGTTCAGCACGACCTCAGGCACTTCGCCACGCTTGAGCTCGATGACCAGCCGCATGCCGGACTTGTCGCTTTCGTCCTGGATGTGACTGATGCCGTCGATCTTCTTCTCGTGTACCAGATCGGCCATGCGTTCCTGAAGTGTCTTCTTGTTGACCTGGTAGGGAAGCTCGTCAACGATGATGGACTGACGCTGGCCCCGGTCGATGTCCTCGAAGTGGCATTTGGCGCGCATGACGACGCGGCCGCGGCCGGTGCGATACCCATCCTTGACGCCATTGATGCCGTAGATGATGCCGCCTGTCGGGAAGTCCGGGGCTGGAATGATCTCCATCAAGTCATCTACCGAGGCGTTCGGATGGCGCAGCAGGTGCAGGCAGGCGTCGATCACCTCGTTGAGGTTGTGCGGCGGTATGTTGGTGGCCATGCCCACCGCGATGCCGCCGGAGCCATTGACCAGCAGGTTTGGCAATTTGCTGGGCAGGACCAGCGGTTCTTTTTCCGAGCCGTCGTAGTTGGGGCCGAAGTCGACAGTCTCCTTGTCGATGTCGGCCAGCATCTCGTGGGTGATCTTGGCCAGCCGGATTTCGGTGTAACGCATGGCCGCTGCGTTGTCCCCGTCGACCGAACCGAAATTGCCTTGTCCATCAACCAGCATGTGGCGCATCGAAAAATCCTGCGCCATGCGCACGATCGTGTCATAAACAGACTGGTCGCCATGAGGGTGGTATTTGCCGATGACGTCACCGACGATACGGGCCGACTTCTTGTAGGCACGGTTCCAGTCATTGTTGAGTTCATGCATCGCAAACAGAACGCGGCGGTGCACCGGCTTGAGGCCGTCGCGCGCGTCAGGCAGGGCACGACCTACGATCACGCTCATCGCGTAATCGAGGTAGCTGCGCCGCATTTCCTCTTCAAGACTGATGGGAAGGGTTTCTTTGGCGAACTGGGTCATGAAGGAGCTTTACTGCGGAAAGCGAAGATTTTAGGCCCAAGGCGGTGTCGTGAACGGGCAACACATACGCCAGATTGGCCTGATTTCCTACAGCCGGACGGTGCGTCCGGCGTTGTTTGCAGAAATCACTATGGCACAATAACCCTAGGCGTTTGATGGTGGTCATCAATCGCGTCCAATGTTTCGCAGCGCCGCTGCGGCTTATGTCTCGATAAGGAGAATCATGAAGAATCTTAATAAAGTAGCCATGCTCATCGGTACCTTGGCACTGGCAACAGCCGCAACTGCCCAAACGGTCGATAACTGGCGCAATGGCTCAGGTGACCTGGTGTGGAAGAACGGTAGCAACGAATTGTGCTGGCGCAATTCTGCCTGGACCCCGGCCACTGCTGCCGTGGGCTGTGATGGCGCCATTGTCGCTCCAAGACCAGCACCAGCGCCAGTCGCTGCAGCAGCCCCGGCGCCCGCTCGCGCGGCTCCGGCTCCGGCTCCAGCGCCAGCTCCAGCTCCAGCTCCAGCTCCAGCTGCCGCCGCACCGGCCCCTGCACCGGCACCTGCACCTGCAGCTCCGCCGCCACCGGCCGCCACCAAGGTGACCTACGCTGCTGACGCCTTTTTCGATTTTGACAAGTCCGTGATCAAGCCGGAAGGCAAGGCGAAGCTGGACGACCTGATCGGCAAGGTCAAAGGCGTGAACCTGGAAGTCGTGATTGCCGTCGGCCACACGGACTCCATCGGCTCAGACGCCTACAACCAGGGCCTGTCGATGCGTCGTTCAGAAGCTGTCAAGGCTTACCTGGTGTCCAACGGCATCGAGAAGAACCGTGTGTACACCGAAGGCAAGGGCGAGAAGCAACCGGTTGCAGACAATAAAACCCGCGAAGGCCGCGCGAAGAATCGTCGCGTGGAAATCGAAGTCGTTGGTACCCGCGCCAACCGGTAAACGGTCTATCGTGTAACTTCGCAGCCTGTACTGGCTCCGCACAAAACCCCGCCAAGGCGGGGTTTTGTCTTTCTAGCGGGGCTTAGAGGCCTTGCGCAGGCGAAGAGCCGATGAGATTGTTGATAATCAGGGAATGACAAGCAGCACCAATGTGGATCCGGCCGAATTGGCCAAGTTCTCGGACCTGGCCCATCGCTGGTGGGACAAGAACAGCGAGTTCCGCCCGCTGCACGAGATCAACCCCTTGCGCCTGGACTGGATTGCGTCGATGTGTCCTTTACCAGGGCTGTCTGCGCTGGACGTGGGCTGTGGCGGCGGCATCCTCGCCGACGCGATGGCGCGCCGCGGTGCGCAGGTGCTGGGCATCGATCTTGCCACCAAGGCCTTGCGGGTGGCCCAGCTGCATGCGCTGGAGGCACAGACACCCGATGTGACTTACCGCGAGATCAGCGCGGAAGATCTTGCCTCTGAACAGGCTGGCAGTTTCGACTTGGTCACCTGCATGGAAATGCTCGAGCATGTGCCTGACCCGTCGGCTGTTGTACGGGCGTGCGCGAAACTGGTCAAGCCCGGCGGATGGGTCTTCTTCTCCACCATCAACCGCAATCCGAAGTCCTTCCTGTTCGCGATCGTCGGCGCTGAATACGTACTCAACATTCTGCCCCGTGGCACCCATAGTTATGAACGGCTGATCCGACCGAGTGAACTGGCGCGTTTCTGCCGCGATGCCGGCCTGGAGCTCGAACATACCAAGGGCATGCAGTACAACCCCTTGACCCGGCGCTACTGGCTCAACGATGACACCAGCGTGAACTACCTGTTTGCCACCCGCAAGCCCACCCTGGCTGGCCCGTCTGCATGACGGCCCAGATATTTCGC
The DNA here is from genome assembly GCA_038247175.1 of Burkholderiales bacterium. GTDB lineage: Bacteria > Pseudomonadota > Gammaproteobacteria > Burkholderiales > Burkholderiaceae_C > CAISIP01. The sequence continues at coordinate 1,499 of JBBRVD010000114.1, read as the reverse complement.
GAGGTCGATGTCGTCCTGTTCGATCTGGACGGCACGTTGATCGACAGCGCACCGGACCTCGCCGCCGCCGCGGATCGTATGCGCGTTCAACGGGGCATGCCGTCGCTACCGCTGCAACAATACCGCCATATGGCGGGAGCTGGCGCGCGCGGCATGTTGTCGGTTGCATTCGGCATGACGCCGGAACATACGCAGTTCGCCGAACTCAAGGAGGAGTTCTTCGGCAACTACGAACGCTGCATGACCGAGCGCACCTATGCCTTCGACGGGGTGCAGGCGCTGATCGATCAACTGCGGCAAAAGGGACTGCGTTGGGGCGTAGTCACAAACAAGTCGGCCCGTTTCACTGAACCGCTTACGCGTGCGATGCCCTTGTTTGCCAGTGCCGCGGTCGTCATCAGCGGCGACACCACGCCCCATGCCAAGCCGCACCCGGAACCCTTGTTCGAGGCTGCGCGCCGGATCGGCGCCGAGCCCGGCCGTTGTTGGTACGTGGGTGACGACGAGCGCGACATCGTCGCCGGACTCGCTGCCGGCATGGGCACGGTGGCCGCCACCTACGGCTACCTGGGACTCCAGGCCGACACCACTGCCTGGGGTGCGCATGCATCGATAGAAAATCCGCTGGCGCTATTGCAATTGCTGGGATAGGCCTAAAATGCACTGCGAGGGGCTGCATTGGTTTCGACGTGGGTACGGAATCGCTGTGGGGCATGTCGAGCATGGGCTACGCTCGTAAATCTTGGTTCAACAAACTAACTGCAAACGACGAACGTTTCGCACTCGCTGCTTAATAACCAGTGAGCCTTACAACAGCAGGCCGGTGGGCTGGGCAAGGGTGTCATGACCGCAAGGTCCTGATGTCCAGGCTGTAAGGTTATTCACATCGGCTGGCTCTGTGCCGGGTACCTTGGCATGGGGCGAGAAAATAGGGTGCTGGCGTCCTGTGTAGCGTGTGGCTGCGCGACACAGGTGGCGAGACTCAAATCAGACCACTAAACATGTAGATCTGCTCGAGGATGGCTTGCGGACGGGGGTTCAAATCCCCCCAGCTCCACCACACACGCATCCGGTAAGGTCCGGTGACGTCTCAAGAACCCGGGTTTCTCCTCTGAAACCCGGTTTTTTTCGTTCCATTGAATTCAGGAAGTTCCTTGACAGCCCAGCCAAGGTGGGGGTAAAAATCACCTATTTACCCCCATTTGCAGTTGAGGCATGATTTTTTACCCCCACTTTCGATTCCCTGTAGGTGCTCAATGCTGACCGACAAGCATTGCAAGGCCGCCTCCTGCCCAATGGACGCCACGCGCGTGCGTCTGACCGACGCAGGTGGCCTTTACTTGGAAACTACCCCAAACCAGAAGAAACGATGGTTCTTCAAGTACCGTTTCGCCAATGTCGAGAAACGGCTAGCCTTGGGGACCTATCCGGAGATCAGTCTGATGGCCGCACGCAAGGCGCGTGATCTGGCAAGACTGCAGAAGGGCGACGGGCAGGAT